>JAOZLL010000032.1:21277-23315 GCA_029934835.1 Flavobacteriaceae bacterium | reverse complement strand
TTTTTTTGTGCTAAATATTTAGCATTCAAATGCTAAACATATCTTATAATTTTGTTTCCTAATAATAAATTGTTTCATTTGCGGTTGTATTTATATAAATCCCATAGTAATGAATATCCCAAATCTTAAGTTTAATACACAATCTCAACCCGAGTTTTTAAAAGAGTTACGAAGTAGAGTCAACAAGCATTTTAAGGATAATAATATTTCAAAATATGCCAATTTCAACATGAAGTTTAAAACATTTTTTATGTTGTCTTTATATTTCGTTCCACTTATATTAATGCTAACAGGTGTTATTTCATCACTAGGTTGGGTGCTATTTATGTGGGTTTTGATGGGTTTTGGTATGTCGGGTATTGGTTTGTCTGTAATGCACGATGCGAATCATGGATCCTATTCTAAAAACAAAAAAGTAAATAAAGTACTTGGTTTTACACTTAACTTTTTAGGAGGTTATCATAAAAACTGGATTATTCAACATAATGTACTTCACCATTCTTTTACGAATATTGATGGTTATGATGAAGATATTGAAACGCCAGCTATGCGTTTTTCCCCAAATCAAAAACGCAAGAAATTACATCGTTTTCAAGCATTTTATGCACCATTCTTTTATGCCATTATGAGTATTTATTGGTTTGTAAGCAAAGATTTCCAACAACTTGTACGGTATAATAAAAAAGGTTTATTGTCAGGTCAAGGACTTACTTTTCCAAAAGCACTAACACAAGTAATTATTCACAAAATATGGTATGCTATTTTGTTGATTGTATTACCAATACTATTAGTTGATATTTTATGGTGGCAATCACTTTTAGGTTTTTTTATTATGCATTTTATCACAGGACTTTCACTAGCATTGATTTTTCAACCCGCACATGTTATTGAAGAAACTGAATTTCCTGTTCCTGATGAAAATTCCAATATAGAAAATAATTGGGCGATACACCAAATGAGAACTACCTCAAATTTTGCTGATAAAAGCGTATTGTTTTCTTGGTTTATTGGAGGTTTAAATTATCAAATCGAACATCATTTATTTCCTAAAGTATGCCATGTTCACTATAAAAAAATATCTAAAATAGTAAAAGAGACAGCAGCAGACTTTAACATTACGTATCATGAACACAAAACATTTTTTAGTGCTTTAAAAAGTCATTTTACTTTATTAAATCAGCTGGGAACGGGAAAATATGATCAAAAACTAGCTAAAGCCTAGTATTTTAAATACTTTCTATAAGATTCTAAAAATCTTGTGTACTTTTACCCAAATGCAAGGAACTGTTACAAAATCTACTGGAAGTTGGTATAAAGTGCGAACTAAAGAGCCTAAGGTATACGAATGTCGTATCAAGGGAAAATTTCGTATTAAAGGAATCAAAAGTACCAATCCTGTTGCGGTAGGTGATGTCGTATCTTTTGAATTAGAATTAGACAAGGAAACGGGTATAATTAATAAAATTCACGATCGTAAGAATTACATTATCCGAAAATCGGTTAATTTATCTAAGCAGACACATATAATTGCTGCAAATATTGATACTGCATTTTTAATTGTAACTTTAGAAAACCCTAAAACATATACTGCATTTATTGATCGTTTCTTGGCATCAGCAGAAGCTTATCGTATTCCTGTCGTTTTGCTCTTTAACAAGATTGATACTTATGATGATGATTTGTTAGCAGAAAAGGACTACCTACAAGAAATCTATGAAACTATAGGATATACTTGTATAGATATTTCAGCAAAAGAAGGTACAAATATTTATATGGTTAAAGAGTTGATGAAAGACAAAACGAGTTTGTTCTCGGGACATTCTGGAGTGGGAAAATCAACACTGATAAATGCCATAGAACCAGAATTGAATATTAAAACAAAACCTGTTTCTGAGGTACACAATCAAGGATTACACACCACCACATTTGCTGAAATGTATTCGTTACATTTTGGAGGATTTATTATTGACACACCTGGAATTAAAGGTTTTGGTGTAGTAGATTTTTCTAAAGAAGAAGTAGGCGATTATTTCTTAGA
>JAOZLL010000032.1:0-21177 GCA_029934835.1 Flavobacteriaceae bacterium | reverse complement strand
AAGGTTTTGGTGTAGTAGATTTTTCTAAAGAAGAAGTAGGCGATTATTTCTTAGAAATATTTGCATTAAAAGGAAAATGTAAATTCAATAATTGTTTACATCTTAATGAACCAAAATGTGCAGTTATTGATGCGGTTGAAAAAGGAGAAATAGCAGAATCACGTTATTTTAATTATATACAAATGTTAGAAAACGAGGATAGTCCGTATAGATAAATAATGGCTATACGCTTTATACTTTACGCAATATGCGTGAACGTATAGCCTAAGGCGTAAAGCATATAGCGCGAATATATGAAAGCAGTTATACAAAGAGTCACTAGAGCATCTGTAGAAATCGATAATAATATAGTTGCAGATATTAAGGATGGATTACTTATTTTATTAGGTATTGAACCACTCGACACCAAAGACGATATCATTTGGTTATCTAATAAAATCACTAATCTTAGAATTTTTGATGATGATAATGGCGTCATGAACTTATCGTTGAAAACAACAGATGGCGAAGCTATTGTAGTTAGTCAATTTACCTTACATGCAAGTACAAAAAAAGGAAATAGACCGTCGTATATTAAAGCTGCAAAACCTGATGTTGCCATTCCTTTATATGAAAAATTTGTAAACCAACTAGAACAAGATTTAAATAAAAAAATTCAAACAGGAGAATTTGGTGCATATATGAAATTAGATTTCATTAATGATGGACCAGTTACCATAATCATTGACAGTAAAAACCGTCAATAAATAAAGCTACTTTTGTAAATGCGTTTCCTTTATCTTATTATCATTACTGTATCGTTATCAGGACAGTTTGTTTTTGCTCAAAAAGCGGCAAACCCAATTTCAGTAATACCTACAAAGTCTGTTTTTGACAATTTTCAAAAAGACATTTACTTTTTGAATACAAAAATTACCGAAATAGATTCTCTAACAAACCAAATACCAATACTATTTCCCGCTTTAAAAACAGTAGAACTAGACAGTTTAAAAATAGTAAACCACTGCATAAAATTACAAAATTCAATAAAAGAATTTACTAATTTTAACGCAAAGCACTTGATAGAAATTGACAACTTATTGAGTAAGAATCAACCGATTCGAGGCAGTGAAATGACCTATTTGAATAAATCGTTTCAAGTGTATAAGAAATATAGTAGACTCTACCATATACTTAATAAAAAAAGCAATGTAAAACATTACAAAAAACAGTTAAGTAAATACACATTCAACACTTTGCAAATGAGCGTTAATCAACTTAGTTTTTTTTATAAAAACTATTATATGGTGATTGGTAATAAGAGAATGCGACGCGTTTTAAATGCAAGTGATGCAACTTTTGACACAAAAGACAATGATTTTAAAAAAATTGCAGTTCAGGGTTTAAAACGAAAAAACTATACTAGCATTAAAAAAAAGATAGCCGATTCGTCAAGTAAATTAACGAATTGCAAACTATTAGACACCAGTATTTATAATCAAATTAAGGAAAATACCTATAGAGAAAGTAGAATTCGTCAAGACAAGAAAAAAATTCAAAAATATTTCCGTCAGGATAATTCCTATAAGTTAGGACAATTATTTACACATCATTTAAGTGGAGCCATTGGTAACTTTGCCGGGTTATTTCGTTTTCGAAAAGGATATCTATTTAAAAATGATTCTATTATTAATACAATAAAAAATCAGTTAAAACCGATGGATCTTATTGCAGAGAAAACAGGTTTTGCTTTGACAGATAAAATGATACCTGGCTATTTTGGGCATATTGCAATATGGTTAGGTACAGAAAATCAGCTAAAAGAAATAGGGATTTGGGATCATCCAGCCATAAAACCCATACATGCTAGGATACGAGCAGGTTATTCTATTTTAGAAACAGATAGAGGCGGAACACATTTAAAAACCCTAAAAGATTTTATGAATATTGATGCTTTGGCAATAGCTAGCATCATAGGATTTAAGCACTTGTCGCAAACAGATAAAATTTTACTTTATCAAAATGCTTTGGCTCAAATAGGAAAAGAATACGATTTTAATTTTGATGTAGAAACAAGTGATAAACTAGTCTGCTCAGAATTATTATATCAGGTTTTTGGAGCCATTCATTGGCCAACTGATAGGATGCTTAAACGGGCCACAATATCACCAGACAATGTGTTATCTTTAGCTTTATATCAACAAACACCCATTAAATTATCATATTATATAAGTGCAGAAAATAGAAAAAACATTGATCTAAAATCAATAAACGATTTAGCTTTAGATTTAGGATTTAAAGAAAAAAATGATTTATTTGTGTTGCCAAAGGAAAAGTGTTTTAAAAATACCAAAGCTAAAAAAGAATGTAAGACTATTTATCATGAATTGATTTATGAGTAATAAGTGCTTAGTTTTATAACGTCGGTTTTATGTAACATTTTTTACATTTTAGAAGTATTTATTCCTATTATAAAATATTTTTTACCTTTACAAAAAATACTTTGATGCCTAAAAAAACAGTTGCTACTCTAATTCTTTTTCTTTCCTTTTTGCAAGTAATTGCCCAAGATTACTTTAGAACTACTATTCCTGAACACCTTTCTAAAAATGCAAATGCAGTAGTTCAGTTTGAAAATTATTCAATTGAATTGGTAAGTCAAGATAAAATGCTGATCCATCACAAAGCAGCTATAACGATTTTTAATAAAAATGCAGATTATTTAGCTGATTTGACTCTTTATTATGATAAAGGAAATCGAATTAATCAAGTATCTATGATTTTTTATGATAGGTATGGAAATCGAATAAAAAAAGTAAAGAAAAAAGATTTTGATGATTATTCTGCAACAGGCAGTGCTAATCTTTATACTGATAATAGGGTGATTCATTACAACTATGTTCCAATATCATATCCCTATACTGTTGTTTATGAATATGAGAAACATCATAAATATACTGCTTTTATTCCCCAATGGATGCCTATAAGAAGTTATGAGGTTGGAGTGATAAATAGTTCTTATACCTTTTCTTATCCACCAGATTTTAAAATTCAAAAAGTGGAGTCAAATTTTGATGATTATGAGATCAAAAAAATCATTTCAAAAGCTTTGATAAAATACAGTATCTCTAATATTGAACCCATAAAAGAAGAAGCCTTAAGTCCGAGTTATTTTAATATACTTCCTAGAGTTAAATTAGCCAGTAATAAATTTCATTTAGCCGGTGTTGATGGAACAGCTGATAATTGGAAAGATTTTGGAAAATGGATGCACAATGAATTATTAGCCTCTCGTAACAATCTATCGCAAGAAACGGTCTTAAAAGTAAAAGAATTGATCAAAGATGTTTCTGACCCCATGGAACGAGCCAGAATAATTTATGAATATGTACAAAACAAAACCCGTTATATCAGTGTTCAAGTTGAAATAGGAGGTTGGCAACCCATGATGACAGATGATGTGGATCGCCTAGGTTATGGCGATTGTAAAGCATTAACTTTTTATACAAAAGCACTGATGGATGTTGCAGAAGTATCGTCTTTTTATACTGCTGTTTATGCGGGTAAAAACAAAAGAAATATTGAAAAAGAGGTTATTTCAGTTCAAGGTAATCATGCTTTTTTATGTTTACCAACAGAAAAAGACACCATTTGGCTTGAATGTACCAGCCAAAAAGCACCATTTGGTTATAAAAATAGTTTTACAGATGATAGAGATGTATTAGCCATAACTCCAGAAGGAGGTAAAATTATTCATACAACTACCAATCGACCTGAAAGTAATCTACAAGAGACTATTGCCTCTTATACTATAAATAGTAATGGCAGTATTCAAGCAGATGCCGAAGTGAAAAGTTATGGAACTCAATATGTAAATCATTTATATTCTTTTGATGGTTTATCTCCAAAAGATCTCGATACAAAAATGAAAGATTATTTTGATTTTATCAATAATTTGAATTTCTCTAAAATTGAAGTTACCAATAATAAAGATTCAAAAAGATATGAAGAGTCTGTGTCTTTTTCAGCAGATAATTATACCCTTATAAATAGTGATGGTTCTATGTTATTGACGCTTAATGCCCTTAATAGAATAAGTGCTGTTCCTAAGAGAGTAAAAGACAGAAAAACACCTTTTGAAATACCAAGAGGCTATCAAGATATAGACACCTATACCATTAACATTCCTCAAAATTATGGTTTAGTGGAGTTGCCAAAACCAATTAGTATAGATAATGAATTTGGTACTTATTCTTTAAAAATTGAAAAACGCTCTGAAACCTCTTTACTTTATACCCGTACAATTCTACTAAACAAGGGTTTATACTCAAAAGAAAAATATGAATTTTATAGAAAGTTTCAAAAACAAATTAAAAAGCACGAAAAATTAAAAATTATTCTTAAAAAGAAATAAACAATACTTAGATGAAAAATATAATTATTAGCCTATTATTACTTTTTACCTCTTTGGTCTCATCCCAAAATTATAAATATGGAAAAGTGTCTACAGAGGAATTAGAGGAAACATCCTATGATAAAGATCCATCAGCAAATGCAGTAATACTATATTCTGAAAGAAAAACAAACTTTGAATACGAGCCAGGTAGTGGCTTTTTTATTAAAACAGAATACTTTGAGCGTATAAAAATTTATAACAAAGAAGGTTATGACTATGCTACAAAAAGAATACATCTGCACTATAATACTGCCTCAGCAAAAGAAGAAGCCTTGTTTATTAAAGCAACTACCTATAATTTAGAGAATGGAAAAATTGTTAAAACCAAACTTAAAAACAGTGCCATTTTTGAAGATAAGATAAATAAATACAATTATGCTAGAGTTTTTACTACATCAAATATAAAAGAAGGATCTGTAATTGAATGGAAGTATATTGTAAAATCACCTTTTTTTAGTATGTTAAAAGAAGTAAAATTACAAGCTGATATTCCCATTAAGAAAATAAAAGTTAGAATGGCAATACCAGAGTATTTTAAATATAATACACTTCATAAAGGTTATTTACATATACCTATAACCAATAAAAGAAAAGAACAAACAATGTCTTTTAGACATACCACAACTGTACATAAAGGGTTTAGTGGCTCAGTACGGGAAACTTATACAGAAACTGTTGCTTTTGAAGAGTTTATATCCTTAATTGAATTAGATGCCATTCCAGCAATTCTCGATGAATCTTACTCAGGAAATATTGATAATTATAAGCTGGGTTTATTATATGAACTTTCGTATGTAGATTATCCAGGCTATTCAATAAAGACATTTTCAAATACATGGACTTCCATTGTTAAAGATATTTATAAAAGTGAATACTTTGGTAATCAGTTAGATAAGACAAAGCATTTTTCTGAAGACTTGCCAAATGTTCTCGCAGGAGCATTATCTGAAAAAGAAAAAATGTTAGCTATTTTCCAGTTTGTAAAATCAAAAATTAAATGGAATGGAATTCGTGGATTTTATTCTGATGAAGGAACAAAAAAAGCCTATAAAGAAGCTCAAGGCAATACAGCAGATATTAATTTGAACCTTGTAGCTATGTTACGATCAATTGGGCTAGAGGCAAATCCTGTACTTGTTAGTACGGTAGATCATGGAATCCCAATGTTTCCTACAAGGCTTGGCTTTAATTATGTAATTGTCAGTGTAAAATTTCCTGAAGGCTCTGTACTTTTAGACGCCACAGATCCTTATACAACACCTAATATTTTACCAGATAAAACACTGAATTTTAGAGGTCGTATTGTATTTCCTGATGGAGATTCAAAATGGATAGAATTATTCCCAAAGACACGTTCCGTTACAAGAACTACTATAAATGTTTTGTTTAATCAGATGGGTTTTGAGGGAAATGCTAGAACAACAAACTCAAATAGATATGCTTATCAATATAGAAAAGAGGTTAAAAACAATAATACAGAATCTTTAATAAGTTGGATAGAAGAAAAACTTGAAGATACCGAAGTGCTTGGCGCTCGAGTAAGTAATTTAAAAAACTTGAATAAGGATATAATTGAAACCATTAAATTTGAAACAGATTCCTATTATGAAGAAATTGGTGATAAGATTTACATCACTCCATTACTTTACCTTCAAATAAAAGAAAACCCCTTTAAATCTGTTCAACGAGAATTCCCTGTATTTTATAATAAACCTTGGGCTCAAGTTAATACAATCAATATTAGCTTACCTGAAAACTATACTGTAGAAACAATTCCAGAATATGCAGAATTTGCCCTACCTGATGATATTGGTATATTCCAAAGTAAGATAGATCAAAAGGGTCAAGTAGTAACCATCACAACCTCATTTGTTATTAATGAATCTGTGATAGCACCTGCAAATTACCAAAGTTTAAAAGAGTTTTATAAATTAATTATCGAGAAACAAGCCGAAAAAATAGTGTTGGTTAGGAGGTAATATTAGTTATTAATTGAGTAATAAGAAATTGATAATAAAAAATATCATATTTAAAAAGGGGAAATACAGATTATTGATTATTATATTTCTTTTGGGATTTCAAACCCTATGGTCGCAAAACCATGAGTTTGGACAGGTATCAATGGCGGAGTTGAATGAAAAATTTCATCATTTAGATTCTACTGCTAATGCGGCGGTCTTATACTCTGAAAGAAATTCTTTTATTGAATATACAACAGAATTTGGATTTGAAGTAATTGATCAATATAAGATAAGAATTAAAATTTACAATAATGAAGGTTTGGTTTGGGCAAATCATAAGATTAATTTTTTCACTAATATCAGAGGACAACAAGAAGTAATAGTTTCATTAAAAGCGGCAACCTACAACCAATTAAATGATAAAATAGTTAAAACTAAATTAGAAAAAAAACATATTTATAAAACCAAAATAACTAAGTTTCATAGAACCATAAGTTTTACGATGCCTAATGTTTATCCAGGCTCAGTTATAGAGTATAAGTATACCAAAAGAAGTCCATTTTTTGGTAATATAGATGATATAATAATACAAAGAAACATCCCTGTAAAACATACAAAGACACTTTTTAAAATATCGAATAAAATAACATACAATTTTATTTCTAGAGGTAGCTTGAAAATACCTATAATCCATAACGGACACACAACAAGTATGTTAATGACAGATGTTCCTGCCCTGAAAGAAGAGGGTTTTGTGGGAAACATATCTAATTATCAATTAGGAGTTAGATTAGAATTAGTATCCACACAAATTAATAATTTATTAAGAAAAAACTATACAGGAAGCTGGACCTCTATTGCTAAGGATATTTATAAGAGTAAATATTTTGGAGGTCAATTAACGAAAAAAACCTTTTTTAAGGATAAATTAAAAATATTAAAAGATAATTCGATTTCAGAAAAAGACTTAGCTAATAAAATATTTAAGTTTATTAAAAATAAAATTACTTGGAATAATGTAAACAGTTACTTCTCATATACTGGTATTGAAAAAAGTTTTAAAGAAGGAGTTGGAAATACTGCTGATATAAATTTAGCTCTACTTGCAATGTTAAATGAGGCGGGTCTTGAAGCTTATCCAGTATTAATTAGTACTGTATCCCATGGTATTCCTCTTTTTCCTAGCAAAGATGGGTTTAACTATGTAATAGTAGCCTATAAAACAAATAATGAAATTCTACTTATGGATGCCACAGACAAGAAAACCCGTGTTGGAGTGCTTCCAGAACGAGATTTAAATGTAAGAGGATGGTTGATTTATCCAGATGCCACTTCAGAGTGGATTAATCTTTTCCCTAGTAAATATTCAATTATTAAAACAAATACCGATGTTATTATAAATGACTCTAGAGTGAATGCTAACATGGTTAGATCTAGATCTAATAATTTTGCATTAAAGTATAGAAAAGAGGTTGAGGCAAAAAATCTAGAAGAAATAGCTTCATGGATTGAAGAAAAGAATAGTGATGTTAATGTAGTGAAAATTAGGGTTAATAATATTAATCTACCAGATAGAGATATTACTGAGTATATAAGATTTGACACACAATCATATCATGAAGTGATAGGTCGTGAGTTGTACTTTTCCCCATTACTTTTTATGCAATTAAGTGAAAATCCGTTTAAGTCAGAAAAAAGAAATCATCCTATTTTTTATAACTTTCCTAGGATTCATCACGATATCGTCACTTTAATTATTCCTACTAATTATAGCATTAAATCATTACCCAAACCATTAAAAATAGAAATCAGAAATAATAAAGGGAATTATCAGTATACAATTACCCAAAATGGTAACTTAATAAAGATTGAATCTAAAATGGCTATAAATTTACCTGTT
Organism: Flavobacteriaceae bacterium; assembly: GCA_029934835.1. Classification (GTDB taxonomy): domain Bacteria; phylum Bacteroidota; class Bacteroidia; order Flavobacteriales; family Flavobacteriaceae; genus DQTL01. Next base: position 12,881 of record JAOZLL010000032.1, on the reverse strand, counting down.
TTTCCTAAAGAAGACTATTTAGAGTTGAAATCTTTTTATAAACAGATATTAGTTAAACAAGCTGAAAAAATAGTGTTAGTTAGGAACTAATTAGTGAGGTAAAATCTCATAACTTATAATAATCTTTCTCCTTGGTTTTATGCATCACAAAATTACTCTGAACTTTAGAAACCATATCGAGATTAGATAATTTTTCAACTAAAAAACGATGGTAAATTTTACTGTCATGCACTACAATTTTTAATAGATAATCAAAATCACCCGCAATATGATAGGATTCTAGTACTTCATCTAAGGCTAAAATAGCATTTTCAAAGCCTTTAATATGATTTTTTACATGTGTTCGTAAAGAGACTTGACAAAAAACAGTCAGTTCTAAACCAATTTTTTCTTTATCTAAAATAGCGGAGTAATGTGAAATAATTCCCTTTTTTTCCAAACGTTTAATGCGTTCATAAACAGGTGTTGCAGATAATCCTACTTTAAGAGCAATTTCTTTAATATTTGCTTTTGCATTTTGCTGTAGTATTTGTAAAATACCTTTGTCTTTTGAGTCTAATTTGTACATCTGAAAAGATTTTTTTGCTGTTTTATGATTATTTTTAGATTTAATCTAGTATTATATATCTGTCAAACTTAAATAAAATAGAATATAGCACCAAATATATAAAATATCATAGAAATATATATTGATATTTATTAAATTTACAGAAAATAAGTACTAAACCTATAATATCTATTCATCATGAGCTTTAATCCTGCAGAACAATTAGAAAAAAATCCAATACAAGGTCAATTTAAAGGAGTTAATCCTTCAATTTCAGATTCGGCAACCTTTACTTTTAAGACTGGTCAAGATATGATGGATACTTTTGAAGGTAAATCAGAAGGTGCTTTTTTATACTCACGTCATACCAGTCCAAGTAATATGTATTTAGCAAATGCTTTAGCGGCGATGGAAGGTACAGAAGAAGCCAACGTAGCTGCTTCTGGAATGGGAGCAATATCCACAACTATTTTACAAATTTGTGGTGCTGGCGATCATATTGTTTCGAGTAGAACAATTTATGGAGGTTCTTATGCTATTATGAAAAACTACTTACCAAAGCTTAACATTCAAACCACTTTTGTAGATGTCACTTCTTTAGAAGCCATTGAAGCCGCCATACAACCTAATACCAAAATGATTTATTGTGAGGTGATGAGTAATCCGTTACTTGAAATTGCAAACATACCAGAAATGAAAAAGATTGCGGAAAAGCACAATGTTTTATTGGTGGTTGATAATACGTTTACACCTTTAATCATGTCGCCCTATCAAATGGGAGCAGATATTGTAATTCACAGTTTAACCAAGTTTATCAATGGAATGAACGATACCGTTGGTGGTGTGGTTTGTGCAAGTACAGATTTCATTAACGCTACTAAAAGTGTCATTGATGGAGCGGCTATGTTAATTGGTTCTACGATGGATAGTCTCCGTAGTGCAAGTATTCTTAAAAATACGCATACGCTAGCAATTCGAATGAAAAAACACAGTGAAAACGCCTTATATATTTCACAAAAACTAGAACAAGATGGTGCTAGAATTGTCTATCCAGGTTTGGCAAGTCATAAAGATCATGAATTGTTCAAAGATTTACACAATACCGAATTTGGTTTTGGAGGAATGATTACCATTGATGCGCTTACTTTAGAAAAAGCAAATCATTTAATGAAAGTAATGCAAGAACAAAATTTAGGTGATTTAGCGGTAAGTCTCGGCTTTTACCGTACTTTATTCAATGCACCAGGAACAGGAACTTCAAGTGAAGTACCTGAGGACGAGCAAAAAGAAATGGGTTTATCACCAGGTTTAGTTCGTTTCTCCATGGGATTAGATCATAATATTGAAAAAACCTACCAAGGTATTAGACAATGTATGCTTGAAGTAGGGGTTTTAGAAAGTGTAGCAGTTTAGTTTTTAATAGTCTCACTTTTATTTAAAATAAGTCATTCCGAACTCTACTGAGCTTGTCGAAGTATCGGAATCTGTTGAAGCCATCGGCGAACATCTTTGTCGAGGCTTCATGAGTTCCCTTTCTTTGCCTTCTGTTTAATTTGAAAACAGTCATGCTGAATTAATTTCAGCATCTTTTAAAACAATCACCAATCATCTTTTTAACAATTTAACCATAAAAAAACAGAACCTCCTTTAGGAAGCCCCGTTTTTAAATTATTTTCACTTCTCTAAAAGTTTTTCAATTCTTTCTAATCTTTTTTCGAGAGACTTATTTTCTTCTGCTAAATTCTGAATTATCTTTTGCTGTTCTTGAACTGCTTTTACCAGTGGCACTACAAACTCAGCATAAGAAAGTCCATATAGATCTTTATCATTTTTTGGTGTTTTAACACCACTAAAATCATAGCCAATTTCTTTAGCAGTTTGTTCCACTTCTTGAGCTATAAAGCCACTAAATCTAATTTTTTCGATATCATACTTTTCTTTATATGAGCTTTCGTCTTTAATACCCATCAAAGCATTTTGTCTATCTATATTAAAATTATAAGTAACAGGTCGCAGTTTTGTAATAAAATCTAAACCCTTGACATTTTCGGTAATATTCTCTTTAATTCGACCGTCAGAATAGGTTGAAAAGGCTACTTGTCCTTTTATTTCGGTTATATTAGTATTTCCAAGATGAATTTGATTGGAACCACTTATTGCTGCGTTATTGCCAATTGCTGTTGAGTTTGAATAGTTAGTACCATTCCCAAATGCGTTATAACCAATTGCCGTGTTGTAATTACCTGTTTGATTATTAAAATTTGCAAACATACCTATTGCTGTGTTATAAGAACCTGATGTATTGCTATAAAGTGAGTAAGTTCCATGAGCAGTGTTTCTAGAACCCGTTGTATTTGCAGGAAGTGGCATATATCCATTTGCTGTATTGTAATTACCAGTTGTATTAGAATAAAGAGTCTGAAAGCCGATTGCTGTATTCCAAAAGCCTGTTGTATTACTTTTTATAGCTTCAAAACCAATACCTACATTTTTATTATCAGTACCATCATCTGCAGCACCAGCATTAATACCTAAAAAGACAGAAGAGCCATCTTGGCTACCATCATTATCAGATTTTCCATCGCTTAGATCATCTAATTTTTGAGCTCCAACATCATCACCGTCTGCTATTTCTGCTGGGATATTAGTAAAGTTATTCCAATCTAGATAATAATTGCCGTGTTGTCCATCTAAAAGGTCAGCATTAAGGTTTGTATTTAAAGTTGTTGATGCTATTGCAAAGGGTGCTGTGCCTGTTGCAAGAGTGGAATATATTCGTCCAGTAGCTCTAAATGTACCATTTAAATCTAACTTATATGATGGAGTAGTATCACCTATTCCAACATTATCATTAATATAAACATTTCCACTAGCAAAATATCCTGCATAATTGGTGGCGCCACCTGATGCCGTTGCATATATTCCGAAATTTGTTCCAGTAGTAGCTCCATTTGAATTTGCATAAACAGCAAATCCATTTCCCGAAGTATTATCATTATCTGCATAAATCGTATAAGCATCATTTGTATCACCTCTAACATATATTGTTCTGTCTGAATTTGGACTTGCGCTTACACCCACTGAAATGCCTGAATCAAATTGTGCATAAGAAGCCACATCAAGGTCATAAGAGGGTGTTTTTCCAATACCAATATTTGCATGAACAATTAAATCACCAGTCATCGTATCACCAACTGTATTTACCCAATTATCTGTACTAGAACTCATAAAATCACTAGCATGTAACCCATCTAATAAATCAGCATTAAGATTTGTATTTAAAGTTGTTGATGTTACAGCAAAAGGAGCTGTACCTGTTGCGAGTGTAGAAATTATTTGCCCAGTAGCTCTAAATGTACCGTTTAAATCTAAACTATAGGATGGTGTGGTATCACCAATACCCACTCTGTTGCTACTCGCATCAACAAATAAAGTACCTGCATCAACATACATATCACCAGTAACGTTTACCTCACCACTGAAATAACCGGCCCAATTGGTAGTTCCACCTGTAGCACTGGCATATATTCCATAATTATAATCACCAGCCCCATCAGTAATAGCATAAACAGCATATTTATCGCCATTAGAGCCATTAGCATAACTTTTAATACCATACTTAGTGTTAGTACCATTAGAGTTAGCAAAACCATAAAGACCAACAAGACTACCCAAGAGTCCTGTAGTTTGACCACCAACCCCAATATTCATATAAGAATGATTTGAAGCCATTCCATTAATCCCATAGTTTACATATCCAGATGAAGTGCCAGAACCATCAGAATTTCCATAAATAGCTGTATTATTAACATTATTTGTTGAAGAAGTATTGTAAAAATTAACTGTTTTACTAGCCGCACTTGTTGAGGCGATTATTACACTACCAGTACCTGAATTTGAAATATCAATAATATTTGAATTTGTATTTAAATTTGCAGAAATAGCAGAACCTGTATTAGAGCTAAAAGTAATACCTGCACCAACTCCCTGGTCCATTATTAAACTTCCTGTCATGGTATCACCAATTATATTTACCCAATTATCTGATGATGCAGTCATAAAATAACTAGCATGATGCCCATCAAGTAAATCAGCATTTAAATTAGTGACTAGATAATTACTATCCACGCTAAATGGAGCGTTTGAACCTGTTGTACCACCATTAAAACTTGGTATTCCAGTAACAGTTTCATTCTGATTTAATATAAAAAATGATGACCCACTGAACCCATCTAATAAATCTGCATTAAGATTTAGGTTTAAAGTTGTCGATGTTACAGCAAATGGTGCTGTGCCTGTTGCGAGTGTAGAAATTAGTTGACCAGTCATAGTATCACCAGCTGTATTCACATAATCTGCATCATGGTTATGGACACTGTCAGCAAAACCCGTAAGAGCAACTGCTTGATTACCACCAGCATCAGTTACAGAAATAATATTAGTTCCATCATTCCAAGCTATAGCAGTGTTAAGTTCGTTTGTTGCATCAGCATCTGCGTCATCGACACTATCTACCTCACAAACAACAGTGCCATCTGCATTAATCGCACGAATTGAACTTCCAGGAGCACAAACTCCAGTGACTCGATTTTGTTTGTTATTGAAAGTTGTCCAATCTGCTGAATCCAAGAAACCGTCTGTGGTTGAATTAGCTTGAGCTATGCTTATGGCTGGTGTTGTTCCACCACTTGAAACGATAGGAGTCGTACCTGTTACTGAAGTTATTGTTCCTCCTGAATTTTCGTCTTGTACACAAGTCCATACACCACCAACAAATTTTGCGATTTGTCCGGCTGAACAAGAAAGATCAGCTAATGTATCTGTATTATCTAAATAGAAAGTGCCATTTTGATCATCTAATAAATCAGCATTAAGATTTGGATTTAAAGTTGTCGATGTTACGGCAAATGGGGACGTACCTGTTGGGACTACAGAGGCTAGTTGTCCTGTCATAGTATCACCCCATACACGTACAAAATTGCTCTCAGATTCTGTTTCTGTATAATAACGACCATCTAAATCGATAGTTCCAAAAGTAGCTACATGACCAAAACCATCAAAAGTTAAATCTTGAACGACTATACCATTTGAATTATCTGAACCAGTAATTGTAGAAGTATCAACATGTCGAAAATCATTACCAATTAATTCTACACCAGTTGAACCAGTATACGTTGTATCAGTCAACAGAACCCAACCACTTCCATTATAATAATAAAACCCGGGAGTATTGTCTATTTGATAGATCAATACACCTGTGGGAGAACCAGTTATTAAGTCAATGTTATTACGTTGCGCAAGTGTCATTCGTGGTATTAAAATCCCTTTAGAAGTTGAAGTAACATCAAGTTCAGCTGAAGCATCAGGATTTGTCGTCCCAATACCCACTTGAGAAAATATATTAAATGAATAAAGAAAAATAATTAATACCGCTAGTGTTCTCATGATAAACGTTTTTAATTAGAATAGAATCAATCAGTTAAGAATCAAAGTAAGTAAATATGTCATTTAAAATCTCTGATAATTATCAGTTTGGGATTAAAAGAGATTACAAAAGAACATTTTAGACAGCTAACAAATTTTTCCGTAATATTACCTATTCAATATTTCAATTAAATACTTATGGTGAAATCACCGACTAAAGATCTTCCATTATTTTGGGCCTTGTTGCCTATTTTTTTATTAATGGCATTATTGAGTTATAATGTGTTAGTGATTTACCATGATGATGCAACATCTGGAGCCAATCAATTTGCTTTATTATTAGTGGGGTTTATTGCAGCAATGATCGGACTTCGAAATAAAGTAACTTTTAATGAGATGCTTGAGAGTGTCTATAAGAATATCAAAACAACGAGTGGTGCTATACTTATCTTGTTATTTGTAGGTAGTTTAGCGGGAACATGGCTTATTAGTGGTGTGATTCCTACCATGATATACTATGGTTTACAAATACTAAATCCAACCGTATTTTTAGCCGTAGCAGTTATTGTATCTGCCATTATATCTTTATTAACGGGTAGTAGTTGGGGAACCACGGCAACCATTGGTATTGCATTAATCGGTATCGGAAAAGGCTTAGGTATTCATGAAGGAATGATCGCAGGAGCAGTGATTTCAGGAGCTTATTTTGGTGATAAAATTTCACCGATGTCAGATACCACAAATTTAGCTGCCGCTATGGCAAATATAGATTTGTTTAAACATATTCGTTATATGTTGTATACAACTGGTCCTTCTATCACAATAGCAATAATCATTTTTATTGTTTTAGGTTTTTTTCAAGAAACACATGGCGAAATGCAAAGCCTTGAAATTCTCGAAGGGATAAAAAGCACATTCAATATTTCTGCTTGGTTATTGTTAGTTCCAGCAGTTGTAATTTTCTTAATTATTAAAAAGGTAGAACCTGTAGTAGCACTACTAGCAGGAACAATTTTAGGTGGTATAGCTGCAGTAATCGCCCAACCACAAGTCTTACAAGCCATTTTAGGATTAGAAAGCTTAACCATACACGATTCTTATAAAGCGGTTATGAATGCCATTGTTGCAGATGTTAGTATTGAAACAAATAGCGCTGTTTTAAATGATCTTTTCTCGTCTGGTGGCATGAAAGGGATGCTTTCTACGATATGGCTTATTTTATCTGCAATGGTTTTTGGTGGGATTATGGAAGCTATCGGCGCTTTAAAAAGTATTAGTAATGCTTTACTCAGAATGGCAAAAGGAGATTTTGGAGTTTTTGCCAGTACAACAGTTACTTGTATTTTCTTTAACGGAACCGTTTCTGATCAATATTTAGCTATTGTTGTTCCAGGAAAAATGTATGCCGAAGCATTTAAAGATAGAGGCTTAGCACCAGAAAATTTAAGTAGAACTTTAGAGGATTCAGGAACGGTAACTTCGGTTTTATTTCCATGGAATACAGGTGGAGCTTATAATGCAGGAGTTTTAGGAGTTGCTACTGTAGCTTATGTACCTTATGCCTTTTTTAATTTAATTAGTCCGTTGATGACTTTAGCCTTTGCTGCTTTAAAAATTCGTATTCGTAAGATTAAAGAGCCTAAATATTAACCTTAGTTTGGTTTTTTGGGTAAGATTGAAATGAGCAAAAAACCAGTAGTTTGTTACTTACATTTTGTAAATCCAACTCGAAGGGTTTTGTTTGGTGACATCCTTCCATATTTGAAACTTAAGAATGGTTTTACCTGTAACGGCATTTGTATGGATTGTACCTAAAGTTTGTTTTGTTTTAATCTTATCATCTTTTGACACTAATGCATTTTCTAAATTAGCATATACTGTAATATAGTTACCATGTTGTACAAAAATTGATAATATGCCACTTTGTGGATTTTTTTGAATTGCCATTACTTTACCATCAAAAACAGCTCTTGCTTTTGCTTTTTTATTGGTTGCTATTCGAACACCACTACTTTCAATTTTTAAGGAAGAACCCATAGGATCGGGTTGTCTCCCAAAACGTACTGTTACCAATCCTTTTTCTACTGGCCAAGGTAATTTTCCTTTATTTGAAATGAATTTATCGGCAAGTGCTTTAGCAGCTGGAGTTAAAGCAAATCCTTTACTCTTAGCTCCTGATTTTTTAATAGCACCTCTAATAATACTCTCGATCTGCTGTGTTAATTTACGCTCTTCTCTTTGTTTTTTTCTAATCTCGGATTGATATTTAAATTTTTTCTTTTGGTATTTTTTCACTAAAACTTCTTGCTTGTCTTTTTCTAAAACAATTATTTCTTGTTCATATTTTTTTTCATCAATTAAATTACTCTTTGTAATCTTTTTAATGGCTAAACTATCATTCATTACCATTAATTTCACAGTTTTGCTTTTAATGCTATCGCCTTGATTTTTTCTAAATTGAGTATATTGTTTCATGTATTGAAAACGCTGAAATCCTTGAAAAAAACTATCAGATGATAATAAAAATAAGAGTCTGTTTTCTTCCGATTTATTTTTATAGGATTTGTAAATCAAAGTGGCATAATCTGATTTCAGATTATCTAATTCATCTTGTAAGAGGTTAATTTCTTTTGAGTTCTTTTCAATTTCGTTTGAAATACTACCTATTTCCTCAGATATCGTATTTATTAACGCTTCTCGTGTCTGTACTTTTTGGCTTAAATCTTTAACCTGGTTGCTTAAACTACGCTCTTTTTTCTTTGTTTTATCTAAGTATGTTTTAATTTTGCTTATTTCTTTTTTTAGGGCAATTCGCTTAGCTTCTAATTTTTTTCTATTTGTTTTTTGAGCCATTAAGGGTGCTGAAATCAGAAAAATCAGACTAAAAATAAGTAATATACGGGTATTTTTAAGCATCTACTTTAAATCGTTTTATAAATCACTAATAGTAATTTCTTTATATCCATAAGGAATTGAAAACGGAAAAGTAAGCTTTTTATTGAAAACAAGAGAACGAAATTCCATTTCAATTTGTGTTTTTTGATTAGATTGTGTGGTGTTTATACTCATCTCCTTTGGGAAAAAGACTCCTGATACTTTTTGATATTTAGTATAAATAATTGATAATTTCTGGTTGTCTTCTCTATTTTGAATTTCTTGTTTATTTAACTTGTAGTGTTTTGGGTTTATCCAATAAAAATTATCGAATAAATCGGCTTGTTTTTTTGGAATCACAAGATAAGATTCTTGGTCAATTTGGCTTTTAAACCTTCCATCATTAAGATCAAAAACAGCTTGCCCTAATAGAATATTTTGTAATTGTTGAAAATCTAAATCAGAACCTAATGCATCACTTATTAAACTAAAATCACCATCAAAATAGGTTTTAGTTATCTTTTCATAATATTGAACACTTGTAGGTGTAATCTTTACCTTTGCTACTGGAAATCCTAAGAAAGTACCACTCATCCAGATTACTTCGTCTTTTTTTATCCGTAATTTAATGGTTAAACTCTGTGAATTTTTAGCATCTTTATAATAAGTCTTGATTTTTGCCTGAATTGTGTTTTTTGAAAAATCTACTTTTTGATGTGCTTTTATAATTTTCTTAGAAGAAATACTTTTGATAACAGAACCAGTAGTTTTTGTAGTCTTACACGAACTAAATAATACCAAAACGGCTATTCCATAATAAAAAATCTGTTTGCTCATAATTTATGGTGTATAGCCTTTAGGTTACAATTTTTGTACCAATTGCTTATAATAATTTGTTTTGTTGGTATTATTGATTCCTTTGTATGCTATGATTAATGCATTATAAAATTTTTTAGACAATTTTGGATCGTCAAAAACAAAATCTATTCCTGTTTCTAATACTTCAACGGCATCCTTATAATTTAATAAACCATTTAAAGCGCTACCTTTATAGAGGTAAACTATTGCTTGCGCTGGATAAATTGATAATGCTTCTTCACTATCCTTTAATAAACTCTTATACTGTTTTTCAATAAGTTGTTTTTCCAGTTTTTCAATAAGATTTGTAAAATCTTTATTTATTGAAAGACTTGACGTATTCTCCTTTTTATCACTTCTTAGGTTATTACCTTGTTTTTGGATAATTACTTCTTGAGTTTTATTAAAATATTTTTGATAAAAACCAATTACAGTAACATAAATATTCTTTTTATCAATTTCTTTTAATAAATCTTTTCCTCCTTTTATATCCTTGGTGTAATAATACAATCGCAATAAATTCCCTGCTTCACTTTCTTTTTGTTTATAGAGTAATTTTTGAACCTGAATTGCTTCCGAATAATTTTGCTCTTTTAAGTATATTTCTCTAGATAATTCTAAAACCCAAAAGTTATCAGGCTCTATTTCTAAGGCTTTATCACAAAAGTGATGAGCTTCAATAAATTGTTTTAAATCAAAATTATTTTTAGCCATTTGAAACAACATGGCTACATTATCAGGAAAAATAGCTTTACAAGCAATTAGCAATTCTAGCGCTTTATCGTAATTTTCAATACTTCTTTGTTGAATAGACTCAATAAAAAACTTTTCAAAGTTAAGAGCTCTTTTTTCTTCTAGTAGCACTTCATCTGTAAAAGCCTTAGCCTTGGCAACCTCTTCTTCAGAATCATCTTGTGCGTAAGATATCTGGAGAGAGACAGAAAATAAAATTATTATATGTACTATTTTTCTTAACACAAATACTTGTTTATACTAATTGAGAGAAATCACCCAAACTAACACTAGTGAAATTACCGTCAAACTCAACATTATTTCCAATCATTGCATTATTTAAGGTGGCGTTACTAATTGTTGTATTCATTTGTATTAAAGAATTTTCTATGGTAGAATTAGTAACAATACTCTTGTCACCTATTGAAACAAAAGGTCCTATTGTCGTGTTTTTCAAAACAACTCCTTTACCAATATAACATGGTGGAATAATTTTAGAATTTTCTAATACTACAGAATCTGAAACCAAGTTTTGTTCATCTTTATGTAGGTAGTCTAATACTTTTTTATTGGTTTCAACGGTGACTTCTTTATTTCCGTTATCCATCCAATCAGAAACCGTTCCTGGAACAAATTGAGCTCCTTTTTGTTTTAAATTTTCAAGTGCATCAGTAAGTTGGTATTCATCACCAGCACCTCTGATGTCATTGTCCATCAGATTGTCAATTTCAAAACGTAATTTCTCAGCTTCTTTGAAGTAATAAATACCAATAATGGCTAAATCAGAAACGAACACTTTAGGTTTTTCAACAAAATCTGTAATAATACCATCTTTTAATTTAACCACTCCAAACGCTTTTGGATTATCAACTTTTTTTACCCAAATAACGCCATCATTGGTGTCATTTAAAGTAAAATCAGCTTTAAATAAGGTGTCAGCAAATGCAACAACACAAGGCCCTTCTAATAGTGTACGTGCTTGATGAATAGCATGTGCTGTTCCAAGTGCTTCTTCTTGAATAAACACCTTAGCCTTAGCACCTAATTTTTCGGCTATTTCAATTAATTTTTGTTCCGTATTAGCAGGAAAACCTTTTGATGCAGGACCAATAATAAATCCGATATCGGTAACTTTTTGTCCCACTACTGTTACAATTTCTTCAACAAGTTGTTGTACAATTGATTTTCCAGCAATAAGTGTTAGTGGTTTAGGAACTGTAAGGGTATGTGGTTTTAAACGAGAACCAATACCAGCCATGGGAATAATTATACGCATAATACTATTTATATATGATTTAAAAAAGGCAAAGATACATGGCTAGAATTCAAATAACAAATCCCAAAAACTTAAATAACAAATAAAATTGAATAATCATTCCCAAAAACTAAAGTTCAAAAATATTCAATAAGATACTTAACACTTAGCGGGATTTAAAAAATCTACTAAAAGTTATGTAAACGAAACATTAATATTTTACTCACCTAAATCAAAATAGAGCCAAAACTTTTAATACCTTGCCTCAAATAATTTTGAAATATTAGTTTTATGGATTTTGTTTCACAAGAAATATTAAATTATGCTGAAGGTTTTTCAGAAGCAGAACCTCTTATTTTGCAAAAATTACGAAAGGAAACTTGGCAAAAAATAATTGGACCAAGAATGTTAAGCGGGCATTTGCAGGGACGATTATTAGCCATGATTTCAAAAATCGTACAACCTAAAAATATTTTAGAAATAGGTACTTACACGGGTTATGCAACCATATGTTTATCGGAAGGATTAACTGAAAATGGGAAGATTTTTACTATAGACAATAATGAAGAGTTGGTTGATTTTCAAATAAAATACTTCAATTTATCGAATTTTAGCTCAAAAATCATACAACATACAGGCAATGCATTAGATGTTATACCTCAATTTAAAGAAACATTTGATTTAGTATTTATAGATGCAGATAAAACGAACTACAGTCACTATTTTGATTTAATTATTGACAAGGTAAATTCGGGCGGTATTATTCTGACAGACAATGTATTATGGGGCGGAAAAGTAATTAAAAAAATAAGTGAAAATGATTTGGATACACAAGCAATTTATGATTATAATCTAAAAATTAACACCGATAAAAGAGTTGAAACTATTTTGCTTCCCTTTAGAGATGGTATCAGTATAACAAGAAAACTATAGATTCCTGTGTAAATTTTATCCTTAAGAGTAGGCTGATTTTAAATTAATTGTTTAATTTTGCAAGTAGTAAAGACCTTTTTTGTTAAAGGTCTATATATAGTTTTGAAAATAATCTTATTTAATTTAATTTATTTAAAATGAAACATGTAAAAATTGCCATTTTGGCTATGTTTGTTTTTGTTGGAATCAACAATGTGAATGCACAGGATAAAAATAATCCTTGGGCAGTAAATTTTGGTGTTAATGCCATTGATTTTC
>JAOZLL010000082.1 GCA_029934835.1 Flavobacteriaceae bacterium | reverse complement strand
AAAACACCGATTGGTTAGAAAATGTAACTTCTGGAGCGTATCAGGAGTATTATAAGTTGATGTACGATAATTAAAACCTGAGCATCGAACTCAGGTTAAAAGGAATACCCTATTATTTTTTATGACACTTCCCATATAAGCAAATAGTTCTTTTTTTACTTCTTGTTTTATAAATGGAAATCGTTTTTTTGTACTGAAGACAATAGGAATATACGGTTGATATAATGATTGTGCCATTTGATTCTATATTGCCCTTTCAGGGTGTTTGTTGTTTGTTAATCTAAACATAGGGCGTTGCCCTATGCTTTATTAAAAATACCTTTCAGGCATTCTCTGCAAACAAAAATGTTCAATACTTGAAAAGCTTTCTATAAAAAGTAATTAAATAAAAGTATAATTTGCTTTAATAAAAATGTCTTTTAGGCAATCTCTGCAAACAAAAATGCTCAATAATTGAATAACTTTCTATAAAAAGTAATTAAATAATAGTATAAGATGCTTTAATAAAAATGTCTTTCAGGTATTCTCAGTAGACAAAAACTTTTTTTACTTCTTGTTTTATAAATGGAGATCGTTTTTTTGTACTGAAGACAATAGGAACATACAGATATATTGATTGTGCCATTTGATTCTATATTGCCCTTTCAGGGCGTTAGTTGTTTGTTAATCCAAACATAGGGCGTTGCCCTATGCTTTATTAAAAATACCTTTCAGGCATTCTCAGTAAACAAAATGCTCAATAATTTAATAGCTTTCTATATAAAGCAGTCAAATAATGTGATGTTATAAAACGATCTAGCATTTCAAAATGAAATTTAGCCGTATTGATTCTATATACGAATGGGTGAAAGAGCAGTAGAATCTCTGTAAGATTTCTGTGTAAGTCTTTGTACTAGTTTTTATTTTGCACTACAGCACATAAAATTGTAATTTTGGGTTTCAAATAATTCTATAGTGCCACAAGTAAACATTCATCCTGATTTTAAACTCCAACAGCATTCTTTTACAGCCATTGCAGATTTGTTGCAATATGTCAAGACTAATCTGAATGAAAACTATGATTTCTTAAAAGAATTATTTTCTACTAAAACCACGATTAGTGTCTCCACATCAGGATCAACGGGTAAGCCCAAAATAATAGCACTATCAAAACAAGCCATGCTTTACAGTGCAGAAGCGACAGGAGATTTTTTTACTTTACCACCTAAAACTAGAGCGCTACATTGTTTGTCATCAGACTATATTGCCGGTAAAATGATGTGGGTACGCGCTATTCATTTAGGTTGGCATTTAGAAGTTGTGAATCCTGATTCAAATCCATTAGTACAAACCAAAGCCAATTTTAATTTTGCGGCAATGGTTCCTTTGCAAGTTCAAAATTCGTTAGTTGATTTACATCGAATACAAAAACTGATAATAGGTGGTGCAGCTATCTCTTATTCTTTAGAACAAGAATTAAGGAATATTGAGACTACTTGTTATCAAACTTATGGCATGACGGAAACTATCACTCATATTGCGGTCAAAAAGTTAGCAACAAATACAAAAGAGCATTATAAATGTTTGTCGAATGTTTCCATTAGTATTGATAAACGTGACTGCTTGCAGATTAATGTTCCCTTATTGATTGATGAGGTAATACATACAAATGATCTAGTTAATTTAGTTGCACCTAACGAATTTGAATGGTTAGGGCGTTTCGACAACGTGATAAATAGTGGTGGCATAAAACTATTTCCAGAGCAAATTGAAGCAAAGTTAAGCGCTACTATTAGTTTACCATTCATGATAGGAGCAGTCCCAGATGAAAATTTAGGAGAGAAATTAGTATTATTGATTGAATCCGAAAAAGTCTTAGACTTGATAGATACAAATCTTGCCAAATCGGACTTATCTAAATATGAATACCCTAAAGAAATCTATTTTTTACCAGTTTTTATTCGGACTAAAAATGAAAAAATAAATAGAAAAGCCACCTTGAGTTTATTGCAATAAAACCTTTTGTTTTTTTGTGAATACTTGGTTAAGAATGTTTTATCCTATTTATAGTTTCTTAAAATGACACAAGTCATGTTTATTTTAGTACTTCTTATCTAAATTTGGAGTAATATAAATTTATATAGGATGAAAACAAGACTATTCATACTTCTGTTTTTTGTAAACACTATTATTTTTGCACAGCTAATCGATGATAATTTTGATGCTGAAACAGCAGGGACGCTACCAACAGGTTGGGTTATTAAATATAATGGCACAGGAGATGCAAACCAACAAGTGGTCAATACTACTTCTGTGAGTCCTGATAGTTCATTTGAACTTGAAGGAGCTGGTTCATGGTCAGCAACATTGATAAAAGATCCTGGAGTAAGTATTCCTACTAAAGCAACTTTAGAAGGCTATGTCAAAGCCGAAAAATTTTTATCAGGATATGTAAATGGTATAGGTTTTACAAATCCAAGTGTAGGTTCATGGGGTACCTATTGTGCCGATGTTAGATTTTATAACGGGAAGATTGTTGCTTCTACTTATCCTGATGATACAAGATATGAAATTCAAGATTACACCATTAATCAATGGTATCATATCAAAATTGAAGCTGATTTTAATACGGAACTTTTCAAGGTATTTATTGATGGTATTCAAGTGTCTGGAACTCTTGATAGTACTACTTACACTGAATTCCCTACAGTATCTGGTGTTTCGCCAACACATATACATCTAACAGCTGGAAATGGAGGAACTACTAAATCTTGGTTCGACAATATAAAATTATACAATACCCCAGAATTAGTTGCTCATTATCCATTTAACGGCAACGCAAATGACGAAAGTGGAAATACAAACCACGGTACAGTAAACGGAGCAACGTTAACAACTGATAGACATGGAGATATAGATAAAGCTTATTATTTTGATGGTGATGATTTTATAGAGTGTGTTTCAGCTGTTGGACCTTTTGGTACAGATTCAAGAACTATTTCTTTCTGGGCTAAAACCGATATTGAACCAGATTCAAACAATCAACAGAATACTGTATTAAGTTATGGAGGAGATCTATCTACTTCTGGAGATCGATTTGAAATTTTATTAAATCCAATATGTAGAGGTTTGTGTGTAGATATTTCATATAAAACAGCTACAAAATCTTTTGATAATTCAGATAATGATTGGCATTATTATACTATCGTTTATGATAATACTATATCAAATGCGCTATCCGATTTAAAATATTATGCAGATGGAGAGTTGTTGGCAAGCGTTTGTCATGAAAATGGAGATGCAGATTTGAATACACAGAACCTAAATGTTTTAAATATAGGACGATTATATTATACACCAGAACCGAGGTATTTTCAAGGCTCTATAGACGATATAAAAATTTATAACTATGCATTAACAGAAGAAGAGGTGAGTGCTGAAGCATCTCATCTCATTGCCTATTATCCATTTAACGGTGATGCAAATGATTATAGTGGTAACGAACATCACGGAACAGTTTATGGAGCCACTTTAACTGATGATAAAGATGGAACTTCGGATTCTGCTTATTATTTTGACGGAATAGATAACTATATCGATATCGGAGATTGGGAAAATGGAGGTCCGATGTCTTTTACTTTCTGGGCACGTTGGGATGCGTTTAATACTTGGTCAAGAATAATTGATATAGGAAATGGTACATATAATGATGATATTATGTTTGCAAACCAATCTACATCAAATAATTTAGCCTTTTACATACATAACGGTTCAATAACTTTTTACGATCTCTATGTTCCTGAAATCACACTGTCACAATGGGATTTTTTTACAGCGACTGTCAATTCAGATGGCGTAATGAAATTGTACAAAAATGCTACATTCTTATCAGAAAAAATAGATGGTTATACCCCAAATTATGTGCTAAGAATAGAGCAAAATTTAGGGAAAAGCTTATATTCTGGAGACCAATATTTTAATGGAGCAATAGACGAACTCCGATTTTTTGATAAATCATTAAGTCAACAAGAAATTACAGATATCTACGATGCTGGAGTGTTAGAAGTGACTAATTATGATACAACTAATGAACTTATATATGCTTCAAACAATATTTTATATCTAAAAAATGCTAATTCAAACTATACACAAATAGCCTTGTATAATATAGTGGGGCAACAGGTATTTCAAACCAATAAAGTAAGTTTTCCAATAGATATTAATTTCTTAAATACAGGAATTTATGTGGTAAAACTTGTTGACGTTACCGGAGTCAATATCACTAAAAAGATTATAATTAATTAACTCTAATTGAAAAAGAATATTTATAAAGAGAGTGGTTTGTTAATCGCTCTCTTTTTTATTTATTATTGAGATATAAACCTGAGTTCGACCTAAGCTTTCATTTACAGAAACAAAAGAAAAGGTAAGATTTGAATAGTAAAATAGAAGGAATATCTAGATATTTTTACACAAAAAAGATTGCCTTTGCGTCAGACCGCCATTCAGGCGATGCCCATCGCTTTAGCTTCGTAATATTTGATGATTGTACGATTAAGGGAACTTCTCCTATTTAGGGCTTAGTGAAAAGGTCTTTTGTCTAAATAATTAAAGTTTTCCCACACTAACATCGGTCATCTGTCATCGGTCATCCAACTTTTAGTTATATGATAGGTTATAAGTCTTGAGTATTGAAACTGATAAAACAGAAATTTGTCCTTTAGTAATAAGCATAATTAAATTTGATAAACATTTTGTGAATAATAAATATCTCTTATAGTAGTATAAAATCAAAAGATAAATTTCACCACTTTTACCTGTTGTTCTAGCTTACTTTTGTGATAGAAAAAATAAATAATAATTTAAATTTATATCATGAAAAATAGTATCGGATTAGATATCCAAAACTCAAAAGAAGTAGCTAATATGTTGAATGATCTATTAGCTAATTATCAAGTATTCTATCAAAACCTAAGAGGTTTCCATTGGAATGTAAAAGGAAAGCAATTTTTTGAATTACACCTAAAATTTGAGGAACTTTATGAAGATGCCGTTATAAAGGTAGATGAAATTGCAGAGAGAATTCTTACGTTAGAAACGGTACCCTTACATACATTCGAGGATTTTCTTGCACAAGCATCAATCAAATCTTATAAAAATGATAAAGTAGGTAGTGAAAGTGTCCAATTGGTTATTGATAATTTTACTACATTAATTGCCAAAGAACGTATAATCTTAGCCAAAGCTGGCGAAGCAGATGACGAAGGTACCGCAAGCCAAATGAGTGATTATATCACTGAAACTGAAAAAACTTTATGGATGTTGAATTCTTATATGGGGTAATTTCCCATAATTAGAAGTAATAAAAAACTTGTTAAGTCCTCTTAAAATAGGTAGAGGACTTTTTTTATACCCGAAATATCCCCTTTCACTCACTCAAAGCATATAATTACTCATTTCATGTTTTTTTAGACTTCGTTGGTTACTAGTTTTATGGTCAAATAAATTTAATTCTAACCAAAATCCAATGAATCATGAAAACAAAATTATTCTTTTTAGTGTTGTTTATAGTAGTAAGCCAACAAAGTTTTAGCCAAAAAATTCCTGCTATAAAAGTTAAAGATAAGCAGTTAGGAATTACTTCATTAGCTGTAGATGTTCAGGTTGTAGGTAATATTGCGACAACAACTTATGATATGCTTTTTTATAATCCTTCTAATTCAGTTTTAGAAGGTGAATTATCCTTTCCGTTAGGTGAAGGTCAAAATGTAGTACGATTGGCTTTAGAAATAAACGGAAACTTAAGAGAAGCTGTGGTGGTCGAAAAAGAACAAGGTAGAGTTGCATTCGAAGCAGTTGTCCGTAGAGGTGTAGATCCTGTTTTATTAGAGAAAGTAACAGGTAATAACTATAAGGCACGTATTTACCCTATACCTGCTAGAGGTTATAAACGTGTGGTCTTGGCTTATGATCAAAAAATGACTATTCAGGAGGCTGTACATAGTATTCAATTGCCACTTGAGTTTACACAAGTTTTAGATCATTTTGAAATGAATGTTGAAGTTTTAGATACCACTCAGAAAGCATTTATTAAAAGTGAAATGAGTAATTTTAAGTTCGAACAAAACTATCTAAAGCAGGTAGCTTTTGTAACAAAAGAGAACTTTAAACCAAATGAAATTATTCAAATTAGTATTCCACAAAAGGATGAGTCCGTTACAATCATTCGTGATGAAGATTATTTTTACAGCTATCAAAAAATAACACCAAAAGACAAAGCAAGAGTCAAACCATCTACTATTAATTTAGTATGGGACGCTTCTCTGTCTATGCAAAAAAGGGATTTAGCCAAAGAAATAAAATTATTAAACACCTATTTTAATTACCTACAAAATGTAAAGGTTAATCTTATTGTATTTAGTAATTCGATTCAAGATAAGATCCAGTTTGATATTAAAGATGCAGACTGGTCAGTTTTGAAAAATCGATTAAAAAACTCTATATATGATGGAGGTACCAATTATAGTGTACTTAAAGATGTTTCAGATAAAAATGTTGATGCAACCTTGTTTTTTACTGATATGATGAATAATCTCAGTGATGATTATCCTAACTTTAAGAAGCAATTATTTATTATCAATAGTTTAACGAAGACTAATCACACGCAAGCAAAACATGTATTAAAGAATAATTCGGGAGCCTATATTAATCTTATAAGATTAAAAACCAACGAGGCTTTTCGGCAGCTCACTTATGAGAAATTTATTTTGTTGGCTATCGAAACAGGTAATTTAGAAACTGAAATATTCCCTAAAGCGCCACTAAGTATAATTAATGATATAAGTTTTAGTGGAAAAAATTGCCATACAGGACAAGTAATCAAATTAAAGTTTGGTTATGGCAATACGGTCACTAAAGTTATTGATTATCAAATTACTAATAAAGTAAATAGTAATCCTAAGTTAGGAAAACTATGGGCACAAAATAAGATTATACACCTTCAGAACGAGGGAGAAAAGAATAAAGATACTATTATAGCTTTGAGTAAAGAATTTCATATTATCTCAGACTTTACTTCTTTAATTGTGTTAGATGATGTTAGAGATTATATAAGATATAGTATTACACCACCAGCAGATTTAAAAGAAGCCTATGATAACTTGGTTCAGAATAACAATATAAAACGACGCGTAGTAAACCCAAATATGACCAATACTGAGTCAGAAGCAGCACCAAGAGCAGGTTCTTTTAGTATTACAGGTATGGTAGCTGACGAAACAGGGCCATTACCTGGAGTGAGCGTTTTGATAAGAGGCACTTCTACTGGTACTGAAACAGATTTTGATGGTAAATATAGACTAGCTGTTAAGCAAGGTGATATTTTGCAATTTAGTTATGTAGGAATGGATACTTCGGAAGCTAGTGTGCATAATTCTACAATGAATATTTTAATGCAAGCATCTAGTTCGAATATCTTAGATGAAGTTATCGTTACAGGTTTTGGCCGTAAAGTTGAAGCTAAAACGGTTACTTATGCTGTACAAAAACTTTCAGGAGATGATATAAGTAAAACTAATGAAACAAACATAGCAAATGCATTAGCTGGGAAAATAGCAGGAGCTCAAGTTACAGCGTCTTCTGGAAGTGTTGGAGCTTCATCAAGAGTAGTTTTAAGAGGTGTAACTTCTCTAACTGGAAACAATCAACCTCTATATGTTGTGGATGGTATTCCAATTGATAATTCAAATATTGGTGATGCGGGCTCATTAGGTGGAATTGATGCACCAAACGGATTGTCAGATATCAATGTAAATGATATTGAATCAATTTCTGTTTTAAAAGGACCAGCTGCTTCTGCTTTATATGGTGTACGAGCAAGTAATGGTGTCATTGTGGTTAAAACGAAAGGAAGTGTAGCACGAGCTTCTAGTACTCAAAGCCTTGTAAATACAAATGATAAAAATAAAAAAATATATAAAAAGCAATTAAAAGTCTCAAAATTTATAAATAAGGCTATCTATTTAATT
>JAOZLL010000081.1 GCA_029934835.1 Flavobacteriaceae bacterium | reverse complement strand
TTACGACTATTCCTTTAAAATATAAGGTTTGTCCAGGTCTATAAATACTTCTATCGGTAAATAAAAAGGCTTGGTAGTAGTTTTTTTGATTGTCACGATTCTGATAAGACTTACGAATATAATAATTGCCAAAGACACCATACTTATCTCCATATCGTACTGTTGCTTTTACATTTGAATACTGTTCATGATTCGGTAAATAAATTTGACCGAAAGCATCTGTTGTAAAGACTTCATCAATTTTTTTAGAATAGCGACCTGTATTATAATTTGTCAAATGCACTTTAGCTCCTTGCAATGGATTTCCGTAATAACGATCTACCACTTGTAAAATTTTTTGTTGATTTGAATTCATCTCAACCAAAGCTAAATCAGTAGCTTGAACGTATGTAAAAGCAAAGGTATTTATTGAATCTTTATCAGGAGTAGCGTAAATTAAATAAGTTCCTTGAGACAATTTTGGAATGACGACTTCTGAGGAATGCATTTGATAATCACCTTCATTTTTAATTTCTGTTGACCATTTTTCGGTTACTTTTAAATTTTGGATAAATGCTATCTGCTCTTTATAGTTATAGGTTTTTTGTAACTTTTCACGTTGCTTTTCACTTACTTTGGCTACTTTAAAATACAGATTATCAGTGTTTTTATGTTTTACTAATATACGTGCAGGTCTATTTGAATTGATAAACTCCTCTGTTGTTAGGTTGAGTGCAGCTTGTTGTATGTTAAATTGTAAAGCTTGGCACTTTTGAGCACCTCTACTTTTAGGAAAAGCTTTAATTGCTTCTTCACATTCTAATAAAGCTTCTTTAATTTTCCATTGATTGTCTTTTGCTGTTTTTGGATTATATTTTTCTCCTTGTTGTTGATATAAGCTGGCAATCTCATAATCGTATAAAGTGCTGATAAAGTGATTTTTATATTGCTCTTTTCCTGTTAATACACTTTGTAAAAAGACAGTTTCTTTATCAGAAAAAGTAGCATGCTGTTTCACAAAATATATACGTTCTAAATCAAGTGTCACCAAAGCAGTTGGATCTTTATCCTTCTCATGAAAAGCAATTAAATTCTTGTATAATAAAAGGGCATGATATTGTAATGACAAGGAGTCTTTCGTTTCAATAGTTAGTCTTGAAAAAGTTTTGGCATCTCCTAAATAAACTGGGTTATCTAGTTCAAATTTATAAGCGGGTTTAGTGAGATGGGTTTCATCCGTTTTATAAAAATCGAGTGCATTGTGTACTAAGAAATCATAAAGCGTTGGCCTATATAGTTTTGATTCTGGTTGGTTAGTTAATAAGGATTGGAAATTATCTAATTTTGTATTTTGAGCTAACAGGCTGTTTTGTAAAGAATTTTGAAAATGAATATGTATTTCTTCAAATAAAGTTTTTAGATCCCAAGTTCTAAAGTCAGTAGTATCTACTTTTTCTGATGTTTTGGTGCGATTGTAAAAATTCCAACGATTTTGTTGGAAATACTGCCAATATAAATTAGCGAGGACACTTTCTAAAATATTTTTTGTTGGGAAATCAGCCTTTGCAATCTCTTTTTCAAAGTTGTGGATAATATTTAACTGCGCTTCTTCTTCAATAATTAAAGCAAATTTTGATTGAAATAGTACCGTTTTTACAAGCTGTGGAGCGTTCTTATCCGCTTTAGCTTTTTTATAAATTTTATCAACTACTATATTAGCCGATTTAGGTAGATTATCTAATTCAAATTGCTCCACTTCTTGCCAAAGCTGTGTGTAATTCTCATAAGGTTGTTGTGCGTATAACAAAGTAGAAAATAATAAAATTAATAAAGCAGACTTTTTCATTAGATGTAAAATTAGTAATTCAATCACAAACTTACAACAATCATACCTTAGTTAATTGTATAAATGAGTGAATGAGTCATATTGATGAGTGAATAATTAGACAATAATATTACTGAATTACTTTAGAAGGTAATGCCTTTAAGAAATAGTTATAAGTAAATGTCAATAATAGCACAAAAATAGCTGCTACAACACCAATCACAACATTATAATGAACATTCGTTGATAGTGAAATTCGAATAAAGATTGTCACTAACACAAAGGCAGAATATCTGAAAATTCTATAATAATTAAGTGTATATCGTAAAGCGATTAAGACAATTATAATATCGCTAAAAATTAACACAGAATAAAATTTATCAAATGAATGCAGATACTCACCAGTAGTCACTAAAGCCTTAATATCATAAAAACCTATTATTGCAAAAGCTATTAGTAACAGTAAAGCTAAGAGTTTTTTGGATTGAATGAAGGTCTCTTCATCATCTTCTGTATTGGTTAATCTGCTGTGCATTTGTAGTTTATAATTAAAACCCATGATAACAAAAATTGCAAGTGCACCAAAGGCATAGGCAAACATATTGATCACCTCAGAAGGTACTGTATCCCAATTAAAACTATTAATATGACTAAACTCTTTAAAACCCGAACGTACGAAAATTAAGGATAATAATTCAAATTGTTTCCCTACCGATTTTGCCACAGATTTTGATAAAACAAAAATCAAACTCAACAACTCCAAGATTAATAAAAGTGTAAACGAAATTTCAATCGCAAAAAAAGGATTTGAGAAGCTTTCCTCCCATTTTCCTAGACTTATTAGGTTACTACGGTCTAAGTAACTAACAATTACACCTAATACAAAAGTGATAACAAGTACATAGCTACTCATCCTATTTGCACGTTGGCTTTCCCAAATAGTTTTGAGAAATTCAAATAATTTATCGGATAAGTTTAGTATAAATCGGTTCATTTACTAATTATTTATTAAGCTAATATAGAATCATTTAGCTGTTTTAATGTGACTAAAATTACATATTTTCTTTTACATCAACTATTTGATAAGGCATATTGCCAAGCTAAAACAGTATATTTGTTGTTTAAATTTAGATTTAGATGAACATACATTTTATAGCCATAGGTGGAAGTGCTATGCACAATTTAGCCCTAGCCTTACATCAAAAAGGAGATACTATTACAGGTAGTGACGATACCATTCATGAACCCTCAAAATCAAGATTAGCAGAGAAAGGTTTATTGCCTACCAAAATGGGATGGTTTTCAGAAAATATTACACCAAAAATAGATGCTGTTATTTTAGGAATGCATGCCAAAGCTGATAATCCTGAGCTATTAAAAGCTCAAGAACTAAATTTAAAAATCTATTCTTATCCCGAGTTTCTTTATGAGCAATCCAAAAATAAAACACGTGTGGTAATTGGTGGTTCTCATGGTAAAACGACCATTACTTCTATGATATTACACGTGATGAATTATCACAATATAGAGGTAGATTATATGGTAGGTGCTCAGTTAGAAGGTTTTGAAACTATGGTACATTTGACATCTGATAATGAGTTTATCGTTTTAGAAGGTGATGAATATTTATCATCGCCAATAGATAGACGTCCCAAATTTCATTTATACCAACCACATATTGCTTTGTTAAGTGGTATTGCTTGGGATCATATCAATGTATTTCCAACTTTTGAAAATTACACCGAGCAGTTTAAAATATTTGTCGATAGTGTTCTACATGGTGGCATGATGGTCTATTTTACAGGAGATTCTTTGCTTAAAGAAATCGTTGAGAATTCCAAAAATCCCATCAAAAAATATAAATATGATACAATTTCTCATATAATTGAAAATGGAGTGACCTATTTGCTTTCTGATGAAGGAAGAATTCCGTTACAAATATTTGGGAAACACAATATGCAAAATTTGGCTGGTGCTCAATGGATTTGTCAACTTATGGGTGTTGATAAAAGTGATTTTATAGAAGCTATTGCTAGCTTTTCAGGTGCCAGTAAACGATTAGAAAAATTAGCAGAAAATGATACGAGTGTATTATTCAAAGATTTTGCACATTCACCTTCAAAAGTACAAGCAACTGTAGATGCCGTAAAATCACAATATCCTAAGAAAAAATTATTAGCTTGTTTAGAATTACATACTTATAGTAGTCTAAATGCTACTTTCTTAAAAGATTATAAAGATACCCTGAGTCAGGCAGATGAAGCAGTTGTGTTTTATTCACCACATGCTGTTTCTATAAAAGGATTAAACGAGGTTTCGGAACAACAAATCAAAAAGGCATTCCAAAAAGAAAACTTAACTGTTTTTACAAAAGCAACCGATTTTCAAAAATTTATTCTTGATGGAGAATTCGACAATACTGCCTTATTACTGATGAGTTCTGGTAATTATGGGGGATTAGATTTAGAGAAATTAGCTATGCAATTTAGTTAATCTCTCAATGTTTTTAACATAAGTTTTCAGCCATTTAATCTCACGCCAAAACACAAAAAAATTTTTTGAAGGCACTCCATTTTGTAAATTTATTTTTGCAATATTATAGATATATTTCCAGTGCCTTCTTATTGCTGTTAAAGCCTGAAAATAAGTAGCATGATATGGGTCATAGATATGAGTCGGTTCAGAAATAATTCCGTTAATTTCTAATATGATAAAATTTTCACCTTCTCGTAATTCTTCTAAAGTATTGTATTTCACATCCAAACGTCCGTAGTACCAACCTATTATTTGATGGCTTATCCTATCTAAAGTTTCGGTAAGTTTTTCATCAATTAAATGATTCCCATTAATAAACTGTGTTCCTTTACAATGGTTTCCAATAACAGATAATAAGATTATTTCACCTTTACCTAAAATCCTATTCCAATTCTCTTTATGATCTTTTTCTAGCATTTTTACATAATGTTGTGCCCTATTGTCATAGGCTATCAAATTTTCTAAGCTAGAAATACCATCACCCATTACACTCAAAAATGATTTCATAGTTAAGGAACTTATTGTCCCTTTTTTTTTATTAGGTAAGCGATGGTAAAAAATACCACATTCGTTGGGTAAATCAACAAACTCTTGTAGAATTAGATTTATTGGATAGGCTTCGAGATACTTTTTTAAAGCTTCATCTGAATAAATCTTTTTGACCAACATACCTCTAAATCCAACATCAGGTTTTGCGATTATTGGATAATCAATACCTTGTTGGTATAATTTTTTAAGCGTGTTTTCAAAATTTCTTTTTTCTGAAACAAATACTGATTTTGGTTTATAAAAATCAGGAACAAGTTTTAAAGTCTCATATTTTGATTCAGTGCCATTTCCTGAACTTTTTATAGATGGGTTTACAGCCGAATATAAAGTATAGTTTCTAGCTTTTGTTGCCAAATAAAAAGCATAGGGTAAATTGGGTATATAAAACATATAAGATGGCCAGTATTCCCATTCGGAAAATTTATTCAGAAAACTAAATATTGGCATTTGAATAATTTTGAATAGCATTTCTCACACTACCATATTTTAGCAAAAGTGATTTTGCTATATCATATTCTACAGCAATATCATCCATTATCATTTTAGCACCTCGATCTACTAATTTCGTATTGGTCAACTGCATATCAACCATTTTATTTCCTTTAACTCTTCCTAAACGTATCATCGTAGCTGTAGTAATCATGTTTAAGACCATTTTTTGAGCAGTACCAGCTTTCATTCTAGAACTACCTGTTACAAACTCAGGACCGACAATTACCTCTATTGGGAACTCAGCCGCTAAGGCTAAAGGACTGCCCGCATTCATAGTAATACAGCCTGTGATAATATTATTTTTTCTAGCTTTATTAATTGCTGCAACAACATAGGGTGTACTACCTGAAGCAGCAATTCCCACTAATACATCCTTATCAGAAATATGATATTCTTTAAGATCATCCCAACTTTGTATCGTAGAATCCTCAGCATTTTCAACTGCTTTTCTTATTGCCGTGTCTCCTCCAGCAATAATCCCTATAACCATATCATCAGGAACACCAAAGGTTGGCGGACATTCAGAAGCATCTAAAATTCCTAACCTTCCACTGGTTCCAGCACCTATATAAAACAAACGACCACCATTCTTAAGTTTACTTACAATTTCTGTTATTAATATTTCAATTTTATGTAATTGTTTTTCAATTGCTAAAGAAACTGTTTGATCTTCTTTGTTAATATTTTGGATTATTTCACCAACACTCATCTTTTCTAAATGTTGATAAGTAGAATTTAATTCGGTTATTTTTACATATTCCATATGAAGGAGTTTTAGTTAAAAGCATTGAATTATCTCACTTTATGAAGATAATCTACTAAAAAAACTTACTTTTGTATTTTGATATAATAAATGTTAATAACATCTTTACCACTTGATACATTGTTTTAATAGTGTTCAAACCTAAATAATATTTATATATCAAGCAAATATATAGTTATTACTAGTAAGAATTGTAAGATAATTGAACAATAGCCATAGAAAATGAATAAGGCCTTCATTTTATTTCTTTTTTTTATCAATAGTTTGTCGTATGCACAATCAACAGATAGATTTACAATTACAAATGTTGATGTAAATACTAAAAATAATGAATTTGGAACTATATTGACAAGTGATGGCGCTGTTTATTACTCCAAATCTTCCTATAATAATAATGCCGGTTTTAATGAAAAATCTGCTAACCTATACAAAGGAGTTTTAAAACCTAAAGGGCAGGTTTCTAAAGGGCTTAAATTTCCTACTGATGCTACTCATGCTGTTTTCACGAATGATGGAACTAGTGTTTATTATTCTAAAAAAAGTGGAAATAAAAAATTTCAATTATACAGAGCCAGTATTGATCGTACAGGACGGTGGAAAAACAATGTAAGATTACCTTTTAATAATCCAAATTATACATTTAAGCAACCCGCTCTAAATTTAGATAACACTAAATTGTTTTTTGTTTCAGATAAACCTGATTCTTATGGAAGTACAGATATCTATGTTGTAAATATAAACAACAAAGGGAAGGATTTTGGTGAACCAATTCATTTGGGTGAAATTATAAATACTGAAGGTGAAGAAATGTATCCATTTATTGGAAAAAATGATAAACTATCATTTTCATCAAATTCGAGAAATAGTCTTGGTGGCCTAGATATTTTTGAAAGTTTTCTCATTGATGATATTTATACAACTCCCTCAAACTTGGGAAAGCCAATAAATAGCAAAAAAGATGACTTTGCTTATGTCCTAATTCCAGATACTAATAAAGGTTATTTCTCTTCCAATAGGAAAGATGGTTTTGGAGGAATTGATATTTATTATTTTGAAGATAAAAAACCTTCACTAAACAAATGTGCTAAATCAATTAATGGTGTTGTAAAAAATTTACAAACAAAAAAAAGTATTTTTGAAGCAACTGTTGATATCTTTAGTATTGAAGATGATCATATAGCTACTATTCTAACAGATTATAAAGGTGAATTCGTAGTTGAAGATATTGAATGTGATGTTAGATATGATATTGTTACTTATAAAGAAGGCTTTTTTGGTTTTGCTGAAATTCAAACTATACCTGAAGAAGGAGACAAACTCACCCTTTACTTAAACCCAGAAAAAGAAGAGGAGTTTGAAGAAGAATTTAATTTAACTGATGAATTAGTTGTTTATAATACACAAACCAATGAAATTATTGATTCAAATACTGACATTGAAGAAAATGATGATGAACTTTCGTTTACTGAAAAAAGAGAAAGAGATAGAATAAAAAAAGAACAAATTAAAAGAGAAAAAATTGTTGCAGAAGAAAAGGTTGAGCGTTTAGAAGCTCAGAGAAAAGAAGCTGCAAGAGTGGCCGCTGTAGAGGCACAAAGAATTGCTGCCGAAAAAGACAAACAAAAACGTACTGCCCAAGCATTAGCAATGGCTAAACAACTTCGTTTAGAAAAAGAGATAGAAGAAAAAGAAGTAACTGAAAAATTAGAAACGGAACGAATTACACAAGAAAATGAATATAAACAACAACTTGAAGAAGAAAAACAAACTGCAATTGTTGCACAACAGGAAGTCATAAACAAAGAGCGTCAAGAACGTATTGATAAAGCACAAGAAACTGCTGAAAGAATACGAGTTGAAGAAGAAGCTAGCAAACAAGCAGAAGAAGAAAAACAGGCTGCACTAGTTGCACAACAGGAAGTTGTAAAAAAAGAACGTCAAGAACGTATCG
>JAOZLL010000031.1:17342-23634 GCA_029934835.1 Flavobacteriaceae bacterium | reverse complement strand
TTTAAATAGCCTTAATTATCAGTTTATAAAATTAGACAAATCTTTGGATTTGTCCACTGTTTCTTTCCATTTAAATTGCCAAATCCAAAGATTTGGCGTGTTTACAGACACAAAAGGAACTTTGAGGTAATCTATTAGCCACAATGGATTTTAGGCAATGTTGTAGCCAGTTAATAATTTTTTCTTCAAGATTATCAGTTCCTTTTATACGTCCTATAATTCAATTTATTTAAGAAATTTTCAGACTATTCCAAAGTGTTTCTATTTTCAGTTATTATATTCTATATTCTGACTATTTGGTGAAAGCTTTGTCTTAATTGACGATATGTTTCGATTGTTTTAATAATTAGTGGTATTCCAGTTATTATTGCTAAAATAAACCATTCTTTACTCCAAAAATGGTGAATAAAAAGACCATAAATAAAAAATATGATTAGATATTTTATAACTTTCCACATTATGTTAAATCTTAATACTAAAGAATATGATAATTTAGAATTAATTTTTATTCGTATTTTCTTAAATATGAATTCAATTATAATTAGGAGTAATAAAAATACAATAGTCCATATTGTTAAAGAATCTTTAATTCCTCCATTTTGTATGATACTCGCAATGAGGCAAACAATTGCAAGAAGTAGAAGAGGAATAAATCCTTTTTTCCAAACTATTTTTATAAATTCATTTCTATTCATTATACATTTCTTATTATTAACATATTCTCAATAGAGATATTGGCTACAAAGTAAATATATCTGCAGTTTCTTTAAAAAGACATTGACAGATATATTTTGTTGTAAAGTAAGACTAAATAATTGAAAAATTCAAGTAAAACTCATAACTATTAATAAATTCTCCCCATCTTTTTTACATGCCCATAATTCAGAATAATGTAATAACTAAATTTTATTAGCACAGTTGGGTAATTACATTATCATTAATATATTCCTAAAGTAAACTCCGGTTTATAACAATTTATATTATTTTTGTATTTTCAAAAACAAATACTTAAAATTATGCAATACACCTTTCGTTGTATATTAGATGTCGAAGATGATGTGATTCGTGATATCGCAATCAACCCTACAAATAATTTGTTAGAACTTCATGAAGCTATTGTTCAAGCTTTTGGATTAAGCCTAGGTGAAATGGCAGCTTTTTATCGTACCAATGATGGTTGGGATCAAGGAGAAGAAATTCCTTTATTTAACATGAATGATGCAAGTGAATCTAATGAAATGAAAGACTATATATTATCAGAGGTTTTTAAGAGTAAAAACGATAAAATTTTATATGTTTATGACTTTCTCAATTTGTGGACCTTCTTTGTAGAACTGAACAAAATAGATGAAACAAAAGAAATTGAAACACCAATGATGGTATTTAGTACTGGCAAACTACCTGAACAAGCCCCTGAAAAACAATTTATTAGTGAAAGTACGGAAGATGATCTAGAGGATGAGTTTGGTAGTGAATTTGAAGAAGATCACGACGCAGACGATGATTTTAATAACTATTATTAATAGTAATTAGTTGTCAATTGTACTTCCCTGATATAACCTGACCATTTTACAAGTCAATTTATATGAAACGATAAATCCACAAGTCTTTATATAATTGATTCCAAATATGCACCATACTCATTATTCATTTTACTAGCCATACTTTGTAAATCAGTTGTAGTGATAAAATTCATACGCCAAGCAATTTCCTCAATACAAGCTACTTTTAAGCTGGTTCGTTTTTCAATAGCTTTGATAAATTCAGTGGCTTCGGTTAAAGCTTCGTGTGTACCTGTATCTAACCAAGCATAACCACGACTTAATTGTTGTAAGTGTAAGTTGTTTTGGTTTAAATAAGTTTGATTGACTGTGGTAATTTCTAACTCACCTCTAGCAGATGGTTTTATATTTTTGGCAATTTCTATCACCGAATTGGGATAAAAATATAAGCCTACCACAGCATGATTAGATTTTGGTTGGAGTGGTTTTTCGACAATGCTCATAACTTTACCTTCCGAATCAATTTCTGCTACACCATAACGCTCGGGATCTTGTACATAGTAACCAAAGATTACGGCTTCGTTTTTTTCTTGAACTCTTTGAACCGTTTGCTTTAATAAATCTGCAAACCCTGAACCATAAAACACATTATCTCCTAAAACCAAACAGACATCATCATTCCCAATAAAGTCCTCACCAATTATAAAGGCTTGTGCCAATCCGTCAGGACTAGGTTGCTCTGCATAACTTAATTGTATCCCTAAATGAGAACCATTACCAAATAACTTTTTAAAATTTGGCAAATCGTGAGGTGTAGAGATAATTAAGATTTCATGAATACCTGCCAACATCAAAACAGATAACGGATAATAAATCATTGGTTTGTCATAAATGGGTAACAATTGTTTGGATACGACCTTTGTCAAGGGATGTAGTCTTGTTCCAGAACCTCCTGCTAGTATAATGCCTTTCATTTTATTGGTGATTTTTTACCGCTAAAGCACTAAAGTGCAAAGCAATATTTATGAAAAGCTAAAATACTAAAGTTTTTATTATTTAATACTACTAACCTGAGTTCATCTTATGCAAAATCGAAAAGCTCAAACTAATAAAGGACAAACAGAATCACCCAAACGGATGTTTTGCTAAGGGCTTATTTACAAATGGATGATAGTCGCCTTTAGCACCAATTGGTTGTGCGTGTCGAATGCTATGTACAATCTCAATTGCTTGACGTGGAGCTTCTAATCCATAGCCGTTTCCTTTTAAAATTTCTTGATAGGAAACTGTATGAAGATCAGCAAATCCACCACTAAATTCTAGTTCTTCTCCTTCTATAGTGATAGAACGATAGGTTCGTTGTCCTTTTGCCTTTATTTTATCAGGTAATACATCATAATTAATAGATAAAAACCATCGTACTCGCGCTTGTTCAAATTCTAAATATCCTGCGGATCTATCGTGAGTATTCACATGAACAATATTTTGTTTTACTTCTCCAAAAATCCATGACAACATATCATAAAAATGTACACCAATATTGGTTGCGATACCACCTGATTTTGACGCATCTCCTTTCCAAGAAGTATAATACCAATGTCCCCGTGAAGTGAGATAGGTTAAATCTACATCATAGACTTTATCCTTTGGTCCTTTTGTTATTTTTTCTTTTAAGGCAATGATACTCGGATGCACACGTAACTGCAAAATATTATAAATCCTTTTACCCGTTTCTTGTTCCATTTTTGCTAAAGCATCAATATTCCACGGATTTAAAACCAAGGGTTTTTCACATATTGCATCAGCTCCTTGACGCAAGGCAAAGCGTATATGCGCATCGTGTAAATAATTTGGAGTACAGATACTTACATAATCTAAGTCAATATTATTATCAAATTTCAATTTGGATATATGCCTATCAAAACGCTCAAACTCTGTAAAAAAATCGGCATTAGGAAAGTAGCTATCCATAATACCAACACTATCATTTTTATCTAGTGCAGCTAGTAAATTGTTGCCTGTTTCTTTTATGGCTTTCATATGGCGTGGTGCAATATAACCAGCAGCTCCTATAAGTGCAAAGTTTTTCATATAGTTCAATATTTTACCTAAAAATCGTAAAGTAAATTTGAAATAAATTTAACATAAGTAAATTTGGACTAAGTAAACTTATGATTAGTAATTCCCTCAACTACTCAAACCTTTTGGTATCTCTTTTTGTATTTTATTCTGTTTCTAAAGAGCAAATTTAGTGTATTTATTGTGAACTTCAACAAGTACAGTTCTGGTTGGCAGTTGACAAGAATAGCTTAAAATCTGAGGACTCAACTAATAAAAAAATTCCTCTTAATATCAGAATAGATACAGTAAATTGTATGTTTCGACTCAAATGGACAAATAACTATACTTGAACAGCAACAATAGATAGTCTTTCAATTACCAAAAAATTCTGACTACTAGTTTATTTGAGGTGTTTATGTGCGCGATAAGAAGAACGAACCAATGCGCCACTTTCCACATGTCTAAAACCCATTTTTAAAGCTTCTTCTCTATAAAAATTAAACTGTTCAGGTCTTACATAGTCAACAACAGGTAAGTGTTTTTTTGATGGTTGTAGATATTGACCAATAGTCACAACATCAACATTATTATCAGCTAAATCTTGTAAGCTCTCAAGAACTTCATCCTGAGTTTCACCCAAACCTAACATAATACCTGATTTAGTTCTTGCTAATCCTGATTCTTTTAAATAATGTAAGACTTCTAAACTTCTATCATATTTAGCTTGAATACGAACTTCTCTAGATAATCGCCTAACAGTCTCTAAATTATGTGATACAATTTCAGGAGCAACAGCTACTATACGATCCAGATTTTTTTTATTTCCTTGAAAATCTGGAATTAAAGTTTCTAATGTAGTATTCGGATTTTCTCTTCGAATAGCTTTAACTGTCTCTGCCCAGATAATAGATCCCATATCATCTAAATCATCTCGATCAACCGAAGTGATTACCGCATGTTTTATTTTCATTAGTTTAATAGAACGAGCTACTTTATCGGGTTCTGCCCAATCTACTGCATTTGGACGTCCTGTTTGTACGCCACAAAAACCACATGAACGTGTACAAATATTACCTAAAATCATAAAAGTAGCCGTTCCTTCTGTCCAACATTCACCCATATTGGGACAACTACCGCTGGTACAAATAGTATTCAATTTATAATCACTAACAATTTTTCGTAATGAGGTATATTTTTTTCCTATCGGGAGTTTTACTTTGAGCCAATCTGGCTTTCTTTGTATTTTAGTTGATTTCAATATGATTATTTTTTACCACTAAGGCGCAAAGGCGCTGAATTGGATTATTTACTCTTATGTTTGTTTTAGCGTTAAAGCGCTAAGTTGTTAGATTTTATTAGTTGATGCTTATTAATAAGGTTTCCCAAACTCCCAAAGTTACCAACACTGCTATTTTTTGAAACGTTGTGAGTTTCTAATTCTTAATTCTTATTTTTCCTAGTTCCTTTATACAATTCATATTTTACAAACCTACATTCTAAATCTGCATTTCGCATAGGTATTTTTCTTGATGTTTTCAAACCAACATGTTTTAAGGCTTCTAAATCTGAAGTGATAAACCATGCTATAGTATCGGGATAATTCGTTTTGAGTGTATCTCCAATTTCTTTATAAAAAGAATGTGTATCTAATTCTAATCGTTCACCATAAGGCGGATTAAACAACAATGTAGTTGGTCCAAAGACTTGTTTCTCTGATTCAAAAAAGTTGATTTGAAAAACTTTTATAAAATCTGATAAATTAGCACTTTCTATATTCTCTTTAGCTTTTCTAATAGCAGATGGAGCTTTATCAAAGCCCATTATTTTGTTATGTGGTGTATGGACTCGACTTAGTAATGATTCTTGAATTTTTTCAAACAAATAGTTATCATAATTACGCCATTTTTCGAATCCGAATTCGGGTCTATTTATATTTGCAGGAATATTTGCTGCAATCATGGCTGCTTCTATTAAAATCGTACCACTTCCACACATAGGATCAATAAAATTGGTATCTCCATCATATCCTGATAACAATACTAAACCTGCTGCCAATACTTCATTTATAGGAGCTATATTTGTACTTATCCTATAACCTCTTTTATGTAAAGAGTCACCTGAGCTATCAAGAGAAACTGTACATGTTTTATGTTGAATATGTACATGGATTCGCACATCAGGATGTTTCAGATCAACATCGGGTCTTTCGTCATACTTATCTCTAAAATAATCAGCTATGGCATCTTTTGACTTTAAAGATATATAATGTGAATTAGTAGTGAAATCTTTAGAATGAACCACAGAATTGATTGCAAAAGATCCATCTGATTTTAAGTATTCCTCCCAAGGTAAGGTTTTGAGTTTTTTATATAAACTATCCTCATCATAAACGGTAAAACTTCGGATAGGTTTTAAGATACGTATAGCCGTTCTTAAGCCTAAATTGGCTTTATACATAAATCCTTTATCACCGACAAATGATACATTTCTATTACCGATCAATACACTTTGAGCTCCTAAATTTCTTAATTCTTTAGCTAAGACTTCTTCTAAACCAAATAGGGTTGTCGCTAGCATTTTATAGTTTTCTTGCATAATGACAAAATTACACTATTTTTTATCCTAAATTTCATAATACTATTAGAAAGTCAATAAATGAAATATTGTTAATTAGTCAAGAATTTTAATTAGATTTGCAATACTTTAAAATTTATAAAAATGCAATTTAT
>JAOZLL010000031.1:0-17242 GCA_029934835.1 Flavobacteriaceae bacterium | reverse complement strand
TCAAGAATTTTAATTAGATTTGCAATACTTTAAAATTTATAAAAATGCAATTTATTGTTTCAAGTTCACAATTATTAAAACAGCTACAGGTACTTGTAGGTGTTGTCAATACAAATAATACTTTACCAATTTTAGATAATTTCCTATTTGAAATAAGCGAGAATCAGCTAAAAATAACAGTTTCTGATATAGAAACGATTATGAGTAGTAGTATACCTATTCAATCTGAATATACAGGTACTATTGCCCTAAATGCTAGGTTATTGCTAGATGCTGTAAAAACTTTTCCTGAACAACCTTTAACTTTTAATGTTCAAGAAGAGAATCATACCGTTGAAATAAGTGCAGATCATGGGAAATATGATATGGCATTTTATGATGGTGATGATTTTCCTCAGACAGTAACTTTAGAATCTCCTAGTCGCACTAAAATTAGTGCCGATATATTATCAACTGCAATTACTCACACCGTTTTTGCCTCAGGTAATGACGATTTACGCCCAGTAATGAGTGGTGTTTTCTTTCAGTTTAGCCCTGAAGAGCTTACTTTTGTTGCAACTGATGCACACAAATTAGTTAAGTATACTCGTACTGATTTAAAAACGGATGAAGTAGCAGAGTTTATCATGCCAAAAAAACCATTAAATATTCTTAAAGGAATATTAGCTGGCGCTGAAAGTGATGTAGAAATAGAATACAATGAAACTAATGCTAAATTTAGCTTTGATAAAGTGACTTTAACCTGTCGTTTAATTGATGGTAAATATCCTAATTATGATGCAGTAATTCCTAAGGAAAATCCAAATAAACTAATTGTAAATCGTGCCTCATTTTTAAATTCTGTTCGTAGAGCTTCAATTTTTTCAAGCAAATCTACACATCAAATTCGCTTAAAGATGGCAGGAACTGAATTAAACATCTCTGCTGAAGATATCGATTTCTCCAATAAAGCAGATGAGCGTTTGACCTGTAATTATGAAGGTGATGATATGCAAATTGGTTTTAACTCTCGTTTTTTATTAGAAATGTTGACAAATCTTAATTCAGAAGAAATCTTAATTGAAATGTCAGTCCCTAATAGAGCAGGAATCTTAACACCAATTGACGGTAAAGATGAAGGTGAAGATATCTTAATGCTTGTTATGCCAGTTATGTTAAACAATTAACAAACTAATAAATATTTAAAAAAAATCCACCCAAATTGGGTGGATTTTTTTTTGTATTTTTAGACGATGAATTACTTAGCACATATCTATTTATCTGGTGAAAACAAGGCTATACAAATAGGTAATTTTATGGGTGATGCAGTGAAAGGAAAAAAATATCTCGATTTTGATATTGACCTTCAAAAAGGAATACTACTTCACCGACAAATTGATAGCTTTACCGATCAACATCCTATAGTAAGACTAAGTAAAAAAAGATTGCATCCAAGATATGGACATTATAGAGGTGTATTAATTGACATTTTTTATGATCATCTTTTGGCTATAAATTGGTCTGATTATTCTACTGTATCACTTTCTTCTTTTATTGCAGATTTTTATATTACTCTAGAAAAAAAATATGATGATCTACCTGAAAAGACAAAACTAATTGCACCAAAACTAATAGCTTATAATTGGCTTGAAAAATATGAACATATAGAAGGTATTGCAAGAACCTTACAGAGCATGGAAAAGAGGATAAAACATAATATTCCACTGCATATCAGCATAGAAGATCTCGAAGCCCATTATGATGATTTTAATACTGATTTTAATTCATTTTTTCCTTTATTAATAGAACATTCAAAAAACACTTTAACAATACTAGACAAACAATATGAACAAGCAAATTAATTTTCGATTGCTAGCAGCAAGTATAGTACTCCTTATTGTATTCCAAGCCTGTAAAAAAGCACCAACAACTCTACTAAAAACAGAAAAAGAGATTGGTTATATTGCCGATAGTGCTATTGTTGTCAGTGCACGTTTAGAAGCTTCAGCCATTGGCTTAGCCATACTTAAAAAAGGAGGAAATGCTTTTGATGCCATGATTGCTACAGACCTAGCACTAAGTGTTGCTTATCCTTTTGCAGGTAATATTGGTGGCGGTGGCTTTATGGTTTATCGTACTGAAAAAGGGGAAACAGGAGCACTTGATTATCGTGAGAAAGCACCCTTAGCAGCAACCAAAAAAATGTATTTAGATGAAAATGAGAATATCATAAAAGGGAAAAGCACTTTAGGTGCCAATGCTATTGGTGTACCTGGAACCCTTGCAGGTTTATTTGCAATACATAAAAAGTTTGGAAGCTTACCTTTTTCTGAACTCATTCAACCAGCCATTAATTTAGCCCAAAAAGGAGTAATTGTTACGCCAAAACAAGCCAAAAGATTAAAATATTATAGTAAATCATTTAATGAAGCAAATAATCGAACAATTTCTTTAGATAAAGAATGGAAAGCAGGTGATACTATAAAATATTTTGCCTTTGCTAAAACTCTCGAGCGTATTCGTGATAACGGTAGACAAGAATTCTATGCTGGGAAAACAGGTAAAGATATGGTTACCTATATTCAGAATCTAGGTGGCATCATAACGATGGATGATCTCGAAAAGTATGAGGCAAAATGGCGTGATCCTATACAATTTACCTATAAAGACTATAAGATTACTTCTATGACTTTACCATCAAGTGGAGGAATCTGTATGGCACAAATTTTAAAAAGTATAGCACCTTATAACATCAATCAATATGCTCATAATTCAGATCAATACATACAACTTCTTACCGAAGCAGAACGACGAGCTTATGCCGATAGATCGCATTATTTAGGAGATATTGATTTTGTGACTGTTCCCTTAGATAGTCTAACAGATGACACCTATCTTAAGACTAGAATGTCAACTTTTAATTGGGAAAAAGCGAGTAAATCATCAGATATATCTCATGGAAAAATAGCTGGTTATGAGACAAATGAAACGACACACTACTCTATTGTCGATCAATTTGGAAATGCAATAGCCGTAACAACTACTTTAAATGGCGCTTATGGATCAAAAGTATATGTTGAAGAAGGTGGTTTCTTTCTAAACAACGAAATGGATGATTTTAGTGCCAAACCTGGCACACCCAATATGTTTGGTTTAATTGGTGCTGAAGCCAATGCAATACATCCTGAAAAACGAATGTTAAGCTCTATGTCTCCAACAATTGTAGAACAAAATGGTAAATTAAAAATGGTTTTAGGTTCTCCAGGAGGTTCTACTATTATTACCTCTGTATTGCAGAATATCTTAAATGTAGCCGAGTATGATATGGGTATGCAAGAATCAGTTAGCAAACCTAGATTTCATCACCAATGGTTACCCGATGTTGTCAAAATGGAACCCAATGGGTTTGATAGTATTACTAAACAAACGTTACTAGAGAAAGGCTATATCATTGATGAAAGTAACTCAATTGTTATAGGAAAGGTTGATGCAATTCTAGTCTTAGCAAATGGAAAATTAGAAGGCGGAGCTGATCCTCGTGGTGATGATACTGCTGTTGGGTTTTAGCATTTAGCATTTGGTAGTTGGTAGTTGGTAGTTGGTAGTTGGTAGTTGGTAGTTGGTAGTTGGTAGTTGACAAAAATAAATTATTCGCATTAAAAAATGTGGATTTAAAGTATATCTCTCATGGAAATTGAATACTGAGGAGAGAATTCTAAAAACTACTCATGATGATAAGGTTCTTTTTTAAGGATTGTGAATGCCCGATAAATTTGCTCGACTATGAACAATCGAACCATTTGATGAGAAAAAGTCATTTTAGATAGACTTATTTTCTGATTACCTCTTTGATATACAGCCTCAGAAAAACCATAAGGCCCACCGATTACAAAAACCAATTGTTTTGTTCCTGAAAGCATTTTTTTACTTAGGTATTTTGAAAACTCAATAGATGTAAATTCATTTCCTTTTTCATCTAATAAAATAACAAAATCTGAATTTTGAAAATTTTTTAAAAGTAAAACTCCTTCTTGTTGTTTTTGTTGTTCAATACTTAGATTTTTTCTGTTTTTAATATCTGGGATAATGACAAACTCGAATCTAATGTAGTGTTTTAGACGTTTGATATAATTTTGAACTAACAAATCAATCAATTTATCATCTGTTTTGCCAATACTTAGTAGTTTAATTTTCATACTAATTCAAAAAAAACGCCTTTCAAAATTGAAAGGCGCAAACTAATAATTTCATTTATCACTAAGGATTTACAAATATCCATCCTTTTAAGGATTCCGTTTCTCCATCATTAAAATCTAACACATAGAAATAAGTTGTTCCAGTTGGATCTGTACTAATAACACCATCGACACTTCCATCCCAGAAACTAGTATCTCGATTACCTTCAAATACAATATTTCCCCATCGATTAAAGATGGTAATAGTATAATCATAAAATACATCTTCAAGTCTTTGAATTGAGAAAAAATCATTTATATTATCTCCATTTGGTGAGAATGCATTTGGCATTTCTGGAATACAATTTTCAATAAATAAATCAAAACTAGTAATACTGTAACAATATGATTCCATATCTTCTGCTCTAACATAAATTGTTCCTGCTAAAGAATTATACTCATCTAGACCAACTTCCGAGATTGTATTAGTACCTGCTTCTGCATCAGTAAGTGAAGTATAAAAAGTTACTTCAACATAAGTT
Source organism: Flavobacteriaceae bacterium (assembly GCA_029934835.1). Taxonomy (GTDB): domain Bacteria; phylum Bacteroidota; class Bacteroidia; order Flavobacteriales; family Flavobacteriaceae; genus DQTL01. Next base: position 12,546 of record JAOZLL010000031.1, on the reverse strand, counting down.
TGTCCATTTAATATATCATCTTCTTGAGAAGCTATATCAAATATTCCATAACCTTCACCTTCATTACAAACTCGTAACCCGCGTGGTTGATTTGCAATCGGAGTTGGATTAACAAATAGATCAAAAGAAGTCGTATTATAACAAGCTATGTCATTTGTCAAACGTGCATATATAGTTTGTGGATTGGTAAGATTTGTATAAGGGCTATCTATCGGATTACTACCCGCAATTGCATCTTCTTCAGATTCATAATAAGTAATAACAACATCTGGTTGTCCTCCTGCAATTATTTCTGATTGAGAAACTAAATCAAAAGAGGCAAATTCCCCACCTTGATCTGAACTACACTCAGTTAAATTTCCTGGTTGAAAGATTGGAAATGTATCCTCATCTAATGGTATTACTTGGAAATTTGTCAATGCATAACAACCTGTTAAATCATCATTTGCTCTTACCCAAATAACTGTGATTTCAGTTGCTTCAAAACTTGATGAATCTGAAATAGCATTTGTTTCATTATCTGCATCTTCTTCTGTCAAATAAAATGCTACACTAACATCTGTCTGAGAACCAATTACAGTTGCTGATACTTCTGTTAAATTAAAAGTTGCTATACCATTAGGAGAACAAGCTTCTAAATCATCAGGTTGATTGGCCTCAACTGTAGATACTCCATTTACAGTTATCATTACATCGTCAGTTATCACATAATCGCTACCATTAAGATTATATGATAGTTCAGCTGTATATGTTGTAGTTTCATCAGGACAAACCCATACATTTAATCCATTAGAAACCACACTTCCAGTTTCATCATACCAGGTAAATTCATAATCAATTGTAAAATCATCATCTGGAACAAAACGCCATTGTTCATCTGTGGCAGTCCATGGTCCTGTGTTTCTGTTTGGTGGTGTATATGCAATAGTACCTGATTCATTTTGAATACCAATAAGTGCATTACCATCATTCCAGGTAGTACAAGTTGGTTTATTATCTATATAAACATCAATAATATTACTGGTCTCATACAGAATTATATGCTGTGTTGTCTTTAAACTATTACAACTAAAATGGCAAATTTGATCAAAATTTACCACAAAAGCTCTAAAAGGTGCTATTCCTGTTACATAATATTCAATTTGACCACATACACTAGGATCAATATCATGATAGGCGCCAAATATTGCATTTGTGATTAGATTTGGATCTGGTGCAGTTTCGTCAAATGACCAAGAACAATATCCTTCAGCATCTGCAATATCAAATGTCAAAACTCCGTTTGAACCAATTAATAATTGATTATAAATATTCCCAAAGAAACTAAAATCAAAAGTCATATCAATAACACTTGACCATCTATCGTCAATATTTACACTTACTGGACTACCAGGTTGGACATCTAATGGACAGTTTACGGGTCCCACAATATATGAGGATGTATCATCACCTCCACCCAACAAATCAAAATTGACAGAAGCATTTAATTCTGTACAAGGTCCTCCTGCACAACCAACTTCATCATCTTCACCTGCATCAATAAAGGCACAATCTGTACCATCTTGCGCTAGAGTTGTAAAAACTAAAGCGAAAAAAAAGACTGATAATAGTAATAATTTTTTCATAAGATGTTCGTTTTTCTTTGTATATTTTATGTATAATAATTCACAAATTTAATGAAATTTTTTAATATAAATTTTTTGATACAAACAAAAATAACTATAACAGATATAATAATAAAAATGAACAAATAAAAATTTAGTAATCTCAATAATTTCTTCTACTTAAGACAAATTAAAAATCTAATTTAAGTTGAACACCTTGACCTGAATATGTTCTTTCTAAATCAAGGAGTTTCTTTTTTTTAGGTAAGCCACCGGCATAACCTGTTAAGTTTCCATTAGATGCAATTATTCTATGGCAAGGAACAATTATTGAAATTGCATTTGCTCCATTAGCTGAAGCAACTGCTCTTATCGCCTTCATATTTCCTAATCTTTGTGACAATTCTAAATATGAATCTGTTTTTCCATAAGGAATATTTTGAAGCTCACTCCATACCTTCTTCTGAAATTCAGTTCCGATTAATAGTAATGAGATATTAAATTCTAGTCTATCACCTCTAAAATAGTCTTCAAATTGTGATTTTATATCTCGTATAAATATTGTTTCATTTTCGAAATAATTTGCTTGTAAACTCTTTTGCAATCTATTGTCTATACTTTTTCTCATTTTACGATAGCGCCAATCTGCAAGACATAGTTTGTTTTGATAGGTTCCTATAATTAGTTCTCCTATAGGTGATTTATAATATGATATCTCAATACTAGCACTCATAAAACAAAAGTACAAAAAAAGGCTGCCTTTTCAGACAGCCTTATATTCTATATATATATTAAAAAACTAAGCTAATGCTTTTAAAACTTCAGCTACTTTCTTACCAATTTCTGCAGGAGATTCTACAACGTAAATTCCGTTTTCTCTTAAGATATCCATTTTAGCTTGTGCCGTGTCATCTTTTCCTCCAACTATTGCTCCAGCATGACCCATTGTACGACCTTTTGGTGCAGTTTGACCTGCAATAAAGCCAATAACAGGTTTTCTGTTTCCATCAGCTTTGATCCAACGAGCAGCTTCTGCTTCAAGTTGTCCACCTATTTCACCAATCATAACAATAGCGTCAGTTTCAGGATCATTCATAAATAATTCCACAGCATCTTTTGTAGTAGTCCCAATAATCGGATCACCTCCAATACCAATTGCTGTAGAAACTCCTAAGCCTTGTTTTACTACTTGGTCAGCAGCTTCATAAGTTAAAGTTCCTGATTTTGAAACAACTCCTACTCTACCTTTTTTAAACACAAACCCTGGCATGATACCAACCTTTGCTTCACCTGAAGTAATTACTCCTGGACAGTTAGGACCAACTAATCTACACTCTTTTTTACTAATATATTCTTGTACTTTAACCATATCAGCGACAGGAATTCCCTCTGTGATACAAATTATTATTTTTATGCCAGCTTCAGCTGCTTCCATCATTGCATCAGCTGCAAAAGCTGGAGGCACAAAAATAATGGATGTATCTGCTGCTACTTTATCAACAGCTTCTTTAACAGAGTTAAAAACTGGTTTATCTAAATGGGTTTGACCACCTTTTCCAGGTGTTACACCACCAACAATATTGGTTCCATATTCAATCATTTGTGTGGCATGAAAAGTACCTTCACCACCAGTAAAACCTTGAACTATTATCTTAGAATCTTTATTAACAAGAACACTCATAATTATATATATTATTGAAAATTCATAAATTGAAGCACAAAAATAAGGCTATCTATTACAATAAAAAAACAGATAGCCTTATTTCTTTGTGAAATTGTTAAAATTTAATTAGGATTTTACACGCTCCAGATAAGTACCTTTTTCAGTATCTACTTTTATCTTATCACCTTCATTAATAAATAAAGGAACATTAACTCGAGCACCTGTCTCTACTGTCGCGGGCTTTGTTGCATTTGTTGCTGTATTTCCCTTTACACCAGGTTCTGTAGCTTTAACTTCTAACACAACACTTAATGGCATATCAACTGAAAGAGGTTGTTCATCTTCTGCACGAACAATAATGGTAACCACTTCTCCCTCTTTTAATAAATCTGGAGCATCTAATACCTCTTTCTGTAAAGTGATTTGGTTGTAATCATCTGTATTCATAAAATTATAAGTAACACCATCTGCATCGGCATATAGAAATTGATATTTTCTTGTTTCAACACGTACTTCTTCAATTTTGCTTCCTCCTGAAAAAGTGTTATCTAAAACCTTACCCGATGTTAAACTTTTTAATTTTGTTCTTACAAAAGCAGGTCCTTTTCCTGGTTTTACATGTAAGAATTCAATAACTTTATATGTATCATTATTATACTTAATACAAAGTCCTTTGCGTATATCTGATGTTGATACCATTCTATTTTTATTTTTAAGTTTTCCGCATGTTTTACGGATAAAAAATTGATTAGTTTATTTGCTATTTAAACTAGTATAGCCTTTCATTATACCTCGCTTAGAGTTTTTAATGAACAGAATTATTTCATCTCTTTCTTTTGAAGCTTGCATTTCACCTTCAACAATTCCAATAGCTTGTGTCGTATTATAATTTTTTTGATAAATAATGCGATAAATATCTTGTATTTCTCTTATTTTTTCAGTTGAAAAACCTCTACGACGTAGACCTATTGAGTTTATTCCTACAAATGAAATAGGTTCTTTTGCAGCTTTAGTATAAGGAGGAATATCTTTACGTACTAACGAGCCTCCTGAAACCATTGCATGGTCACCAATATGAATAAACTGATGTACCGCAGCCAATCCTCCAATAATTGCATTTTTACCAATAGTAACATGACCAGCAAGAGCAACTCCATTGACTACTATCGAATGATCTCCTAAAACACAATCATGTGCAATATGAGCTGTCGCCATAATTAAACAATGATTACCTACTCTGGTTTCCCCTGATGCTTTTGTACCTCTATTTATCGTAACAAATTCTCGTATGGTTACATTATCACCAATTATAGCCAGAGAATCTTCTCCTTCAAATTTCAAATCTTGTGGAATAGCAGAAATTACAGCTCCAGGAAAAATACGACAGTTTCTTCCAATTCGTGCACCTTCCATTATAGTTACGTTAGAACCAATCCAAGTTCCTTCTCCAATTTCTACATTATTTTCAATATTAGTAAAAGGCTCAATAACTACATTTTTAGCCACTTTTGCTCCGGGATTTACATAAGCTAAAGGTTGATTCATGATTATTCTGTATCTTTAATTCGTACTATTTGTGCCATTAATTCTGCTTCAACGACTAATTTGTTATTAGCATATCCATAAGCTTGCATATTGCAAATTCCTCTTCGTATTGGTGTAATTAATTCTGCTTTAAAAATAAGTGTATCACCTGGCAATACTTTTTGTTTGAATTTCACCTTATCCATTTTCATGAAATAAGTTAAATAATTTTCTGGATCAGGAACTGTATTTAAAACTAGAACGCCACCACATTGTGCCATCGCTTCGACTTGTAATACACCTGGCATGACTGGAGCTCCAGGGAAATGTCCCATAAAAAAAGGTTCATTCATAGAGACATTTTTCATGCCAACTACATGTTTATCCGACAGTTCTATAATTCTATCAATTAACAAGAAAGGAGGACGATGTGGTAAAATTTCCATTATTTGATGAATATCCATCAAAGGTGGTTGATTCAAATCAAATTGAGGAACTTTATTCCGTTTTTCAATTTGTATCATCTTTGCTAACTTTTTAGCAAATTGCGTATTAATTTTATGACCTGGTTTTGTTGCGATAACCTTTCCTCGAATTCGGCTACCAGCTAGTGCTAAATCACCGACTACATCTAATAATTTATGACGTGCTGCTTCATTAGCCCAACGCAATTCAAGATTATTTAGTATACCATTTGGTTTTACAGCAATATCTTTTTTATTAAAAGCTTTCTTGAGCTTTTCCTTTGTTTCTTCTGAAATTGCTTTATCAACATAAACAATTGCATTATTTAAATCACCACCTTTTATTAAATTGTGATCTAATAACATTTCTAATTCATGTAAAAAACTAAAAGTTCTTGCTTCGCTAATTTCTGATTTAAAATCTGATATTGTAGACAAAGTGGCATTTTGAGTTCCAATAATGTTTGCCCCAAAATCAACTAAAGTTGTAATTTGATACTCATCGGCTGGCATTAATACGATTTCACTACCTGTTTCTTCGTCTTTAAAACTAATAATTTCTTTTACTACATATTCTTCTCTTTCAACATTCTGTTCAACAATACCTGCATTTTCTATAGCTTCAACAAACATCTTTGAAGAACCATCCATGATAGGTGGTTCTGCTGAATTAACCTCAATGATTAGATTGTCAATATCTAAACCAACTGCTGCTGCTAATACATGTTCTGATGTATTTATAGTCACCCCATTTTTTTCAAGGTTAGTTCCACGTTCTGTATTGGTCACATATCTAGCATTTGCTTCTATTACGGGAGAACCTTCTAAATCAACACGCACAAATGCATAACCGTGATTTACTGGTGCAGGCTTAAAAGTCATGACAACTTCTTTTCCAGTATGCAATCCAATTCCCTTAATGGTTACATCAGTTTTTATCGTATTTTGGTTTGGCATGTTGGTTTTGATTAAGTTTTTTAGTTATTGTGTCAATTTGTTTTTTTAATTCTGGTAATATTTTAAACACAGCTGCAGATCGATAAAAATCTCTCATTTCCATTGCTGGTGCACCTTGCAAGGTGACACCTTCTTTTTTTGGACTTGAGGCAACACCTGATGTAGCTCCAATTTTCACATTATCAGGTATTGTTATATGACCCGCTATTGCAACTTGTCCACCTATCATACAGTTTTTACCAACTTTTGCAGAACCAGCAACTCCGGTTTGAGCAGCAATAACCGTATTTTCTCCTATCACAACATTGTGAGCAATTTGTATAAGATTATCCAATTTAACACCATCTTTTAATATAGTGCTACCAAGGGTTGCTCTATCTACCGTAGTTTCAGAACCAATTTCAACTTTGTTTCCGATAACAACATTACCTGTTTGTGGTATTTTTATAAAATCTCCCTTTTCTGTAGGTGCAAAGCCAAATCCATCTGCTCCGATAACAGCATTAGCATGTAGAATACAATCATTTCCTATCACAGATTCAGAGTATACTTTCACACCTGAAAATAGTGTTGTGTTATCACCAATACTGGCATTATCGCCTACATAAACTTGTGGATATATCTTTACATTATTACCCAACTTTACATTTTCACCAATATAAGCAAATGCCCCAATATAGGGTTCGTTACCTATTGTTGCCGTATCACTAATAAAACTAGGGCTTTCAATTCCTTTTTTATCTAGTTTTGCTTGATTGTAATAGGTTAACAATTGTGTAAAGGCTTGGTACGCGTCTTTTACTCTTATCAATGTAGCACTTATCTTTTTCTCTGGCTTAAAATCATCATTTACGATGACAACAGAAGCCTTTGTGCTGTATATAAAACTGGTGTATTTTACATTAGATAGAAAAGATATAGAACCTTTTTCACCTTCTTCAATCTTAGCTAATTTAGAGACAGAAACATCCTCGTTTCCATCTATGGTACCATTTAAAATAGCTGCTATTTGGGATGCTTTAAATTTCATTAACTGCAAAAATAGAAAAAAATAATGTATCTCATCATTTTCATTAGGGAACAATTGTCATTATGTGTTCTTTAAATATAATTATTTACTGTTATTTAGTACAAGATAATAGACTGCTACATTATTTTATCTTTGACTTTAAACACGTTATTGAATGCTTAAAAAGCATCATATAAAATTAGTGTTATTCCATGTTATATATTATCAACATGACACATGTGAAATTTTTAAATCCTAACCGATTACAACCAATTTCTAGATTAAAACATTAAGGATAAACAGGGTAATCTTTCATCATATTTTTAACTTCTTTTCCAATTCCTTTTAAGATCTTATCATCTTGATAATTTTTAATTACGCTATCAATTAAATCAACAATTCTAATCATATCTGTTTCAACAAGACCACGAGTAGTCACAGCTGGTGTTCCCACACGTATTCCACTTGTGACAAATGGAGATCGCGTATCAAAAGGAACCATATTTTTATTTACAGTAATATGTGCTTTCTCAAGTGCATTTTCAGCTTCTTTACCTGTGATATTTTTATTCCTCAAGTCTATTAACAAAAGATGGTTATCAGTACCACCTGAGATTAAATCATAGTCCTTTTCTACAAAAGCTTTTGCTAAGGCGTGAGCATTTTTTTTAATCTGAACTTGATAATGTAAGAACTCATCACTCAATGCTTCTTTAAAAGTTATTGCTTTAGCAGCAATAATATGTTCTAAAGGACCTCCTTGCATTCCTGGAAAAACAGCAGAGTTCAATAAGGCTGACATCTTTCTTAACTTTCCATTTTTTAATTTAATTTCCCAAGGATTATCAAAATCTTTACCCATAAGAATAATGCCACCTCTAGAACCACGTAAAGTTTTATGAGTGGTAGAAGTAACAATATGACAATGAGGAATCGGATCATTAAGAATTCCTTTAGCAATAAGCCCTGATGGGTGCGAAATATCACCTAACAGTAAAGCATTTACACTATCTGCAATTTCTCTAAATCTTTTGTAATCTATATCTCTTGAATAGGAAGTGGCTCCTGCTATGATTAATTTTGGTTTTTCAACAGTAGCTATTTCTTGAAGTTTATCATAATCGATACGACCTGTTTCTTTATCAACGCCATAAGGAGAAACATTATATAATTTTCCAGAAAAATTCACTGGTGAACCGTGTGTCAAATGCCCACCATGTGCTAAATCAAAACCTAAAATCTTATCTCCAGGGTTTAATACAGCTTGAAATACTGCAGCATTAGCTTGAGAGCCTGAATGAGGTTGCACATTAGCATATACAGCACCAAATAATTCTTTCGCTCTATCTATTGCTATTTGTTCTATTTGATCAACAATTTCACAACCTCCATAATATCTTTTACCAGGATATCCTTCAGCATATTTATTTGTCAAAATAGAACCAGCTGCTTTTAACACCTGTTTACTTACATAATTTTCAGATGCTATAAGCTCTAAGCCATTTTTTTGACGTTTCTTTTCAGCTTGTATTAGTTTAAATATTTCAGTATCTTTCTTCATTTATTTGATGTTTTTTGCGGCCTCAAATATAATAAATTACTCCAATAATTCTGTTAATAACAGTCTTAACAATAAAATTCAGTTATTTATTCTATAAAAGAATATAATTCCTATTTTTGTCAAATACTTAAAAGATAAAACTTTATCCAAAGAATAATGAAAAGAACAACTCAGACAATAGTATTATTTATTATTAGTATACTATTTCTTTCGTCTTGTAGGAACGACAGTAAAGTGATTACATCATTTGGTTATATGAATGAGAAACTTGAAGAATCAATATCAGTAACTGCAGTTAAAAATGATGTTTTTAAAGGAATCTTAGAACGTAACGTGGAAGAAGATAGTACAAAATATAGACCTATCTTTAATCGTTTAAACGATGCACAAAAGGTTTCTAATGAGTTTTATTATTATTTAGAATCTATCAAAGATAGTATTTATATTGGGACTCTAGATAATAATGATGCCCGTTCTTCTTTTGGAAAATTAGTTAATAGTAAATATTTAGACAAGCATTTTTTTGATACTTCTAAATTAACCTCAGAAGGTGAAGAGTTTTTACTAAAAATAGAAGAGTATAAAAAAGGATATGAAAAATCTTTAGGAAAAGGATATGGTACTGTCGCATCAATGGTTACCTCACGTTTTAGGACCAAAGAATTAATGGATTATAGTGGAAATATTATTCCGTGGTTAAATTTTAAATTTGAATCTTTTCCTGCCATGGTATCTATTTTTAATATTACTCAAATGCAAGCAGATATTCGATTAATTGAGCAAGAATTAATAAACTCTATGAATAGTGGTGAATTTGCAAAAGAGTTTGCTATGCGTAATTATACTGGTATTGTTCGTTTGGATAAAGGCTCTTACTATCCTGATGAAAGAATTACAGGTAAAATAGTAATGGGACGTTTTGATGAAAGTGTTACACCTTCGAATATTGTTATGAATGGAAGAAATCTAAGTAATAAATATGCTACAGAAGGTGCTATACTTGTTGATTTTAAAGCTTCTTCACCTGGCGAATATCCTCTTGGCGGGTATTTTACAGTTATGTATGATGGTACACCAGTACGTGTTCATTATAATTCCTCATATAAAGTTATATCAAGAGAGAATGTAATTGAAAAAGTAGTTTATAAAACAGAGTATATAGATAAACCTATTTACATAGATAGACCTGTTGCAGTAAAAAGCACTACTAAACCTAAATCTACTCCTAAAACCGAAACAAAACCTATTATTGCCAAGGATGCTAAAACACGAAAATACTATAGCAAAGAAGATAAAACTTCTCTTGAAATAGAAGGTTTAGTAAATTCAGAAAAAGGTAAAGTAACCATGTTAAAAACCACTTTACGTCAAGCCAGAGTAAGTGCTTTAAGAACTCAAGACAAAAAGACCTTTGCAGTAACTTCTTTTAAGATTAAAGTTCCAGGGTTATTAACGGTTTATGTAGAAGGTGATAGTTTTACAGCTGATGCAATACGTACAATTGACAAAGCTAAACCAGGACAGTTGGTTACTATTTTTGATATTAAAGCTGTTGATCAAAATGGAATAAGACAAGGTAAGGTTAAAGAAGTAAAAATAGATTTAAAGCGGTAATATATTTTATATGCTTAACTATTCACTGCAAACCTGCCGGTAGGCAAAGACACAAAGTCGTTAAATTCTATTTTAATTATTCCTGTGTTTTCATATTTAATATGTTTATTTTGTATGTAAACATGTATAATCTTATCAAAAAAAATTAATATGATTTTTCATAGTTTTTTTCGAAAAATATTGAAGTAAGTAAAGAAACTTATATATTTGACTGTTCATATTATTTTTTTCATTGTATTTCAACAAACAACTAAAATGGAAATCACAGCTAACGATGGTATTTGAAAATCTTGAATAATGATTACCGAATCTTGTGTTTGTTAGGAATAAAATATCTGTAAAGGATTTGAAAAATGTTTAGGAAAATTAGTACCCGCAAAAAATTAATCAATTATAAATAACCCAAAAACCAAATTATTATGTTAAAAAATTACGCCATAACTATTAGTTTATTACTACTTTTTAGTTCTTGTGGTTCAGCAAAAAAAGCTGAAAAAAGCGTTGAATCAGGAGATTATGACAATGCATTTAATATTGCAATTACAGAGCTCACCAAGGACAAAACCAAGAAGTCAAATCAAAAACTAATTCCTACTCTAAAAAATGCTTTCAATAAAGCAGCTGATAGAGATTTACACAAAATTAAACTCCTAAAAAAAGATCTTAACACTGATAACTTAAAAAAAATCTATGCACTGTATGTAGGTTTAGATGTACGTCAAGATGATGTTATGTCTCTTCAACCTTTATATGTTGAAAACAAAGAAGTAAAATTTAGCATGAACGATTATTCAAAAGAAATTGAAGCTTCGCTTACCAAATACTCCAGTCATTTATATACCACGGGTACACAACAACTAGCTGGTTCTAAACTAGATGCACGTAAAGCTTTTGAAACTTTTAATAATTTAGAATATATTAATCCAAACTATGTTTCAAATTTAAGTAGTTTGATTACTCAAGCAAAAAAGAAAGGAAGCAGTATTATACTAATAAAGTTGCAGAATAAAATTCAACAAATTACCACACAAGATCATATTGATGAATTGATGCGTATCAGCTCTTCTAATATGAATAACCAATGGGTATTATTTCATGATAAAAGAGATTTTAATACTACTTATGATTATGAAACTACTGTAGTTCTAAATCAATCTCAAATTAGCCCGGAACAGGTCAATACAGAAACTGTTCCTCAACAAGCAAGAATAAAAGACGGATGGGAATATGTGTATGATCAAAATGGTAATGTAGCTAAAGACAGTTTAGGTAATGATATAAAAAGAGATAAAATAATTACTGTACAAGCAGAAGTGAAACTATTTCAACAATTAAAAACTAGTCGTGTAGATGGTGCTTTTGTTATTAAAAATGCACGAACAAATACACAACTAAGGTCGACTCCAATTTTTGGAGAAGCAAAGTTTGAAAATGTTTTTGCCCAATACAGAGGTGATCAACGTGCAATTGAGGAAAAATATGTACAAGCACTACAAAATAAAGAAGCTCCTTACCCAGCAGATGAAGAATTTATTAAATATGCCTTAGCAGAATTTAAAAGTAAAATGTTGCAACTACTCAACCAACAACAATTTTAGTTATTTTCTTTTTAAAAAAACTTGTTTTACATAAATAAACAATAAGCCTAAAGGCATTAAAAAACTAAGCATCAGCATAATTACATTATAATTGCTGATGCTTTTTTCTTGTAAATATAGGAAACTTCCTTGCAAAAAAAGAAGTATTTCACTTCCTATAATTCCAAAAATAAAAAGAATAATTCCCCAATTGCTGAGTTCTCGCCTTGTAAAAATTACATAAAGTAAAAATATGAATAAACTCATAAAACCAAGTGTAAAGAGATGGATATAACCAATAACAAAATAGGGTTTATAAAGTACAGCTTTAGAAGCTAATGACGGAAAAGAACTAGCAAATTGCAACAGAATTTTACTATAATAAGCAAAAAACAATATTAGTGTAACTATTGACAGTAAACGATACTTGTTATGAATTAATTTAATGAACACCCGTGCAACTTTCCATAAAAAGTAAAGAGAAATTACCTGTAGTATTGCCCCTAAAACTCCTAAAACAATAATATAAGTAGGCATTTTCCCCCAAGTTAATGATAAGGCATAAGCAGGAAT
>JAOZLL010000007.1:47505-56934 GCA_029934835.1 Flavobacteriaceae bacterium | reverse complement strand
ACTAATTGCGAACACTATGTGTCACCTATAAATAATTAAAATTTAGACACATGAATCGAGCATATCCTAATTTGACATATATGGGAATGACTAATTGCGAACACTATGTGTCACCTATAAATAATTAAAATTTAGACACATGAAACCAGTTGTTATAAGTTTATCAAAAAAAAAGAAAAATCTTGCAAAATTGCATCATATCTCACAGAAATGGTCTGTCGAACTAGATTTTATATATGACGAACAGCGTTTTTTGCAAGATTTGATTAGTACATTTTTTATTGATCTGTGTAGTGTTGAATTTTTTCCTGATACAAGAAAACTGAATCAGAAGTTGAATGAATCTATCAAAAAGGGAAATTTATTGACATTAGAGTTGCAAACTCATGAAAAATATCTAGTTACACTATTAGAGAGTGCTCATTTAGAAGGAGAGCAAAATTATAGAAAACTACAAAAAAAACTGGCCAATCGTATTGACCAGTTTGTGCAAAGTAATAAACTACTAAAAAGTCGTATTTTTTCTATTATTAAAAATATTATGAAACAACATAAACAGAAGCTGTTGCTAGCACATACTAATCCTCAAGAAGTAGATAAACCCACTGGTTAAGATTTGTTTTTTGTTCTTTATTAAAGGTATCTTTTACACTTGTAAAATAGTTATTATAAATGCCATCAAAATCCGTAGTAAAAGAGATTGGTTTGTCAGAAAGATTGGCAATAAAAATGACTTGTTTCCCGTCCCTTTCTCTCATAAAAGCCAAAATATGTTCATCATCCGAAGTTTTAATTCGGGTATAGGACGCTGCATTTTTTCCGCCATTTAAAGCAGGATTCTTTATTTTAATCTCTTGTAGTTTGCTGTATAATTCAAAATATTTTCCTTTGATTTTAGGAATACTATCTTTTTCAAAGAATTTTAGTTTATGGTTTAAATCATATTCTTGTCCACTATAAATTAACGGCATTCCAGGTGCTAAATAGGATAATACTGCCATTACCTCATCAGCATCACCAAAACTTTCTTTTACAGTACCTTTCCATGAATTCTCATCATGATTTACGGTAAAATTCATAATGATATCATCTTTTTCATAGACAGTATCCATTTTGACCATATAATCATCCCAATCTTTTACTGATTTTTGTCCTTTGGCAATATCAACCATCAAAAAGTGATTTTCCCAGCCATAGCACATATCAAAAAGATTTGTACCTTTTAATAATTCAGGTTCCCAAGCTTCAGCCAACATAAATATATCTTTAGTTTTACGAAGTTGTGGTATGGCTTCCTGCCAAAATTCAACGGGAACACTTCCTGCTACATCACATCTAAAACCATCAATAGCCTCGTCAGTCAGCCAATACTGTAAATCAGCAATCATAGCTTTTCTCATGCCATCACTAGAATAATCTAAATCGGCTACATCTTGCCATCCTACTGGTGTGCCATCCTCATTTAAGGGATCGGTAATTTCACCTTTGGTATTTTTTGTGTAGAACTCAGGATGCTCTTTTATCCACTTATGATCCCAACCGGTATGATTTGGCACCCAATCTAAGATAACTAATATTTCATTTTCATGAGCTACTTTGATTAAGTTACGTAAATCATCTTTGGTGCCGTAATCTGAACTAACCCCACGATAATCGGAAACGGCATAATAGCTTCCCATATATTTTTTACGTTCCTCAGGGTCTTTAATGTCAGAGACAAAGATGTCTCCTTTAGCTTTTCTTTTGGTCATTGAAATAGGATGTACGGGCATCAACCAGATAATTTTTACTCCTAATTCTTTTAAGACAGGAATATCTTTGGTAAACTCATTAAAAGTTCCCTCAGGAGAATATTGTCGAATATTTGCTTCGTATATGATGGCTGTTTCCATCATTTCTTGTGTAACTAAAGGTCTTTTTTCTACGACTTCTTTTTCATTTTTAACTTCTTTACAAGAAAAAAACAATAAAAAACTAATGATTAGTAGGATTGATTTGTTCATTTTTTATGATTATTAAATGTTTATATGATTCATTTAGTCTAACATCTAAAGTCTATTAGTCTAACGTCTTTTTAATTATTTCAAAAGAAGCAGGTTGAATAACACGATTTTTAAATGTATAGATTTTATCTGATTTATTAAAAATGGAATAAATAATTTCATCAAAATATTGACGTTTGATAATTAGAACATTTCCATCGGTTTTTATACTTGTGCTTCCATAAAGCAATGCCATAGAGTTTTTACGAAGGTGGATGAGTTCTGTTACTTTTTCTTTGAGTGCTAATTCGTGATTATCTAAACCATCGAATTTCATCATACGACGATTATCTGGATCATTTGCACCAATACTTCCATATTCATCACCATAATAAATACAAGGTATCCCAGGAGTTGTCAAGTTAAAAGCATGTAACATAGCTAGTTTGTCATAGGCTGTTGTATCACTCATTTCAATTTTGCGTGTCCAACCTGCTTTTTTCGCATCTTCATCGAATTTAACATCACCAGAAGCATAACTGATAAATCGTGCTCGATCTTGGTTACCTGTGATATTTCCCATTAAGTGATGGTTGCCATAATAGGTTAAACTTTCTTTTAATGCATCAGATAATCGACTGATAGGTTCATTATCTATTGCAAAAACCGCTACTGACGCATCATATAAATTAAAATTAAATTGTCCGTCTAGCATACCTGTATTCACGTAACTACGTATCAATTCTGGACTTCCATAAGTTTCACCAATTTGATAAATAGGTCTATCGGTTCTGTTTTTTACTTTATTGGTTAGTGTACGCCAAAAATCCAATTGAATGTGTTTGGTGGCATCGTGTCGGAATCCATCTAAATCAAATTCTGTAACCCAATAGGTTGCTGAATCTGTCATGGTTTCTACCACTTCGTGTTTAGAGAAATCTATTGTTGGTAAAAACGTATCAAACCAAGTTGTCAAACGCTGTGAATCCCATTTTTCTAAATTACGTGTACCATCAGGTAAATACATGCTGGTAAACCAGTCTGGATGTTGTTTATATAGTGGATGCTCTTGGTGTATATGATTGGCTACATAATCCAAAATAACATTGGTGTTTTTTTGATGAGCTTTGTCTATTAAATCTTTAAAAACGCGAGCATCGCCAAAACGATAATCAATTTTAGTATTTGAAATAGGCCAATAGCCATGATAACCAGAAAATTTACTTACAGGATCAGGCCAAAAACCAAAAGCTCCTTCTGGATTTTGAGTGATAGGTGAGAGCCATATTGTATTAACGCCCAAATTAGTAAAATAATCTGATTCAATTTTATCGACAACACCTTGTAAATCACCTCCCATATAGTTAGCCTTTGGTAAAATACTATCACTTTCTACAGGCTTAGTATTGCTTTTATCACCATCTAAAAAACGGTCAACAAGTAAAAAATACATGATTTGTGTATGGAAATCGGTACGGGCTAAATCTTTTGAATTAGTAATAATTTTTCCTTTATTTATTGGGATGAGCACATCATTTCCACGACCAAAAAAGTTATAAGCAAATATACGAATATTTGTTTTCTCTTGTGTAGTTGAAGGAATATTGATAGTGAGTTTATGGGCATTGCTACCAATTTTTACATACTCTTTTGATAGGAGTTTATTTCCGACATAGACAAGTGCTTCTTCAATTACATTTTCAGATACTAAGGTAAAAGAATTTCCTGTTTGTGTTTGCGAAATTAAAAAAGGAGTATTATCAAATGTATTTGCAACTTCAAAAACAGAATTAAAACCACCCGATCCGTTACTAATTTTATCTGGATTATTTGGATCTAATTGCTCCTTTCCATCCACCACAAAAAGGTATTGGTATTTACCAGGAGCCAAATTGGTTTTATATTCCCAATAGGTAATTTTGTCTTCCATCGGAACACTTTGCCAATCTACAATTTGACTTTTAAAAGCAACACTTTTCACATTTTTATTCTTTGGAATACTAAAAATGGCTTTCTTATTGGCATTTTTAAATAACGGAATATCATAATTTGTTCCTGCAACAAATAATGTCAAGTTTTGAATATGTTTAAAATAGATATTAGGTGTAATAAAGACTTTATTATTATCGTCAGATAAACGAACATCAAAATATTTTGATTCTTTAATAGAATCAATTTCAGTTACATCAAGTATATAATCAGTAAGAAAAATTTCAGTTTCTCCTTTACTCATGTATACTGGACTAGCTAATCCTTTTCCGATAGGTTTAATCTCCTTGTCTTCAATTGTTTTACAGGAAAAGGCTGTGAAAATCAGAGCTATTACTATAAAGAAATATCTAAATTTCATAATTATATTATTTTTTGTAAAAACCTATTAGGTTTTTGGTTTTAATATTTATAGTGTAGGTTGAATAATAGCTTTTTACTCACTAGTCATCACAAACATTGGATTCATCTCAAAACTATTATAATAAGGTCTTAATCTATCCGTATTATAAAATTTTTCAATATTTACTATTTTTGATGAACTTGTAACTATTTCTATTGGCATATTATCATAACGACCATTTTTTAGTACGATCAATCTTCCGTGGATTCCTTTCAAAATCAAATCTAATGCAAGGTTTCCAAACGCCATTGGCACAATGGAGTCAATTGCATCGGGATCTCCACCACGTACTAAATATCCTAGTTTTTGGTTAATGACATTTATATTTTTTCCTTTGTTGTATGAAGGAGATAATTCTTTTAGTCTTGCAGAAACTAGCTCTCCGATACCACCTAATTTTGCATGCCCATATTGATCTTTTTCAGCATCTTTAAAAGTCATTTCAGAACCTTTGAAACTTGCGCCTTCAGAAACTAACACAACAGAATACTGACTTGGATTTTTATATCTGTCCTCAATTAATAATTCAGTGAGATTATTAATATCAAATTTATATTCGGGTATCACACAACGGTTTGCGGCACCAGCCATTGTTGGTAGCATAGCAGTATATCCAGCATAGCGTCCAAAAACTTCAAGAACTAGAAAGCGTTCGTGAGAACCTGCTGAAGTTCGTAATGTATTTGTCATATTGATTGTACGTGTAATACAAGTGCTAAAACCAATACAATAGTCTGTACCCGGAACATCATTATCCATTGTTTTTGGTATTGCTACAACCTTAACACCTTCTTTACTCAATCTGACGCCATAGCTTAAGGTGTCATCTCCACCTATAGGAATAAGATAATCTATACCTAAGTAATCAAGGTTTTTTATTACATCAGGAGTGACATCATTTATTTCTTTATTATAAGTACCTTTTAGATGTTCTGGTACATTCGCTAAGGGTAAGTGACTTGGACGTGTCCTTGAACTATGTAAAAATGTTCCACCAGTTCGTCCTGCTCTGTTAACTATATTCTCTGTAAGTTCAATGTAGTTATTACTATTGTCTGCTTTTTTATCTTGAATCAATTCAATAATACCTGCCCAACCTCTTCTTAAACCGATTACTTTGTAACCTTCACGTGTTGCTCTTATTGTAATTGCTCTAATAGCTGGATTTAAGCCTGGAACATCACCACCGCCAGTTAGTATTGCAATGACTCCTTTATTTGATTTTTTTGACATAATTATATTATATTTAATTAAATTATTTTTTACAAGTTTAAATTACAACTGTTTGAGATCAATTATCATTGATTTTTTTGCACTAATATGTAACTTTTTTCCGATAATTAATTCTTTTGCTGTGATAATTTCAGCACCCTTTGCAAAGTTACGAATACCTTCTGTATATCTATTCCAATCTATTGTTTGTTCTTTATTACTGTTGTTGATTATAACCATTACAGTTTCTGTATCTGTGTATCTAAAATATACATAAACATTATCAATGGGAACATATTGTAATAATTTACCAGTATGAATAACAGGATTATTCTTGCGCCATTGTAACAGTTTCTTCGTAAAAGAATGGTATTCATTTTGTTTTGCTGTACGTCCTGTTTCTGTAAATGCATTTTGAACATCATCTTGCCAACCTCCTGGAAAATTTTTTCGTAAATCGCCGTCACCATTTTTTTCTTTGTTGCCTAACATTCCGATTTCATCTGCATAATAGAGCTGTGGAATACCTCGTGTTGTTAAAACCAAAGTCATGGCTAATTTGTATTTGGCTAAATCTCCTTCAAAATACTCATTAATTCTGGTAATATCATGATTGCCTGCAAAGACCAAGATATTATTGATATTAGGATATAAAAAGTCATTTGTAAAATTGTCATAGGCTTTCATCATGCCTTGATTCCAACCCATATTTTCCTCATTAAACATAGTATAAATGGCATCGTGTAAAGTAAAATCCATTACTGATGGACAGTAAGAGTTGAAATTATCAATGGCGCCAACTTTAGAGTCTTTTTGCCAATATGCCATTTGTGCTTGATTATGCATCCAAACTTCAGCAACGATATTAAAATTTGGATATTCATCCATAATCGCTTGGGTCCATTTGGAAATACTTTCTTTATCATTGTAGGAATAAGTGTCTACTCGTAATCCATCCAATCCTGTAAATTCGATCCACCAAATTGCATTTTGAATCATGTATTTTAACAAAAGTGGATTCGCTTGATTCATGTCTGGCATGGTCGTGTCAAACCAACCATTCATACAGGCTTTCGCATCATAATCAGATGCGTTATTATCAAACTGTGTGGACATTCTATAATTACTACGTTGAAAACCTTTTTCGCCAGTTGACCAAATATGTATCCAATCTTTGGTCGGTAAATCTTGAATCATCCAATGTTTGCTTCCCCAATGATTGGTTACATAATCCATGATGAGTTTCATGTCTTTTTTATGCATTTCATCGGCAAGAAGTCTGTAATCATCATTAGTTCCATAACGTGGATCAATTTTGTAATAATCACTTTGCGCATAAGTGTGATAGGAATAAGTTGGTTCATTGTCTTCCAAAAGTGGTGTGCTCCAAAGAGCTGTGACACCTAAATCATCTAGATAGTCTAATTTGTTTATAATTCCCTGAATATCACCACCATGACGACCACCATCAAATTCTCTATTGACTTTTTCGACGACATCAGGATGTGAATCATTATCAGGATTTCCATTAGAAAAACGGTCTGGCATTAGGAGATAAATTACATCACTAGAATCAAAGCCCTTACGAAAACGAGAAGCTTTTAAACGCTCTTTTAATTCATATTCTTTTGATTGAATTGTTTTTCCGTTTTTTTGAAAGTTTATTTGGAAAATACCAGATTTTACCCCTTTAGTTTCTATCAAAATAAAAAGGTAATTCGGATTTTCTGTTTTACGAACATGAATTAGTTTACCATCTGATAATGAGATGTCATATTGTGAGATGTCTTTTCCATAACACAAGATTTGTAATTCTGTTTGATGCATATCTGCCCACCAAAAAGGTGGCTCTATTTTTTCAATTTCTTGTGAAAAAGAATATAATCTAATTATAAGGAATAATATAAAAATTATTTTTTTCATATGTATCTATTTAGAAGTAACCATTCCTTCGGGAGCAAGTACAATCTCTTTACCATTTACTTGTATGCTTGCAGGTATTTCGGAAATGTTTGTATAGGTAGTTTTGTTATGACTTTTATAAACTTGAATAATAGCACCTCTGTAATTTATCTTAAATGAAAAGGATTTCCATTCTTTAGGAATTGTTGGATTAAAAGAAAGTTTATTTTCAAAATTCCGCATACCGCCAAAACCTTGCACGACAGACAACCAAGTTCCTGCCATACTGGTAATGTGACAACCTTCGTGTACTTCGTGGTTGTAATCATCTAGATCTAATCGTGCAGTACGTAAGTACATTTCGTATGCCTTTTCTTCCATCTTAAGTTTAGAGGCTAAAATACTATGTACGCAAGGAGATAATGAGGATTCATGAACAGTTAATGGCTCGTAGAAATTAAAATGTTTTTGTAATGTTCCCTCACTAAATTTATTTTCAAAGAAATACATGCCTTGTAAAACATCAGCTTGTTTGATGTAACACGAACGTAAAATACGATCCCAAGACCATTTTTGATTAATGGGTCTTTCTGATTTTGGAAGTTCATTAACAGGTACAATTTCTTTATCCATAAACCCATCTTGTTGCATAAAAACTCCTATTTTCTCATCATGAGGAAAATACATTCGTTGTGAAATTTTATACCACTCTGCTAATTCTGTTTCCTTGAAATTAGTTTTGTCGATAATACGTTTATAATCAGATGGATATTCTGATTGTAAACGTTCTATATTCTCAATTGCATATTGCATACACCATTTGGCTAAATAGTTGGTGTACCAGTTATTATTTACATTATTTTCATATTCATTAGGTCCTGTAACACCTAATATGACATACTGGTTTTTAGCTTTTGAAAAGTTAGCACGTTGTGCCCAAAAACGTGCTACAGCAATGATTACTTCCATTCCATTTTGAGGAATATAGTCATAATCATCAGTGTAATTTACATAGTTGTAAATAGCGTAGATCATGGAGCCATTTCGGTGGATTTCCTCAAAGGTAATTTCCCATTCGTTATGAGATTCTTCACCGTTCATTGTAACCATAGGATAGAGTGCTGCCCCATTTGTAAAACCTAATTTCTCTGCATTTTCAATTGCTTTATCTAATTGATTGTAACGATACAACAACAAGTTTTTAGCTACCTGTTTGTCTTTGGTGCTCAAATAAAATGGAATGCAATAAGCTTCGGTATCCCAATACGTACTTCCACCATATTTTTCTCCGGTGAAACCTTTTGGACCGATATTGAGTCGGGCATCTTCTCCCGTATAAGTTTGGTTCAATTGAAATATATTGAATCGGATAGCTTGTTGGGCTTTTATATCACCTCTAATTTCAATATCTGATGTTTCCCATATTTTTGCCCAATCTTGTTTTTGTTGTTCCAGCAAATTATTAAAACCTAATTTGGTAGCATTATCTAAAGTTTTTTTAGAAGTGGCCAGTAATTTATCTTTAGGATGATTCATGGATTGGGTATAGCCAGCATATTTATAAAGGCTTAACCTATCACCTTTATCAAGGTCAATTTGATATTGATAAGAGATTTGTTTCTCTTCTTTTATGACTTGTTTATTCAATTGTATTTCATTTGTATTTAAATGAAATATATTTTGCATACTTGTACAAACTTGAAATTCTGTTTTTAAAGTTTCAGATAAAATAGATGCTTTGTTTTTACCTTCTTGTATGTCGAGGACTTTCCAGAAAAACTCATCATAGTTGGTGTCTTGATTCATAATTCCTGCATCGAGATACGAAGTCATTTCAATAGTTCCAGAAAAGTTTAATGGAGTGATATCATATTTTATAACACCAATTTCTTTATGAGATAAACTTAAGAATCGAGTGCTTTGAATAGCTACTTGGTTTCC
>JAOZLL010000007.1:0-47405 GCA_029934835.1 Flavobacteriaceae bacterium | reverse complement strand
TTTCTTTATGAGATAAACTTAAGAATCGAGTGCTTTGAATAGCTACTTGGTTTCCATTTTGAAGTGTGGCTTTAAAAGAACGTTTTAACCAACCTTCTTTCATATTTAATTCACGATAAAAATCAACAACTTTACAGGTGTTTAAATCAAGTTCTTGCCCGTTTATTTTAATGTTAATACCAATCCAATTGGGAGCATTTAAGACTTTTGCAAAATATTCAGGATACCCATTTTTCCACCAACCCACACGAGTTTTGTCAGGATAATAAATACCACCGATATAACTACCTTGTAGCGTATCTCCTGAGTAGGATTCCTCAAAGTTAGCACGTTGCCCCATATAACCATTCCCGATGCTGAATAAGCTTTCTGAAGCGGTAACACGTTCAGCATCGAATCCTTCTTCGATAATCGACCATTCGTTCGGTACTATATAATTGTGATTCATGTTGTTCTTTTTGTTTTACAACCCTGCAAGGGTTTCAAACCCTTGCAGGGTTTATTCTACATCAAGGATTTTAAAAATTTCATTGTCAATTCACTGGTATCTTTCAATACGTAATCTGCTGTTCCTAATACTTCTTCGCTTCCTATCCCAACACTAATCATGTTGCCAGAATTAGCTGCTTCAATACCAGCTTTAGAATCTTCAATAACGATACAATTCTTAGGTACATAACATATTTTACGAGCTGCAATTACAAATACTTCAGGGTCAGGTTTTGCTTTGCTAACATTTGTTCCATCTACGATAGCTGAAAATAGATCCGTAAGATGTAATGCTTCTAAAATTCGTCTTGCATTTTTACTAGCAGAACCTAACGCAAAGGAAATTTTTGCTTTATGTAATGCAAATAGTAATTCTTGAATACCTGGTAACATCTCAGACTCATCCATATCAGATATTAACGATAGATACTGTTCGTTTTTAGAAACTAATAATTTATCTTTTTCTGTTTGTGATAGGTCGATATCTCCTTTTTCTAAAAGATACTCTAAGGATTGTACACGACTTACTCCTTTTAATGCTTCATTTTCTTTTTCTGAAAAATCAAAGCCTAAGTCATTGGCAATTTTACGCCATGCGATGTAATGGTATTTTGCGGTATCAACGATGACACCATCAAGGTCGAATATGATTGCTTTTTTAGCCATTAGTATCTTGTACACGTAAAGTTAATATTCCTGCTAAAATCATGGCAAAACCACCAACGATTAAAGCATATACTGGTTGACCATCAAAAAGTGTTTTAACAATAAATCCGAGTATTGTGGCAGCTACTAATTGTGGAATCACAATAAAGAAGTTAAATACGCCCATAAAATAGCCCATTTTTTTTGCAGGTAATGCTCCTGATAGCATAGCATATGGCATGGATAGAATGCTTGCCCAAGCAATACCAACTCCTACCATAGATAATAATAGCATATTTGGACTTGTAATAAAATATATAGAAACTAATCCTATACCACCTAAAACTAAAGCGATAAGATGGGTGATCTTTCTACTTGTTTTTTTAGCAATTACAGGTAATAAGAAGGCAACTAATGCTGCAACTCCATTATATACTGTAAATAAAACTCCAACCCAATCTGCTCCTTTATTATAGAGTTCTGAAGTAGTATCAGACGTATTATAAATATGTCCAGTTACCGCTTGTGTGGTATAAATCCACATAGAAAATAAAGCAAACCAAGAAAAGAACTGAACCCAAACGAGTTGTTTCATTGTTTTGGGCATATTGAGTAAATCGGATGTGATTGTTACAAAACTACTTTGAACTCCTTTTTTTCTTAATACTGCCGCGATTACAAAAAGTAAACCTGTAGCGATAATACCATAAGCTAAGATGTATAGTGCTTTATCTAATTCTTTTTGTATTAAGAAAAAAGTAAACAATGTACCTATTAGTATCATGATAAAACCAATATTTAGTTGTTTTTTATCATTAATTTTTTCAGAAATATAGGTGTCTTTAGGTTCCTCTTCGTGAAATGCATCCATTTCTTCAGGTGAGTATTCCTTTGATTTGAAAACTGTCCAAAGAACAGCGAGTAAAAAAACAATACCTCCTAAATAGAAAGACCATTTTACAGAATTAGGAATTATTCCTTCCGCAGCTGTATTACTTATGCCAAACCAGTTAGTAAGCATCCAAGGTAGAATAGAGCCAACAACAGCACCAATTCCTATAAAAAAGCTTTGCATAGCAAAACCTTCTGTACGTTGTTCATTATCTAGATTATCTGCAACAAATGCTCTAAAGGGCTCCATAGAGATATTAATTGATGCATCTAAAATCCAAAGCATAATAGCAGCTACCCAAAGTGCTGGAGAATTTGGCATATAGAATAAAGCTGCAGTAGCTAAAATTGCCCCAACCAAAAAGTAAGGTCTTCTTCTTCCTAATCGAGTCCAAGTTTTATCACTAAAGAAACCTATGATGGGTTGAACAATTAAGCCTGTAAGTGGTGCAGCAATCCATAAAATGGGTATTTCATCAATACTAGCACCTAATGTTTCAAAAATTCTTGAAACATTAGCATTTTGTAAAGCAAATCCAAATTGAATTCCTAGAAAACCAAAACTCATGTTCCAAATTTCCCAAAAACTGAGATGTCTTTTTTTCATCATTAATTAGTTTTTATAATTAATTGAAATGTACAAGACAAACATATACAATAGCCAATAGCTATCATTAGTAATGCATGCATTGTATCCAATAAAAATTTTGTGCAACAAACCAAGTTTGCTGTATTGTGAAGTGTGAAATGCTAAGTCTAAGTTTGACTAACAAGCCACAAAGGTAGGATATTTTTTTTGTTTGAAAATTATTCTTGTATTTTTCGCCTTTTGCCTTTTGTCTATTCTAAGTAGATTCTCGTTCCACAACATTGGTAGAAATAACAATTGTTTGGTTGGGAATTGCCTCGTTTTTATTATAAATTCTATTTAATAGAATCTCTGTAGCCTGTGATCCCATAGTATACCCATGTTGGGCAACTGTGGTGAGAGTTGGATTAGTAGTTTTAGAAATAAGTCCATCAGTAAAACCAATTATTGCTATATCATCAGGAACTTTCAATCCCCTTTTTTGAGCTATTTTAAGAGCGATAGAGGCATAGTTTTCGTTAACAGCAAAAATACCATCAGGGAGTTCTTTTTGACTAAATAATTTTTCAATTTGAGAATCTATTGGTTCATTTTCATTCACTTTAATATCAAATTTTGGATAAATGGTTAGTCCAGATTCTTTTAGCGCTTTCAAAAACCCCATTTCTCGATCAACACCAACAGTCACATGCTGAGGAGTAGTTAAGATGGCTAATTTTCGATATCCTTTCTCAATCAGATGTTTGGCAGCTTTGTAACCACCAGCAGAATCATCAATGATGACTTTATCAATCTGTAAATTAGGAGGAACTCTATCTAAAAAAACAATTGGAAAATCCTGAGCTATTAAGCGTTCAAAATGTTCAAAATTACATTTTTCAAGTGATTCTTTTGCGACGGTCACTAATAGACCATCAACGCTACCATTGGTAAGCATGTCAATATTTTGAATCTCTTTTGAAAGTTGATCCTTAGAGAGACAGATCATTAAATTATAATCATTTTGTGAGGCTGTATTTTCAATTCCACTAATAACTCTTGAAAAAAAATGATGTACAATTTCAGGAACAATTACACCTAAAGCCATTGTTTTTTGATTACGTAATCCAAGGGCTAACGTATTAGGTTTATAATGATAAAATTTAGCATAAGCTTGAATTTTAGAACGTGTTTCTTCACTAATCTCGTGACTATCCTTTAAAGCTTTTGAAACAGTTGAAGGGGATACGCCCAATTCTGAAGCAATTGTTTTAATGTTTACTTTTTTTGGCATCCTAACATTTAATGATAAAATAGTATTAAAATCTGTTTCACAAAATACAAAAAGTTTTTAACACGAAAACGTTTTCGTAGCGAAAACTGTTATTTGTCAGTTTCTTAATACCAATATTATCTTAATTTTAACCCTGTGAAATGTGAATGTTAAGCTTATTGTTTAATTTTCAAAAAAAAACAGCTATTACATAAAGAAAAAAAGATGTAACTAATTGATTTATAAAAGTATAATCAATAAATCAATGAAAGTTTTATTTATTAATAATATTAAACAAATGATCAAATGAACAAATTAAGATTATTTATTGTAAGTATCTTATTCTTGATTCCAATGCTTATGGTGGCACAACGCACCGTAAGTGGTACAGTAACAGAGCAATCATCTGGTGATCCTTTACCAGGTGTAAGTATTCAGATTCAAGGAACTCAACAAGGTACTACTACCGATTTTGACGGTAAGTACATGATTGATAATGTAAAAGATGCTAGTGTGTTGGAGTTTTCCTATATGGGATATATGACACAAACAGTATCCGTTACTTCGAATACTATTAATGTGGCTTTATTAGAAAGTGCAGAATCTCTGGATGAAGTTATTGTTATTGGGTATGGTACCGCTAAAAAAGAGGATATGACAGGCTCAGTTAACAAAGTAACAACTAAAGATTTTAACAAAGGTTCTGTATCTTCTGCTCAAGATTTAATTACAGGGAAGATTGCAGGAGTTACTGTGACAGCACCAAGTGGAGCTCCTGGAGAAGGAGGGACTATAAATATTCGTGGATTAAGTTCACTTAGCTTAACAAATTCACCATTATATGTAGTTAATGGAATTCCGTTAGGTAATGAAGGAGTTGGCGGGTCAAGAAATATTCTAGATGTTATTAATCCTAATGATATTGAGAGTATGGTTATTTTAAAAGATGCTTCTGCTACTGCAATATACGGTTCACGTGCAGCAAATGGAGTGGTTATGATTACCACAAAAAAAGGGAAGGACAAAGATTTTACTTTTAATTTTGGCACCAAATCTTCCTTTTATCGTCCCTATAAAATGGTGGAAATGATGGATGCTGAAGAGTTTAGAGAAGTAGTAATGGCAACAGAAGATGCTGCTACAATAGCGATGTTAGGTAATGCAGAAACTGATTGGCAAAAAGAGATTTATAAAGCTGCTGCAGGAACAGAACATAATTTAAGTGCAACAGGTAGTGCTTTTGGCATTCCTTTAAGAGCGTCTGTAGGTTATTCGAATCAGGATGGAATTTTAAAAAATGATAATTTTGAGAGAACTACTGCTTCTATTAGCTTAAAGCCTAGTTTGTTAGATGATCATTTGACTATTGGGATAGATGCTAGAATAATGTATGTTGAAAATGAATTTGCTAATCGTGAAGCCATAGGTGCTGCTATAGCTTTTGATCCAACACAACCAGTTTATAGTGGAATGTCTGAATATGGTGGCTATTATACTTGGATTGACCCAATATCTGGAAACCCAAATAGTTTATCGCCAGCAAATCCTCTTGCTAAATTAAATCAGTATAAAGATTTTTCTTTTGTCAATAGAACTATTGCTAATGCAAAAATTGATTATAAATTACATTTCTTTTCTGATGTTACTGCAACATTAAATTTAGGTCTAGATAAATCAAAAAGTAATGGTGGTAAGATAATATCAGAAGTATATGCTTCAACTAATACAGGTTGGATAGGTACACATGACACTTACAAAAATAAGAGAGATAATAAGCTTCTAGATACTTATCTTACGTATTCAAAAGATCTTGAAAAACACAATATAAAAATATTGGCAGGTTATTCATATCAATCCTTTAGCCCAGATGATTTTAGTTATGATGATTGGAATTTTCAACAAGGAAATGACTATGAGACTATTGATTTATCAAAAGATGTCTTAATTTCATATTTCGGAAGATTAAAGTATAAATTTAATAATAAATATCTTTTAACTGCTTCGCTTAGAACAGATGCTTCTTCTAAATTAAATCCTAATAATAGATGGGGCTTATTCCCTTCTGCGGCTTTGGCTTGGAATATTCATGAAGAGGCTTTTATGGATAATTCAAAATTTGATGAATTAAAACTAAGAGTAGGTTATGGAGAAGTAGGAAATGTAAATGGATTAGCTCCTTATAGATTTTTAACAAGATATAATGGTAGTACTTCTACTGCAGAATACCAATTTGGGTATGAAACAGGAGATATTCCTTCTTTTTATCAAACCTATAGACCCGAACGAATCAATAAAGATTTGCGTTGGGAAGTTGGTAGAACAACCAACATAGGTCTAGATTACAGTTTGTTTAATAGACGCTTGTCAGGATCTGTAAATGTCTATCAAAAAGAAACCAAAGATTTAATAATTTGGGCATTAGTCGATCCTTTTACCAATTTTTCAAATCGTGTAGAGAAAAATGTAGGTGATATGGTCAATAGAGGTATCGAGTTTGAATTAAATGGTATTGTAGTGCAAAGTGATAATGTAAATTGGAATCTTAACTATAATATTGCTTTTAATGATAATGAAGTAACCTATATGCCATTTGAGCAATCTACAGGAGGTATTGAAGGTGGTGTAGGGAATACTGTTCAAAGCCATTTAGAAGGTGAAACACCTTATAGTTTCTATGTATATCAGCAAGTATATGATGAAGATGGAAAACCAATTGAAGGTGTATATGTTGATAGAAACGATGATGGCATTATCAACAACAATGATAAATATTATTACAAAGATCCAATGGCTGATATTCAAATGGGATTAAGTACTACTTTAAAAGTAGATAATGTGGATTTCTCTGTTACTAGTAGAGCAAATATTGGAAATTATATTTATAACAATATTGCTTCAAGTAGAGGAGTTCCTTCAGATTTGACGACTTATCCATTTTTAAGTAATATACATACAGATTATTTTGATACAGGATTTCAGACTGATTCAGAAACTAATCTGTTAAGTGATCATTATGTTACTGATGCATCTTTTATTAAGATAGATAATATTACTTTAGGAGTGAGTTTTCCTGATTTCTTGAAAAGTGCAGATGTTAGAGTTTTTGGGACAGTACAAAACGTAGCCACGTTTACTAAATATTCAGGTTTAGATCCTGAACTTAGTGGAGGAATAGATAATAATTTTTATCCTAGACCACGAATATTTACTTTCGGATTTAATTTAGATTTTTAATAAAAAAATAAGAATAATGAAAAATATTATTAACAAAATAGTAATTCTTTCGGTGATCACGCTAATGGTGATGTCTTGTCATAAAGATTTAGACCAATTACCTATTGATCCAGACAGTTTTACTGAAGAAAATGTTTTTGCAAATGCAGCAGAAGCAAAAGGAGCTTTGGCTAAAGTATATGCAAGTTTGGCTTTAACTGGACAAAGAGGACCTGCAGGTGATCCAGATATTTCAGATATTGATGAAGGTTTTTCTCAGTTTACTCGTATGTTATTTAACTTGAATGAATTAACAACAGATAATGCAGTTGTTGCATGGGGAGATGCCGGTTTGCAAGATTTACATGGTATGTATTGGGCAGCAGGTAATGATTTTACAGATGCTATGTATTATAGATTAGCACAAGTAGTATCGTTTTCTAATGCTTTTATTGAAAATGCAGAGGCACTAAATACTGATGATGAAGTTATTGCTTTTATTGCTGAAGCACGTTTTATTAGAGCATATGCCTATTATAATCTTATAGATTTATATGCAAATGTACCTTTAGTAACCGTAGTTACATCAGATTTACCAACACAAAGCAATCGTGTAGAGATTTTTAATTTTGTTGAATCAGAATTATTAGAAATCCAAGATATTTTAAAAGAAAGTGGATCTAACGAATATGGTCGTGTTGATAGAGTAGCATCTTGGGCATTATTGTCTAGATTGTATCTCAATGCTGATGTATGGACAGGAATATCAAGATATACTGATTGTGTTACATATTCAGAGAGAGTAATGAATTCATCTTATAGTATTAATACTAACGATGCTAATGGAAACGGGACAGCTTATGATGAATTATTTTTGGCAGATAATGATACAAATGGTGCGCAAAATGAATTTATTTTTGCTTTAAATTTTGATGGTATGCATTCACAAACTTATGGTGGTACTACTTTTTTAATTCATGCTTCAGTTGGTGGTTCAATGAACCCTGATGATTTCGGGATTAATGGTGGTTGGTTTGGACTACGCACAACTAAAAACCTAGTCAATCAATTTGCTGTTGATATTGATGCTTTAAATGCTGCTTTAGGAACACAAAGTGATTGGGGACTTGTAGGTAGTGCAACACCAAACGAATGGGGTGGACCTGATATGGAAATGTTTGAGACTACAACAGACCAATATGCAATTTATGCTGAATTAGTAGCAGGAGAAATAAAATTCCGTTTTAATGAAGATTGGGGACAGAATTATGGAGATAATGATGCTGATAATACGTTAGAATCTGGAGGAACAAATATTGTAATACCAAGCACAGGTACTTATTATATTACCTTAGATATTGATGCCTTAACTTATACATTGGCACCATTTTCAAGTGATAAACGTGGAATGTTCCATTCAGAAGGACAAAATTTAGAGATTGAAGACATGGCTCAATTTGGTGATGGTTTTGCAGTAAGCAAATTTAGAAATATTGATTCTTCTGGTAATGATGGAAGTGATTCTGATAATTTTGCAGATACAGATTTACCAATTATCCGTTTAGCAGAAATCTATTTGAATTATGCTGAAGCCGTTGTAAACGGTGGTGGTGGAGATCTTGGAACAGCCACAAATAAGATAAACGAATTACGTGAAAGAGCTTATGGAAGCAATAGTGGAAATATTACAAGTGGAGATGTTAATGAAGAATTTATAATTAATGAACGAGCAAAAGAATTATATTGGGAAGGACAAAGACGTACAGATTTAATACGTTATAGTTACTTTACAACTGATTCTTATATGTGGCCATTTAAAGGTAATGCTCAAGATGGTGTATCGGTATCAGATCATTTAAATATATTCCCGTTACCAACAAATGTATTATCAGTTAATCCTAACCTGACTCAAAATTCAGGTTATTAATATATGAACAACATGAAAAATATAGTAAACAAGTCAATTTTCTTGCTGAGCTTTCTTCTGATATTAGGAGCTTGTGAAGAAAAAGAATTAATCGAACTTAATCCAGATGCTAACACAGTTGTTAGTCTGTCAATTGATTCAGTTGTTTTAACTGAAGACACCATGGCTGATGATGCGGTTACAGTATCTTGGACAGAACCAGAATTTGGTTTTAATGCAGCACCTACTTATAAAATTTTATTAGATTTTGTAGGTGGAGATTTTAGTACAGCACAAACAATACCTGTTGGAACAGATATGTCTAAAACCTTTACAGAAGGGACCTTAAATAGTAAATTGTTATCATTGGGTGTTGAAACAGATGTTGCAACCGATATTGCTGTAATGGTTCAAACTAGATTGAGTGATTTTCAAACCATGAATTCTGAACCTGTTACTTTAAATGTAACAGCCTATTCTTCATTATTAGATTTATCTACAAATTGGGGAGTTGTGGGAAGTGCAACACCAGGATCTTGGGGTAACCCAAATATTCCTGATTTACCTTTCTATACAACTGATACGCCAGGTTTACATGTAGCTTATGTAACTTTACGTGATGGTATGATTAAATTTAGACAAGATAATTCATGGACGCTAAATTATGGTGATACAGACAATGATGGTTCATTAGAAGAAGGTGGATCTGATATCCCTGTAACTGCAGGAACCTATAAAATAATGTTTAATCTAAATGATTTAACTTGGACAATGGAACCATTTACTTGGGGTCTTGTTGGAGATGGAACTGCAAATGGATGGGGTACATTACCTGATTTTAAATTACAATATAACTCTTATCAAGATAATTGGAAAGGCGTAATTACAATTACTGATGGTTTTATCAAATTTAGATTTAACAACGATTGGGGAGTTAATTTAGGTGATGATGGCGTTGACGGTACTTTAGAAAGTGGTGGAGCAGATATTGCAGTGACTGCAGGTCATTATCTAGTTACATTAGATTTAAATGATAATGAGTATACTCTCGAGCAGATGGATGTTTGGGGTCTTGTTGGTAATGCTACTCCAAATTCTTGGGATGGCCCAGACACTAAATTCACTCCAGACTTTGGTATTAATGAAGGAACTTATTATGTTAATGGAATCACACTAGTTGATGGTTTTATTAAAGTAAGACAAAATGATGCATGGGGTTTAAATTATGGTGATACTGGTAATGATGGAACACTTGAAGAAGGTGGATCAGATATTCCTGTAGTTGCAGGGACATATAATGTAGAAGTTAATTTTGCAGTTACTCCACCAACTATCAATCTTTATGCTTGGTAGGTTATTAATATAATTTAACTAATAAATCTGTACTTAACTTTTTGTTAAGTACAGATTTATTCTTTATAAAAGGATGAAAATACTATATTTACACACCTAAAATAATCAAAAAATGAAAAAAATTCTACTAATATTAGTATATTTATTTACCCTATCCAGTATGGGACAAGCGGTTGTTACAAATCCAGATCCAATGGAAGTCGATCAATCAGTAACTATTACCGTTGACACAAATAGTAGTGATACCGATTGTAATGGGTTTAGTAGCCCAACAAAAGTGTATCTACATTCAGGTGTTGGAGCTGATGCAGATCCTTGGGAACATACTATAGGTAATTGGGGACTGGATGATGGTGTAGGTGAAATGACCGATATAGGTGGCGGTTTATGGAGTATCACCTTTGTCCCAGAAACTTATTATGGTCTATCAAGTACAGAGGCTTCAGAAATAACCAAAATGGGAATGGTATTTCGTAGTGAAGATGGCTCAGAAGAACTTAAAGATAATGGATGTACAGATTTTTTCTTTAATGTAGGTGCATTTCAAGTTCAGATGATCAATCCAAATGCAGTTGATTTTATTTTGGTTGCCTCAGGTGGAGGTACACAAATTATTGCTCAAAATACCAATGGTCCAGCAGATTATGAATTATTTGCAAATGGTTCAAGCGTTCATACTCAAAATGGTACAACATTTTATAACGGTTATAATTTCACAAACTTAACTGAAAACCAATATTGTGATTTGGTGGTTACGCAAGGAAGTTCAAGTATAACTAAATCATTTGTCATATTAGTTAATAATACAAGCTCACAAAGTTTACCTTCAGGTCTAGAGGATGGAATTAACTATAATGCTTCTGATTCAACCAAAGCTACTTTGGTACTAGATGCACCTCTTAAAGATTTTGTCTATGTTTCGGGTAGTTTTAATAATTGGGAACCTACCGCTAGTTATGCTATGAAAAAAGATGCTACAACTGGAAAGTATTGGCTAGAACTAACTGGTTTAACAGCAGGTACAATTTATACCTATCAATATTGGGTTGCAGAAGAAACAGCACTTGACGATTCACCAGAATTGGTCAAAACAGCCGATCCTTTTTCAACACTAGTTTTATCACCCTTTGATGATCCTTGGATTCCTGCAGTTTCTTACCCAAATATGCCTGTTTATCCTGATGGTCAAGAAAGAGAAGTAACGGTACTACAAACGGGACAGTCAGCCTATAATTGGCAAGTGGCCAATTTTGTAAAACCTAAAAAAGAGGATTTAGTGATTTACGAAGTCCTAATCAGAGATTTTGATGCCAATCGTAATTTTCAAGATTTAATTGATCGTATAGACTATTTTAAAAACTTGAATATTAATGCTATTGAATTATTACCCATAATGGAATTTGAAGGCAATGAAAGTTGGGGTTATAATCCTGCGTTTCACATGGCATTAGATAAGTATTACGGTACAGCTGATAAATTTAAAGAACTGGTTGATGTTTGTCATCAAAATGATATTGCAGTTATTTTAGATATTGCCCTAAATCATGCCTTTGGTCGCAACCCAATGAATAGAATGTGGATGGTTGATGATGATGGTGATGGTTGGGGAGAACCAAGTTCTGAAAATCCATATTTCAATGAAGAAGCAACACATTCATATAGTGTTGGTTCTGATTTTAACCATCAACAACCTTTGACAAAAGCCTATACAAAACGTGTTATTAAACATTGGATTGAAGAATTTCATATCGATGGATTCCGTTGGGATTTAACCAAAGGATTTACACAAGAATGTGAAGGTGATGAAGGATGTACTAATTCATATCAACCAGATAGAGTAGCAATACTCAAAGAATATGCAGATTATTCTTGGTCAGTTGACCCGACACATTATGTGATATTTGAACATTTAGGAGCAGATAATGAAGAGCAACAGTGGGCAAATTATAGAATAGGCGAAGGAAAAGGTATTATGATGTGGGGAAAAATGGGAGATCCGTATAACGAATTAACCATGGGACAAAATGGCAATAAAAACTTTGACAGAATGGGATATGAAAGTCATGGTTTTACGGATAAAAGATTAGTAGGTTATGCCGAAAGTCATGATGAAGAACGTTTGATGTATAAAAACCTACAATATGGAAATACCTCTAATTCAGGTCATAATGTTACAGAATTAGCAGTAGCATTATCTAGAATGTCGGCTTTGGGTGCCGTGACTATTCCAATACCAGGACCAAAAATGATTTGGCACTTTGGTGAATTAGGTATGGAGAATTCCATCTTTACTTGTACAGATGGTTCTTATAATGATGAATCTAGTACGATTCCTTATGATTGTAAATTAGCCACTAAACCACAACCGCAATGGGTTAATGATTGGCTGGCAGATACTGATCGAGCTCAAATATATAATGATTGGGCAAAAATCAATGCCTTAAAACAACAGGAGGATGTTTTTGAAGGAGATTATACAATAGAGTCTGGTAGTCTAACACCACGTATATATATTTATGATACTACACTACCAAGTTCTGATTTAAAGAATGTAGTAATCCTAGCAAACTTTGATGTAACAGCACAAGGTATTATACCAGATTTTCCTAACACAGGAACATGGTATAACTTAATGGATGATACATCAT
This sequence comes from Flavobacteriaceae bacterium, assembly GCA_029934835.1. Lineage (GTDB taxonomy): Bacteria > Bacteroidota > Bacteroidia > Flavobacteriales > Flavobacteriaceae > DQTL01. The sequence continues at coordinate 34,419 of JAOZLL010000007.1, read as the reverse complement.
TTAATGTAACAAATACGGCTAGTCCAATAAACTTAGAGCCAGGAGAATTTAAAATTTTTGGAAATCAAGAAGTAGTTTTAGCAGTCGATACTGAAGCTTTACAGAATATTATAACAATTTATCCAAACCCTGCTTCAGAGATATTCATTCTTAATACAAAAGCTAGTAAAGTTAGTGTTTTTGATCTAACAGGCAAGTTAGTAAAGTCGTTTAACACAAATGCGAACAATAGTTATAATGTGTCTGATTTAAGTCCAGCATTGTATTTTGTTAGAATAGAAACAAATAAAGGGATAAGTACACAACGATTAGTTATAGAATAAAAATAAATATTTAAAAAATTCTAAACCCTGTCAAATTCTGATGGGGTTTTTTGTTTCCCATTTTCAGCACAAACTCTTTGCGACCTTTGCGAAAAACTTTGCGCTCTTTGCGGTTAAAAAAATCAACATGCATCCCAAAGTACATCATCAGGAGCAGGAGCCTCAATTTCAATCACTTCCTTTGAAACAGGATGAATAAATTTAATTTTTCGTGCATGCAAGTGAATCCCGCCATTTTTGTTGCTACGATCAAAACCATATTTTAAATCACCTTTAATTGGCGATCCAATCTTAGCTAATTGTACTCTTATTTGATGATGTCGCCCAGTTTCTAAATCAACCTCTAAAAGAGAATAGTTGTCGAATTTTCTTAAAAGTTTATAATGTAAAATAGCTTTTTTGGTATCTTTTTTTTCGGAATTATAAGCAGTTGATTTATTGTTCTTTGGGTTCTTTATCAAGTAATTAATAAGTGTGTCAGCCTCTTTTTCTGGGCTATGTTTAACAACTGCCCAATAGGTTTTTTGAATGGTTTTATCTCTAAGTAATTTATTTAATCTTGAAAGTGCTTTAGAGGTGCGAGCAAAAATAACAATACCACTTGTAGGGCGATCCAATCTATGTACAACTCCTAAATACACATTGCTAGGTTTGTTGTATTTGTCTTTGATATAGCTTTTAACAACTTCACTTAATGGGGTATCTCCAGTTTTATCACCTTGAACAATATCACCAACTCTTTTATTGATTACAATCAAATGATTGTCCTCATATAGTACTTGTAAAGTGCTTTTAGTGGAGTGCATTCTTGTTAAATTTGCTTTATGCTTTACGCTATTGGCTGTTTGTTTGTTGAAAATTTTATTTTGCTAACAGCCAACAGCCAACAGCTACTTGCTATTATTCACCTCTTCATTAATCTGCCCAATAAAATGTAAAACTTCGTCTCTCCCTGTTTTTTTTGTCGCAGATGTAATAAAATAGGTGGGCATTTCTTCCCAAGTTTCCATCATAGTTTCTTGGTAAATGGCAATATTTTTATTGATTTGATTTGATTTGATTTTATCAACTTTAGTAAAAATGATACAAAAAGGAATGGCATTTTCACCTAGTTTTTGCATAAAATCTAAATCAATTTTTTGAGGTTTAAGTCTGATGTCAATTAACACAAAAGCACAAGAAAGTTGTTTCCTTTTGAAGAAATATTTCGTAATAAAACTCTGAAATACGGCACGTGTTGTTTTTGAAGTCTTTGCATAACCATAGCCAGGTAAATCTACCAAAAACCAATTATTGTTTACAATAAAATGATTAATAAGTTGTGTTTTTCCAGGCTTTCCAGAAGTTTTAGCTAGCTTGTTTCGTCCCATCAACATATTTATCAATGAGGACTTTCCAACATTAGATCGTCCGATAAAAGCATATTCGGGTAAGGCTTCAGGTGGACATTTTGCAACATCAGTATTACTAATTACAAAGTGAGCTGTTTTTATTTTCATTAGATGTTACGTTCTTTGAACCATCGATGAAGTATTTGATTAAACTCATCAGGATGTTCCATCATGGCAGCATGGCCACATTTATCTACCCAATATAAATCAGAATCAGGTAATAATTCATGAAATTCTTCACCTACTTCAGGAGGAGTTACTAAATCGTTTTTTCCCCAGATAACACAAGTTGGCATTGTCATATTGGGTATATCGTCAGCCATATTATGTCTAATGGCACTTTTTGCTAAAGCAAGTGTTCTGATTACTTTACCACGATTATTTACGGTATCCATTATATTAGCAACCAATTCATCAGTAGCAATTGCAGGGTCATAAAAAACCTCCTCGACTTTTCCTCTAATATACTCTTCATTACTTCTTTTGGGATAGGTGCTTCCTAAAGATTTTTCATACAGACCTGAGCTTCCTGTTAATACAAGAGCCTTTACTAATTTTGGATAATGCTTTGTGAAATATAGTGCCACATGACCTCCTAAAGAGTTTCCTAATAAGACTACATCTTTTAAACCTAAATGTTTTATTATATCTCTAGTATATAGGGCTAAATTCTTAACATTTGTTTTAAGAATGGGTAGTGTATAAATAGGCAATTGAGGTATAATCACTCTATAATCATGTTCAGAAAAATAATCAAAAAGCTCTCCAAAATTACTCAAATCTCCCATTAAACCGTGTAAAACGATAATGGGTTGTCCTTCTCCTTTTTCCCAGTAACTAAAGTTGCCTTCTGTTATTAGTTTTGGTTTCATTAAAGTTGGTTATTTGGTTAAGCTGCAAAGATAACCAATAAATAACGAATTCTACCATTTGAAAGAAATCTCAAAGATGATTATGGAAATTGGTTTTGTGTTACTATTTAAAAATGGAGATCTATGAAATCATTTTAATAACGTCATATATGGGATAATAATATAAGCTACTCATTCATAGTTAACTAAAAGTTATTAACAATGTGGCAAAATGTGGTAAAATGTGGTAAATATTTTATACTTTTGAACTCATATAAGTGAAACATTGTGATAAGCTTAATTGGAACATACGAATGTAAAGCCGACGTAAAGGGGCGAGTAATGCTTTCAGCACCGCTGAAAAGACAACTACTTCCTGCCCTGCAGGATGGTTTTGTGTTAAAGCGTTCTGTTTTTCAAGAGTGTTTAGAATTATATCCGATGCAAGAATGGAATGCCATGATGCAAAAGATTAATAAGCTGAATCGCTTTCGCAAGAAAAATAATGATTTTATACGCTTATTTACCGCAGGAGTTAAGGTGGTAGAAGTGGATGCTTCAGGGCGCATACTCATACCTAAAGATTTGATAAGTTTTGCCGGTATCGGTAAAGAACTAGTCTTGTCATCAGCAGTTAATATCATTGAAATTTGGGATAAAACCAAATATGAAACAGCAGTGAATGATGCGATTGATGGCTTTGCAGATTTAGCAGAAGAAGTAATGGGTAACGACAATGAAAACACAGAAGAAATATCATAATCCAGTCCTTTTAGAGCAAAGTGTCAATGGTTTAGCAATTAAACCAGATGGTGTTTATGTAGATGTCACTTTTGGTGGCGGAGGTCATTCTAAATTGATTTTAGAGAAATTAGGTAAAGAAGGAAAATTGTTTGCTTTTGATACGGATGCTGAGGCACAAAAGAATAAGATTGATGATGAACGTTTTATCTTAATTCCTGAGAATTTTAGATATCTCAAACAGTTTTTACGTTTTTATGGGATTATAAAAGTAGATGGAATCTTAGCTGATTTAGGTGTTTCATCACATCAGTTTGATAGTGCAGATAGAGGTTTTTCAACTCGATTTGATGGGAAATTAGATATGCGTATGAATCAAGAAAATATTTTGTCAGCATATCAAGTATTAAATGAATATGCAGAAGGAAAGTTAGCTAGCATTCTGTTTCAATATGCAGAGTTACGCACAGCAAAAGGAATTGCAAGCGATATCATAAAGGCACGTTTAGAGAATCCTGTTGAGACAACTTTTGATTTGAAAATTGCAATAGCAAAGTTTTTGCCTTTAGGTCGAGAAAATAAAATTTTAGCGCAAGTTTTTCAAGCGGTTCGCATTGAGGTAAATCAAGAGTTGGCCGTTTTAAAAGAATTTTTAAATCAAGTGCCAGAAATATTAAATAAAAATGGGCGGTTGAGTGTAATATCTTACCATTCCTTAGAAGATAGATTGGTGAAACGATTCATCAGAAATGGGTTATTTGAAGGAGAACCCGAACGTGATATGTTTGGAAATTTTGAAGTGCCTCTTAAAAAAGTAGGGAAACTAATCATCCCAACTTTTGAAGAAATTAAAACAAACAACCGAGCGCGAAGTGCTAAGTTAAGAATAGCAGAGAAAATTTAAATAGAATAATCTTTTAAATAAAAAGAATAAATACTATAAATGGTCAACATACAACAAAATATATTCAAATTTCTACGAGGAGAATTCCTGCTTGATGCAGATGCTTTTAAGAATTGGAGAATGGTTGTATTTGTTATTTTTCTATTAATGCTAATGGTGCGAAGCGGACATATAACCGATGAAAAGGTGATGAGAATAACAAAGTTAAGTAATCAAGAACGTGAGTTAAGAGCAGAATATATTGCTTTGAGATCACAGTCAATGAAGTTGAAATTAGAATCAAGTGTTGTGGCTAAAGTGAAAGACATGGGATTGAAGCCATCCGATAGACCAGCGCAAGTAATTAGAGAAATACAAAGTAAAAAATAATCAGAAACGTGTCAGTAGAACGCCAACATATTGTTAGAAAAGCGAGTTTTTTATTCGCATTACTACTTGTTTTAATGATAGGTGTGGCAGCACGAATAATCTATATTCAAATTATTGATGGAGCTAAATATCAAGATTTATCTGAACAAATAACAGAGAAAATTGATACTATCTATGCCAATAAAGGTAATGTGTATGCAGCAGATGGAAGTTTATTAGCAACTTCTATGTTTCGTTATGAAATAAGAATGGATGTGCTTACAGTTGACAATAAAATCATTCAGAAAGAATTACCAGTGCTTGCCAAAGAATTATCCAAATTATTAGGGAATCCACCTTCTTATTACACCAAAAGAATTAATGATGCTAAACGTCATAAAAACAGGTATTTATTCATAGCAAGAAATCTAAGTTATCCTGATTATAAAAAAATTAAAAGCTTCCCTATTTTTAAACTAGGAGCCAATCGAGGTGGTTTTATTGCCATTCAAAAAACAGTACGGGAGCATCCCTTGGGTAAAGTAGCTGCAAGAACAATTGGTTATGCTGATTATCGTGGTCGACCAGGTATCGAAGGTGCTTTTGCAAATGATCTTAAAGGAAAAAACGGACAAAGACTCAAGCAAAAAATCGCCAAAGGACAGTGGAAACCTATCAATGATAATAATGAAGTTGAGCCTGAAGATGGAATGGATGTCATTACGACCATTGATATCAACATGCAAGATATTGCACACGAAGCTTTGCTAGAGCAACTAGAAAAATTTCAAGCCGATCACGGTTCTGTAGTGTTGATGGAAGTTAAAACAGGAGAGGTTAAAGCAATAGCCAATTTAGGGAGAACAGCTGATGGAAAATATTATGAAAAATTAAACTATGCAGTCGGTGAATCTCATGAACCAGGATCAACATTTAAGTTGATGAGTATGATTGTCGCTTTAGAGGATAAGGTGATAGATACCAGTACGGTTGTGGATACAGGGAAAGGTTCATGGTCACTTTATAAACGTAAGATAAAAGATTCAAATAGAAAGGGTTATGGTATAATCTCATCGGCACGAGCCCTAGAGGTTTCGTCAAATGTTGGGATTTCTAAATTGATTTATGATAATTATAAAGACAATCCTAAGAAGTTTGTCAAGGGTTTACGTCGTATGAATTTAGATCAAACTCTGGGTTTACCTATTAGAGGTGAAGGAAAACCAATCATTCCACATCCTGATGATAAATCTTGGAGTGGTACATCACTTGCATGGATGTCTTATGGATATGGTGTACAATTAACACCTTTACAAAATTTAACTTTTTACAATGCTATAGCTAATGATGGTAAAATGGTAAAGCCAAAATTTGTAAAAGAAATTCGTTATCAAAATAGCTCAAAAGGAAATATAGTATTTAAGACTGAAGTAATCAACAAAAGAATTTGCTCTAAATCAACAGTTGAAAAAGCAAAGGAAATGTTACGAAATGTGGTAGAACGTGGTACCGCAACAAATATTCATTCTAAAGAATATTCAATTGCGGGGAAAACAGGAACCTGTCAAGCGCAATACTGGACCGATTCTTTGTACTATATCGCATCATTTACAGGGTTTTTTCCTGTAGATAAGCCAGAGTATTCCTGTACAGTAGTGATTCATAAGCCGACAAGAAATGGATATTACGGTAATATAGTGGCAGCACCAGCATTTAAAAAAATCGCTCAAAAGATTTATACGGCAACTCCTGAGATTTTCACAGTTGATAATGCGAGTAGAGCTTATTCTAAACTAGATAATCATTTTAATAAATATGATAAACAAGCTCAAAAATCTTATCAAACTATGCCTAATGTCAAAGGGATGTCTGGAATGGATGCAGTTAGTTTGTTAGAAAATTTAGGCTTATCTGTTCAGTTTTCGGGGACAGGTGCAGTCAGAACACAATCGATTCATGCAGGTGAGAAAATCAAAAAAGGAAAAACAGTTTATCTATTATTAACCTAATGCAAAATTTAAAAGACATATTATATAAAGTGCCAATTTTAGATGCAATTGGCAGTACTGATATGAGTATTGATGCAATTGCATTCGATTCGCGTAAAGTGAGTGATAGCACCTTGTTTATAGCTCAAAAAGGAGTAATAACAGACGGACATATATTTATTGATAAAGCTATTGAATTAGGAGCAACTGCTGTAATCTGTGAGATTATACCAAAAAATTTAAGAGAGAATATAAGCTATATTAAAGTGTCAGACAGCAATGTAGCTTTATCTTATGCAGCAGCTAATTTTTATGATAATCCTTCACAAAAATTAAACTTGATTGGTATCACAGGTACCAATGGTAAAACTACCTTGGCAAGTTTGTCGTATGATTTATTTCAACGAGCAGGTTTTCCTTCAGGATTATTGTCAACTGTTGAGATTAAAATAGGAAATAATACATTTCCAGCAACGCATACAACACCAGATGCACTTACCATAAATCGCTATTTAGCAGAGATGGTTAATGCAGGTGTAAGTCATTGTTTTATGGAAGTGAGTTCACATGGAATTCATCAAAAACGTATAGAATCCTTGCATTTTGTAGGTGGTGTTTTTACCAACCTTACGCACGATCATTTAGATTATCACAACACCTTTGCAGAATACCGAGATGTTAAAAAGACATTTTTTGATCAACTACCCAAAACGGCTTTTGCCCTTGTAAATGTAGATGATAAAAATGGGATGGTGATGCTTCAAAATACAAATGCAAAGAAAGTAACCTATGCCTTAAAGACAGGAGCAGACTATAAAGCAAAAATTATTGAAAATCGTTTTGAGGGTTTGTTGTTAAATATTAACGGACAAGAAGTTTGGTCTAAACTCATCGGTTCTTTTAATGCTTATAATTTAGTAGCAATTTATGGAATTGCCAATCAATTAGGCTTAGATAAATTAGAGATTCTAAGAATTATCAGTGTATTAGAAAGTGTAGCAGGTCGTTTTCAATATTTTATATCAGATGATGGTGTAACAGCTATTGTAGACTATGCACATACGCCAGATGCATTAAAAAACGTACTTCAAACAATTAACGATATCCGTACCAATAACGAAACATTAATAACGGTTGTTGGATGTGGTGGCGATAGAGATAAAACAAAAAGGCCCAAAATGGCACATATTGCTTCCCAGTTAAGTAATCAAGCCATTTTTACATCTGATAATCCTAGAACCGAAGATCCTCAAACTATCATTGAAGAGATGGAAGTTGGAGTTTCACCAGAAAATTACAAAAAGACACTATCCATTTTAGATAGAAAACAAGCGATAAAAACAGCAGGAAAATTGGCAAATAAAGGAGATATAGTGCTAATTGCAGGAAAAGGACACGAAACCTATCAAGAAATAAATGGACAACGATTTGATTTTGATGATTATAAAATAGCAAAAGAAATATTTAATTTAAAATAAACCATAAACAAGTCAGCTTAGCGCCTTTGCGTCTTAGCGGTGAATAAACAAGAGCATTATGCTATACTACCTATTTGAATACATAGAACAACATTATCACTTATCAGGTGCAGGATTATTTCAATTTATCACGTTCCGATCTGCTATGGCTTTTGTCTTTTCTTTGATTATATCGATGCTTTTTGGAAAAAAAATTATCAACTATTTGCGTAAAAAACAGATTGGTGAATCAGTTCGTGATTTAGGTTTAAGTGGTCAGTTAGAAAAATCAGGTACACCAACAATGGGTGGACTCATTATCATTTTAGGAACACTAATCCCTGTGCTGTTACTTGCAAAGTTGGATAACATCTACATTATTATTCTAATAGTAACTACTCTTTGGATGGGTGCAATTGGTTTTGCAGATGATTATCTCAAAATCTATAAAAAGAATAAAGATGGTCTTAAAGGTCGTTTTAAAATATTAGGACAAGTTAGTTTAGGGTTATTTGTTGGAACCATGCTATATTTTCATCCACAAGTGCAGATGAAAGAGGAATTACCAACTAATCAAATAGCAATTGAAAATACAAATAAGAAACCAAAAGTTTTTGGTGAAGCAGAAAAGTCGGTAAAAACAACCGTTCCTTTTATAAAAGGAAACCAGTTAGATTATGCATATTTCGTTAGTTTTATAGGCGATGATTATCAAAACTATGCTTGGTTAATTTTTATTCCTTTTGTAATTTTTATAATAACTGCAGTTTCAAACGGAGCGAACCTTACCGATGGAATAGATGGCTTAGCCGCAGGTTCTTCAGCAATCATTGTCATAACCTTAGGGATTTTCACATGGATATCTGGTAATATCATATTCGCTGATTATCTCGACGTGATGTACATCCCAAATTCCGGTGAGATGACTGTTTTTGTAAGTGCTTTGGCTGGAGCTTTAGTAGGATTCTTATGGTACAATACATTTCCTGCTCAAGTATTTATGGGTGATACAGGAAGCTTAACCATTGGTGGAATTATAGCAGTTCTTGCAATTGCAGTACGTAAAGAATTGTTAATTCCAATTTTAGCAGGAGTCTTTTTTGCAGAGACTTTATCTGTGATGATTCAAGTCGCATATTTCAAATATTCACGCAAAAAGTACGGAGAAGGTAGACGTATATTTTTAATGTCACCATTACATCATCATTATCAAAAGAAAGGTTATCACGAAAGTAAGTTAGTAGTTCGTTTTTGGATTATAGGGATCATGTTAGCCGTATTAACCATTGTTACCTTAAAAGTAAGATAGATTGGCAACTAAAAAAAACATAGTGATTTTAGGAGCTGGCGAAAGTGGAGTTGGTACGGCAATCTTAGCTCAAAAAATGGGTTATAGCATTTTTGTATCTGATAGTAGTTTGATACAGAAAAAATATAAGGATGTCTTGTTGCAGAATGATATCAAATTTGAAGAAGGTAGACATTCGATAGAGTATCTTTTAAAGGCAGATATGGTGATGAAAAGCCCTGGAATTCCTGATAATATTGTCATAGTTCAACAACTAGTTGAAAAAGGAATATCCATTATTTCTGAAATAGAATTTGCAGCAAAGTTCACTAATGCAACTATAGCTGGCATTACAGGATCCAACGGTAAAACAACCACAACAATGATGTTATACCATATCCTTAAAAAAGCAGGATTTGATGTTGGGGAAGCAGGCAACATTGGTTACAGTTTTGCACAGCAAGTAGCCCAAGAAAGTTTTAATCATTATGTGTTAGAGTTGAGTAGTTTTCAATTAGATGGGATTCTGGATTTTGTACCACATATTGCCATCATAACTAACATAACACCTGATCATTTAGATAGGTATGAGAATAAATTTGAAAACTATATCACTTCTAAATTTAGAATAACAATGAACCAAACAGCAACTGACTATTTAATATATGATGCTGATGATATTGTAATTACAAAATGGATATCAAACCATAAAACTAAAGCAAAATTAGTTCCTTTCTCAATTCAGAAAATAATAAAAGAAGGAGCTTATTTAAAAGAAAATAACATAGTAATAAATCTAGAAAATAACCAATATATTATGAGTTTAGCCACATTAGCAGTTCAGGGAAACCACAATATCAAAAATACGATGGCAGCATCATTAGCTGCTACACTTCTTAAAGTGCGTAAAGATACGATTCGTGAGAGTATGGAGGATTTTGAAGGGGCACCACATCGTCTTGAAAAAGTTTTAACCATACGAGGTGTGCAATTTATCAATGATTCCAAAGCAACCAATATCAATGCGACATACTATGCATTAGATACTATGAGAAAAGCAACAGTCTGGATTGTTGGTGGTGAAGATAAAGGCAATGATTATATGGAATTGATGCCCTTAGTTCGAGAAAAAGTTAAAGCAATCGTGTGTTTAGGCGTCGATAATTCTAAAATTATTGAAACCTATCAAAATGTAATGCCAATTATTGTAGAAACTAGAGGTGCTGAAGAAGCCGTAAAAGTAGCTTATAAATTAGCAGATAAAGGAGATAATGTATTGTTATCACCAGCCTGTGCCAGTTTTGATTTATTTAAAAACTACGAAGATAGAGGTAATCAGTTTAAAGAAGCAATTTTAAAATTATAAGTTTGGCGCCTTCGCGTCTTTGCGAGATAAACGAATAGAATGTCAATACTAAAAAACATAAAAGGAGACCGAGGAATTTGGGGAGTATTTATACTACTCGCTATGATTTCATTTTTACCCATGTATAGTGCTAGTTCCAATTTAGCTAATGTAATTGGAGTAGGTTCTACATCAGGTTATCTTTTTAAACATGCATTGATTATTCTATTGGGTTTTATCCTTTTATATTTAGTTCATAAAATTCCCTATCGTTATTTTAGTGGTAGTTCGACTTTGATATTACCCTTTGTTTTTCTTATGTTAGTTTATACTTTATCAAAAGGTACAACCATAGGCGGTGCCACAGCAAGTAGATGGATCCGTATTCCAATAGTTGGGATAAGTTTTCAAACTTCTACTTTGGCAGGTGTGGTATTAATGATGTATGTAGCTCGGTATTTTTCAAGGAGAAAGGATAAGGTAATTGAGTTTAAAGAAAGTTTTTGGAAATTATGGGTGCCCGTTGGTGCTATTATTATGGTGATTTTACCCGCTAATTTTTCAACAGCAGCACTCTTATTTCTATCGGTAATTGTATTGAGTATGTTGGGTGGTTATCCATTAAAATATATTGGAAATATAATAGGAATTGGTTTTATTGCTTTAGTTCTTTTTATTTTTGTAGGACGTAGTTTTTCTACAGGATTAAAAAACAAAACAGATACTTGGAAAAACAGGATTATTAATTTTCAGGATAAAAACCCAAGTGATACTTATCAAGTTGAAAAAGCAAAGATTGCCATTGCAACCGGTGGCATTTTTGGACGTGGAGCAGGAAAAAGTGTTCAGAAGAATTTCTTACCACAGTCATCCTCTGATTTTATTTTTGCCATCATTGTTGAAGAATGGGGTTTAGTTGGTGGTATCGGAATCATCTTTTTATACATGTGGTTGCTATATAGAATATATGTAGTTGCTAAAAAAGCAACAACGGTTTATGCTACACTTTTAGTTATTGGTGTAGGTTTTCCCATAATATTTCAAGCCATAATTAATATGGCAGTAGCCAGTAATTTAATGCCCGTAACGGGACAAACCTTGCCCTTATTGAGCAGTGGAGGAACTTCAATATGGATGACCTGTATCGCAATAGGTATAGTTTTAAGTGTAAGTGCAACAGAATCAGATATTGATATAAATCAAAACTTGGATGATGAAAACCCTTTAGATGTATTATATGAAGCAGTCGACTAACATACTATTAAGTGGCGGCGGAACAGGTGGTCACATTTATCCTGCTGTAGCCATAGCCAATGAGTTGAAGAAACGTTATCCCGATGCAAGTTTTCTTTTTGTAGGTGCAAAAGATAGAATGGAAATGGAGAAAGTGCCACAATCAGGCTATGACATCAAAGGCTTGTGGATAACGGGAATTCAAAGAAAATTAATACTTAAAAATTTGCTATTTCCTTTTAAACTAATCAGTAGTTTATGGAATGCTCATAAAATTATTAACGCTTTTAAGCCAGATGTAGTTATCGGAACAGGAGGTTTTGCAAGTGGTCCTACCTTGTATGTGGCAGCTTTAAAAAATATTCCAACATTAATTCAGGAGCAAAATTCTTATCCTGGAATTACCAATAAATTATTGAGTAAAAAGGTGGATAAAATTTGTGTTGCTTATGATAAATTAGCTCGATTTTTTCCAAAAAATAAAATTTTAAAAACAGGAAATCCTGTTCGTCAAGATTTATTAGAAATCTCAACTAAAAGAGTAGAAGCACTAGATTTCTTTAAGTTGGAGACGAATAAAAAGACACTTTTAGTATTAGGTGGAAGTTTGGGAGCTAGAGCAATTAATCGTTTGATAGAAAAAAATCTAGATTGGATACTAGCACAAAACATCCAACTTATATGGCAAACAGGTAAATTATATATTGATGAATTTCAGAAATATGATGCTAAAGAGTCAGTTCAAACACATGCTTTCTTAAATAGAATGGATTTAACCTATGCAGCGGCAGATTTTATTATCAGTAGAGCAGGAGCAGGTTCTATCTCGGAATTATGTATGGTTGGAAAGCCAGTAATTTTTGTACCATCACCTAATGTAACTGAAGATCATCAAACAAAGAATGCACTTGCTGTAGTGGAGAAAAATGCGGCACTTCTATTAAGAGAAGCTGAGTTAGAAACATTCCAAATAGTTTTTGGAGAGTTGATAAATGATATTGATCTACAGAGCAAATTGAGTATAAATATTAAAAAATTAGAATTACCAGAAGCAACATTACATATTGTTGATGAAGTAGAAAAATTAATAAAATAATGTAATAAGCCTTGCAAGAGTTTTAAGTTTTTTTAGGGTTAAAAAAATGAATATTAACAACATACATAAAATATATTTTATAGGTATCGGTGGTATCGGGATGAGTGCATTAGCACGTTATATGCAGCATTTGGGAAAAGATGTAGCTGGTTATGATCGTACGCCATCACTTATAACACAAGATTTATCTGAATCAGGAATTAAGATTCAATTTAATGATGATTTTAAAGAAATTCTAACAGATTATTTAAATATTGAAAACACTTTAGTTGTTTATACGCCAGCGGTAAAAAGAAATGAAAATAAGCTATTAGATTATTTTTTATCTCATGAATATAAAGTAATAAAAAGAGCAGAGTTTTTAGGCCGTATTACTGAAAATACTATTTGCCTTGCGGTTGCAGGAACACATGGCAAAACCACAACGAGTAGTATTCTAGGACATATATTAAAAGAAGCTAGTATTTCCGCAACGAGCTTTTTAGGTGGAATTACTGAAAATTACAACTCTAATTTAATTTTAGGAGGTGATAAGTATTCCGTAGTTGAGGCAGATGAATTTGATCGTTCTTTCTTACAACTAAAACCAGATGTAGCATGCATCACTTCAGTAGATGCCGATCATTTAGATATTTATAGGAATGCCAATGATTTGGTAGCAACTTTTAAAGAATTTGGAGAGTTAGTATCACAAAAATTAGTAGTACGTAAGGGTATTCCTATTGAAGCTGAAACCTATGGTATAAATGATAATGCTGATTATGAAGCGAGCAACATTCGAATTGATAATGGAGCTTATTTATTTGATGTAAAAACACCAATTGATTCCATAAAAAACCTTAAAATATTTTTACCAGGACAACATAATGTGCTAAATACAATGGCTGCTTTGGCAATGGCTACTACAATTGGAGTTTCACTTCAAGACATTGCCAAAGCTTTATTTTCATATAGGGGAGTTCACCGTCGTTTTAGTTACAGATTACAAACAGATGATTATATCCTAATTGATGATTATGCACATCACCCTACAGAGATTAATGCAGTCTATGATGCTGTTGAAGAAATGTATCCTAACGAAAAAGTATTAGCTGTTTTTCAACCACATCTTTATAGTAGGACTCGTGACTTTGAGAAGGATTTTGTAACGAGTTTAGCACAATTCGATGAGGTAGTTGTTTTGCCAATTTATCCTGCAAGAGAATATCCTATAGTAGGTGTGTCCTCTGATGTTTTAGTGCGTAAAATAGAAAAAATAAATCCTAATGTAGAACTAGTGCTTCCAAGAGATGTTACTCGAAAAATAATCGAATCAGAGAAAAGAATTGTCTTAATGATGGGAGCTGGTGATATTGGAGAATTAGTTACTGTTGTTAAAAAGAATCTAAATAGAATTAGGCTATGAAAAGATTAATTTTATATATACAAGTACTATTATTAATTGCTGGAATTGTATTTCTATATGCGTTTGCCCAGCATAAAAATCAGCAACATAATATTAAGGAAATTGAGGTAGAATTTGTAGAGAATCAACATACATTTTTAAGTGTTGAAATGGTTAATAAATTGTTGATACAAAGTGAAACAAACCTACTCAACAAGCAAAAAACATTAATAAATTTACACCAAGTGGAACAAGAAGTTCGCAAAAATAAGATGATAGAAAATGCAGAGCTTTTTATTACACCTAGTGGTAAGCTGAAGGCTAGCATAACACAAAGAGTGCCAGTTGCACGTTTAAATAATGGAATAAAGGCATATTATCTTGATAGACAAGGAGTAGCAATGCCATTGTCTGCAAATTATTCAACGCGAGTACCTCTTGTAACAGGAGTTATTAATAGGGAAATGGAAAATGAAGTATTCTTTTTAATCCAAAAATTGGATCAAAATGAGTTTTATAAAAAGCAAATTATTGGTATTCATCGTAAAATAAATGGAGATTATTTATTGAACACAAGAATCGGTAGGCATAAAGTTTTATTAGGAAATTTAGATAATGTAGATAATAAATTAAAGAAATTACAAGTTTTCTATAAAAAAGAATGGGAATCTGATAATTTAAAAAAGTATAAACTAATAAATTTGAAATTCAACCATCAGGTTGTTTGTTCAAAATAAAGTAAGACGAATGGAAGATAATAAAATAGCTGTTGGTTTAGATATTGGAACAACTAAAATTGTTGCCATGATTGGACGTAAAAACGAATTTCAGAAACTAGAAGTTATAGGCTCTGGACGCTCTAAAAGCATTGGCGTTAAACGAGGAGTCGTAACAAATATTACGCAAACAATACAGTCTATTCAGCAAGCTATAGAAGAAGCAGAAGCTGCATCTGGATACAAGATATCAAAAGTTTCAGTTGGTATTGCTGGACAACATATTAGGAGTTTACATCACAGTGATTATATCACAAGGCCAGACTCAGATAAAGTAATTGATGATGATGATATTGAAAATTTAACCTCTCAAGTTCATAAGTTAGGAATGATGCCTGGTGAAGAGATTATTCATGTAATTCCACAAGATTATAAAGTGGATAGTGAACCAAATATTAGTGAACCAGTTGGGATGTATGGTGGTCGTTTAGAAGCTAATTTTCATGTAGTGGTTGGTCAAGTTGCTAGTATCAGAAATATTGGCCGTTGTATTACAAGTGCAGGGTTGAGACTTTCAAATATAACCTTAGAGCCTTTAGCATCAGCAGATGCTGTTTTAAGTGAAGAAGAAAAAGAAGCAGGTGTAGCGCTAATTGATATAGGAGGTGGAACTACAGATTTGGCTATTTTTAAAGATGGGATTATTCGTCATACAGCCGTAATTCCATTTGGAGGTAATGTGGTTACCGAGGATATAAAAGAGGGATGTGCTATTATCGAAAAACAAGCAGAACTTTTAAAAGTGAAATTTGGATCTGCTTGGCCTGCCGAAAATAAAGATAGTGAAATTGTATCAATTCCTGGATTACGTGGTCGTGATCCCAAAGAAATAACACTTAAAAATTTATCAAAGATTATCCATGCAAGAATTACGGAGATTGTTGAACAAGTTTTTCAGGAAATTAAAAAGTATGGTCATGATACTAAACACGGAAAATTGATTGCAGGTATCGTCTTAACAGGTGGCGGTTCACAGATTAAACATTTGAAACAGTTAGTAGAATATATTACAGGAATGGATACCCGCATAGGCTATCCAAACGAGCATCTTGCAGGAGATTCCGATGAAGAGCTGTCCAGTCCTATTTACGCAACATCTGTTGGCTTGTTAATGAGTGGATTAAATCAATTAGAAGCTCAAAAAAGACTTGATGAAGATGCCCAAACTAAAACTACAACAGATTCTGAGGATAACACTGAAGAGGAAGTAAAAACTGAATCGAAACAACGTAGAGGAATTTTTGAACGTTGGACAGATAAGTTAAAAGATTTTTTAGAAAATGCAGAATAAGAATATTGAGTTAAAGGATAAAAAAGAAAAAAATGAGCGATAAAATGATAAATGATATAGCTTTTGAAATGCCGAAAAATAGATCTAATGCTATAAAAGTAATTGGTGTTGGCGGTGGTGGTAGTAACGCAGTTGATCACATGTTCTTTCAAGAAATTAGAGGTGTTGATTTTGTAATCTGCAATACAGATGCTCAGGCATTAGATAATTCACCTATTCCTAATAAAATACAATTAGGTGCTGATTTGACTGATGGAATGGGAGCTGGAGCAAATCCCGAAATTGGGGCAAAAGCTGCTGAAGAATCTTATAATGAATTAAGAGAATTGTTGGCTACTAATACCAAAATGGTTTTCATTACAGCAGGAATGGGTGGAGGAACCGGAACAGGTGCCGCACCAATAATTGCTAAAATTGCAAAAGAATTAGATCTTTTAACTATTGGTATTGTTACTATGCCTTTTGAATTTGAAGGAATATCTAGAATGCAACAAGCACAAAAAGGAATTTCTGCATTACGAGAGCAAGTAGATTCGTTAATTGTAATAAATAATAATAAACTAAGAGAAGTTTATGGAAATTTAGGGTATAAATCTGGATTCTCCAAAGCAGATGAGGTCTTATCTACAGCCGCTAGAGGTATAGCTGAAGTAATCACACATCATTACAAACAGAATATTGATTTAAATGATGCAAAAGCTGTTCTATCTAATAGTGGTACAGCCATAATGGGTTCAAGTGCTGCTTTTGGTGAAGATAGAGCTCAAAAAGCTATCGAAGGAGCCTTAGATTCTCCTTTGCTAAATGACAATAAAATTACTGGTGCTAAAAACGTATTGTTATTAATTGTTTCGGGTACAGATGAAGTAACGATTGATGAAATAGGTGAAATCAATGATCACATAAGAAATGAAGCAGGTTATGATGTAAATATTATTTTAGGAATTGGCGATGATGAATCTATAGGTGATTCTATTGCGGTTACCATAATAGCAACAGGTTTTTCATCTGGTCAACAAAACGAAATAACTGAAACAGAAGTAAAAAAGATTGTTCATTCTTTAGAAGATAATCAAGAATTGCAGTTTGATTTCTCTGATAAAAAGGAAACACCTACTTCAAAAAATCCTTTGGATACCGAGGAAACGTCAATTCAGGATAAAATAATACATACCCTAGAAGAGGATGATATACAAGAAAATAATGCTTTTTCTCCTTCTTTTGATATAATTCAAGATATTGAGGTAACATTTGATGAAATTAATACTAACGAGAATACATCAGAAGAAAATGAGGCTCTAGATGAGGATATGGAATCAATTTTTGAAATGATTCCAACATCTGATATTATAAAAAATATTGAGGTGGTTTATGATGAAGTTTTATCAAGTATTTCTGATGAAGAATTTATTATTAATACTATTGATGAAGAGAAGGAAGAGGTCTTAGAAAAACCAATTGAACCTTATAAACAGATGGCATTAACTTTTGATTTTCCTATTAGTGATGAGGATAGTATGGAAGTTGAATTATCAGATGAAATAAAAGAAATAGAAGTTGTAGATGAGGTTGAAATACAGGTAGAGAGTAATGAAGCAACAAGACACGATTTAGGGGAGTTTTTAGAGGAATCAAGTGAATTAAATCTAGAAATTGAGTCTGAAGTAAAACCAATTGAGGAAGATATAGATTTACAATTTGAATTAAAAACAATAGTAAAGAAAGAAGTTATTAGCAAATTAGAAGGAAATGATAAAATAATAAATGATGAGATAATATCTCCATTAAATGCATCAATTGAAGAGTTTAAAAAGACTACTGAAGCAAGAAAAATGCATTTAAAAAAGCATAATTATACATTTCATAAAAATCCGTCAAATATTGATGAGATAGAGAAAGAACCAGCTTATAAAAGGCAAAAAATTGAGTTAGATGATACACCTTCATCAGCAGATAATTCTCAATCTAGAACAACAATTGATATGGATGAAAATGACGGTATTCAATTGCGTTCTAATAATTCATTTTTACATGATAATGTAGATTAGCTTGATAGACTATAATAATAAATTTTAACAATCTTAAATTACCGTCACGAAATAGCTGTTTCTTTAATTGGAATGGCTATTTTTGTACTCTTAAAATAAAAGTGAAATGAGTTTGAAACAACAAGTAATGGAGCAGATTAAAGCTGCTATGAAAAGTAAAGATAAGGTAGCATTAGAATCATTAAGAGCAATAAAATCAGAATTATTGTTATTAGAAACGGGTGGTGGAGATGTTACTATAACTGAGGAACAGGAGCTTAAAATCTTGCAAAAATTAGTTAAACAACGTAAAGATAGTGCTGCTTTGTATCTAGAACAGAATAGAAGTGATTTAGCAGATCCTGAGTTAGCACAAGCTACAGTAATAGCTACATTTTTGCCAGAACAAATGAGTAAAGAAGAAGTAGAAACAGCTATAATAGAAATTGCTCAAAGAATAGGTGCAGAGACAATGGCAGATATGGGGAAAATGATGGGAATAGCAAGTAAGGAATTAGGAGCAAAAACTGATGGTAAAACCATTTCAAGTATTGTAAGATTATATTTAATGAATAATAATTAATTTATTATTATAAGGCCGCGTAGTTCAACTGGATAGAATATCAGATTTCGGCTCTGAGGGTTGGGGGTTCGAGTCCTCTCGCGGTCACAAAAGAGAATTATTACATTTTTAGAAGACACTATAGTGTGTAAACTTATTTTTTCTATACGCAATAATGTGTGCATCTATTAGTAATGTATCCGTAACAGCAAAGCTGTCTTCTTCGTCTTTTGGACTCGGATTGTTTGCAGATAGGTAAAAAATTCCCCAATCAGTTCGGTCTAATGTGATTGTTTTAGTATTGAAATATAGGGTATCCTCAACGATTTTAATGCTTCCTTTAAAATTTTGACATATGCCGTTTTCAAAAATGATAAAATCACCTTCATAGTTGTAGTTATTCTTATCAATTTTAGTAATTAGATGTGATTCAAAATATGCTTCTGGATATTTCTCGGTATTAAAGAATTCAACTGATTTTAAGACATTTTCTAAAGTCCCTTGTAGTAATTTGTTATCAATATCTGAATTGGTTATACTCGTCATATCAATAGTCAAATTGATTTCATTAGGTTCGTTGTTTTGCATAATTATAGAACCTCGATTAAATTTTAGTTGACCTAAGTGATGACAATTCCAATGTATTTTACTTTTTGCTGTATCTATAACATAGGTACTAAAGCTAATTTTTTGATTGTTAAAATTCTTAATACCATTTGGTTTTGAAGCAAAAACAAAAAGTCCTAAAACACTTATTATTAGTATGATTCTTATAATTAATTGCATCTTATCTATATTCTTACTTTTAGTCTTTTGTCTTAAATTTATTTTGGGTCTTGCCAAATACCTGTAGCTAAACCTTCTTCATTGATAAAAGATTTAATTTCATCTGGAATGTTTATTGCTCCATTGAAATTAGTTCCTTCAAATTCAGTACCAAAGAAGTTACAGCCTTTTAAATCAGCTCCTTGAAAGTTTGTGCCTTGCAAATGCCCTCCTTGAAAATTAGCATGCCAAAGTCTTGAGTTAACAAACGAGGATTCTTCTAGTCCAGCACCCGTAAAATCAGCATAGGAAAAATCACAAGAGTCTAATTTGGAATTTAACAAAACCGCTCTGAAAAGTTTTGCTTTTACAGCGATTGAACCAGTTAAATCACTTTCTAAAAATTCAGAATCTTTCATCAAAGCACCAGAGAAATCACAATTTCGCATCTTAGTAAAATGACCTTCCATTCCAAACATATTAGCTCCTTTAAAGTTTGAGTTTGATAATTTAGCATAGTTAACTTTGACATGAAACAACCTACTTTGACTAAAATTGATGCTATCCAAAATTGCATTATTAAATATAGACCAACGAACATCAGCTACTCTAAAATCAGATTTTCGATAGTTACCATCCTGACATCTACCTGAACGTATAGAAGCACCCCTAAAATCACCTTCGATAACACTCACTCTTGGCCAATACACCTCATCTAAAGAATCATTTCTAAAATCATCACCATCTTGAGGAATGGAAATAATGCCTTTGTATCTTTTTTTTCCATTAGAAAGTGTGGTTTCCTCATTAATAATTTTTTCCAACTGATCAGCTTCTAAAAACACGGCCAATTCAGGAAGGTTTGTAGTATCAGGATCGTTTGGAAACAACTTACTAACAGGAGCAGCAGTGGTGAATCCACATGAATAGTATAAACTACTTATCACCAATAATCCAATTAAAGAAATTAAATGTTTCATGTATCTAAAATCTTATTTTTATAGATGACACACGATGTCCTCTATTAATCATTCCCTTTAGTGGCAAAACCGTACTTGTTTGTTTCATAAACTATATACTTTCAACTTTATAACTTTAAAAACTTTTAACTCTAAACCACATCATTTCTATTAAAATATCTATTTCCAAAATAGGCAAACAAAAAACCTAAACCAATAGGGTAAAGAATTGAAAAGGCAATGAAAACACTTCTATTTACAGTGTCTAATATATAATATGAAGCAGTACCCATTACCGTTAATTGTGGGTCAAACAGAATTAAACTTCCTGTTCTAAAAACCTGCAATGGATTTAGCATCCCTAAGCCAATAATTAAGCTTGGATTTCCACGCATGCGCAACATAATTCCGATGAGTATTAAATCTATAAAAGCTACTAGAAATAACCAGATAATGAAAGCGGTACTTACCGCAATATCTTGTGATGTAGCTCTCGCTGAAATATACATACTCAATCCTAAAAAGAAAAATACTAAAGATGCCAATAAGGCACTGTATAGGAAAAATAAATCCCAAGGAACATCAATTTTGGTTAGTAGAGCCCAAATAACGGAACCTAATAAAGCAATAAAAACGGGTGTGTATATGATGAAAAATCTCCCTATAAGTTTTCCCCAAAAATAACTGGAGAATGATATGGGTAAGGATAAGATATATTCCATTACAGAATTTTCACGATCACCAACTACCGACCGGACAGTTGAAATAAGGACATAGATTGGTAATATTGCCATACTAATTTGCATAAAAGTTACCATTAGGCGACTTAAACCTACAAATCCGATAATTTGTGATTCAGTAATTCCTGAGGTAAACATTATGGCTACAAAACCACCAAATAAGATACTATATGCCCAAAACCAAGCTGACCGCAAGTTTTGTCGAATATCTGAATGAACGATTTGTTTTAAACTATCAAAACTCTTCATTGAATTATTGTTTTTAGATTGATTTTAAATAATTAGTGATTATGCCCTACATGAGAGGTTGAATCACTTTTTTTTTGTTCTTTTTTTAGTTTTTCCTTTAATTTTTTCATTTTCTTAGGATTGTCTTTCATCATCAACATTTTTTCTTGAATAAAGTTTTCACGCATTGTTTTTCCTTCATTGATGCGTTTTAAAACTTCTTCGAAAGTGAATACCGAATCTACATCTGGTTTTGTAGCATAAGCCGAATATCCATATCCCATGGGCGTATGTTTTCCATAATCATAATAGGCAGTTTCTGCATCAATCCAGTTTGATGGGTCATTTCCTTTGCTGACATCACCAATCCAAAATTTCACTTTGTTCCCTTTCCATGTATTCCATATTGCCGTATCTCTCATTTCTTCAGCTAAACATCCTATGTCATCATACCAATGTACTTCGCCATATTCATTAATGGCTTGTGCGTTATATCGTTGATCTGTTAACCCCATAAGGCAAACATAACATACATCTCGATCAAAGTTTATATCACGAGCTTCATAAGTTACCTCTTGTTTACAAGAACTTAAGAGGATTAAAAATCCGAGTAGTAATATTAGTTTTTTCATTGTATTTAGTTTTATAGTTTATAAAGTTCTTAAAGTTGAAAGTCCATAAAGATTTTAACCTTTCTACTTAATTATACTTCTTTGTTTACTACTATTTTTCCTAAATCCATTTCAATTAAGCGATTTACCAAGCCCTCAACCTCATCGATTCGGTGACTACTGATTATCATCAGGGCATCTTTATCAAAATTATGTAAATATTCAAATAAGATTTTTCTTGCAGTAGGATCAAGATTGGCTGCTGGCTCATCCATCAATAAGATTTTAGGATTTCTACCTAAGGCAAATGAAACTAGTAATTTTTGTTTCATTCCACCCGAAAGTTTCATAAAAGGTTTATCTAGATTTGCTTGAACATCTAAACCTAGTTTTTCACTGATATCAATAAACTGTTGTTTGTCAGTATTGGTTAGAGTACCAAAAAATTCAAGCATTTCTGCAACGGTCATTTTAATTGGAGGTGGTATTTGTGGCACAAAGCCGATATGATGTAGTATTTTTTCACGTTCAGTTCTTGGATTCATACCAAGTACATCTATACTTCCCTCATATTTATATAAGCCTAAGATGCTACGGATTAAAGTAGTTTTCCCAGCGCCATTTTGACCTACCAAGGCAATACGTTCACCTGCTTTAAAATCATGACTAAGATTTTCAATAACTGAAGTCTTTTTAAAAGATTTAGTTAATTTTTGAACCGAGATTAATGTCTCAGAATTTTCCATTATTAGTTAGTTTTTAGTTGATTGTTTCTCGCAAAGTTGCAAAGGTGCTAAGTAAGAAAGTACTAAGGTTTTCTTTACTCTTTGTTCAATATATTCTATTAGTTAATTATTATAACATTCACCTGTTATCCGTCATCTGTCCCTAAAGGATCTTATCAAATCCTTTTATTTTAAGTGTTAAGGCATCACCATAACATACATCTACGCAAAGTCCACAATTGGTACAATCTGCGCCTGTTGTATGAAACTCTTTTGTTGCTTCGCCACGTTTTACAAACCACAATTCGTGAGGTACCAAACATACATCTTGGCAATCTCTACAATGTCCACATTTACTTAAATCAAACTCAACACCTACGGGTGATACTTTTTTTAATACGCTATATGTTACTCCGATTGGGCATACATAGCGACACCAAAATCGTTTAGAGTATACGATTTCAAATAACAGCAAAGCAACAACCCATAAAAGTAATAATCCAGGGCCATAAATTATAGCTCTTGATATAATACCAACAGGATTTATGGTTTCAAAAACTAGTGTTTTAGTAAAAAATGCTAAAAGAAGGAAACCTATCCAAAAGATATATTTTATAGCAATATTATAGGAATGTTCTTTTATTTTTTTCTTTTTAACTAAATAGTTGTGTAGTTTTTCTGCATTTTCAGCTAAGAAATGGTAGGGGCAAAGCCATGAACAAAAAGTACGACCACCCATAAGGAAGTAAAACATTAGTATTATAAAAAATCCGATAAAGAAGTTGGTTGTTAACATGGCAAAATATCCAGTTCTGCTAGCAATAAACATTTCTTGTAAGGCGTTAAAGGGATCCATCAAATAGATACCAAAGAAACGTGAACCACTGAGTGAACCTTCTAAAACACCTATGTCAAAGGCAAAAGATGCCCAAAATAAGAAATTAAAGAAAAGTAGTACAGCCCAACGTTTGTTACGCCATTTATTTTTGTTTGGCTTGTTAGCTTTCCATTCTTTAAAGGTAATTCCTAATTTTGAATTAGGCATTTCTTCTCGACGTTTAGCTGGTAAGGGTTCTAATTTTTTTATATTTATCATTAGTCAAGAATTTAGGCGGTTTCTAATTTTTCAATAATTATGGTGTCAGGTGTAGATGGGCAAACCATTACACAAACTCCACATCCAGTACATCCATCTAAAATTTTTGGTTTCCAATATTTTACTCCATCATTTCCAATGCTTTCATCCATTATAATTGCAGTATCTCCAATCGGACATTCGGTTACACATAAATTACAAATTTCACTATTGAATAAATGATCATTTACAGGACTTGCCTTACGTTCTTTAAGTTTAGGGTTTGGAGAACGATAGATGCCTTCAAAACCTTCTTCCCTAGGAGCTCCTTTAAATCCTTTTCCTTGAACGGCCAAACAAGTACTACTATTAATAATTGCTTTTCCCATTTTGGTATTGGCTTTCATTGCTTTAGACTGTATAGCAATAGGATTATAATCGGGACCAGGTGTAGGATTAGCTTTATTATAAGCTACATAAGCTTCTTCTCCTGCCGTTTTAAAAGGAATAAAATTCAATGCAGAAGTTGGGCAAGTTTCTATACACTGCATGGCATCACAAGAAAAATCGCAGGCTTGTGCACGTGGATCTATATAGGGTGTGCCATAAGATAAACCATCTGAAATACCTGCTAATTTTATTGCTTCGATTGGACAAATTTGTACACAAAGACCACATTTTATACAGGCATAAATAAACTCTTCTTCATTTATAGCACCTGGTGGTCTTAATAATGTTTCCGCATTTTCAACATTTAGTTTTTTTAAATAGTTAGCACCTACACCAACTGCACTTAAAGCAACTACAGCTACAGCTCCATTTCTTAGAAATTGCCTTCTGTTAATGTCTGATTTTGATTGTCCCATTTTTCTTAGTTTAAAGTTTAAAGTTATTAGAGCTGAAAAGTTTATTGTTAACTATTCAATATTTAAAACTTAACATTCATTAATTCTAAATTCTTAATTTTTTTAATATTCTCGTTCTTTATTTTGTTCCCACTTGTAAATTGGTTTTTTGTCTCTTAATACGAATTTTGGTTTTGAAAAAGGGGCTAGTCTTTCTAAGAAATCTAGGACCTCTAAGATTGGTGCTCCATAAAAGAACTTTACATCTCTATTAAAAGCCCATAGGTGTTCGCTGTAGCTATATAAGCTATAAGGTACATCACCAACATTATCTTCATCTTTATCATAACCTTGATAATCGCTCCAATAATTCCCTTCAAATTTGTTGCCATTTGCAGTTTTACCACGTGCATAAACTTGCGTTAAATTATCATGTAAGTAGTTTTTTTTAATTAAGTTTCCTTCAAGGTCAGAATGAAAGAGCATGCCTACGTTACAAAAAGCAATTTCGTTACCTACTACTGTATTTATTTTTTCTGTTACAAATGGCGATACATCAAAGTGGATACCATAAGCAGAATACAGAAATCGATTGTTTAATATTTGGTTAGATGATGTTTCTTTGAGTCCCAAGCACATACCTGTTGACCCTACGGATCCTTGAATCAAATTTTCTGAAAGAATAGTCTGTTCACTATACATTAAAAATACACCTACGGAGTTATTATAAAATTCATTTTTATGTATTCGGTTATTGTGGGCATACATAAAGTGAATACTATATCGATTGCCGACACCTTTATTTCCCTCAAAATGGTTCCCTGAGGAATACCACACTACCATATCACGTACGCCGTGCCAGTAGTTAAATTGGATCTTATTATTGGTAGAATACCAAAGTCTGATGGCATCACCTTTCAAGGCCAAAGGTTTGGTTGAAATAGAGGTAATGTCGCAGTGTTCAACAACAACACCATCTGATTTAAAGATGTCCACTCCAAAAAGACATTCTTCAATAAGACAATTTTGAACTAGTGTATTGTTTGCTTCTAAGACTTTTACACCAGCATCTAGTCGGTCGGGAGAATCTCCAGAATTGGTAATGTGTAGGTTTTTGATGGTTACATTAGCTGCTTTCACGTAAATAGCCGATTCGTTAGCCATACCAGAAATAGTTGCTTTTCCACCTCCATCAATTACTACATTTGGAATTGTAATTGTAGCAGGTCCAGTATAAAACCCAGGTTTTAATTTTAGGGTGTCGCCAGGCTTAAGATTTCTAAGTAAGGTATTGAGGAATACTTGATTTTCATCCGAAGTAAAAGGGGTGATTTCGGTGAGTAAACCAAAAGTTTCTGTGGCTTTGTTTTGTGAAAAAACATTCCATTGTAATAGTAGTATCAATATGAGGAAATAGTTTCTCATAATAATAAGTTTTTTAGTTTTAGATTGATAAAAAAAGCTGTCTCTTTAAATAAACACTACAACTCGAATAATGAAAGTATGGAAAATCATTAACTATTCACAAATGAATTCAAAGAGACAGCTGAGTATTAAATTTGTTATTTGTTACCTTGCAATGCTATAGATTTTCTTTTAAATAATATGGCAAATATAAGTACCACAAATACCATAAAATCTACCAAGAAACCATAATATGGATAAGCTACTGTTTCAAACTGAGCAACTTTACCATGACCAAAAATAGTTGGCATAAATGGCTTTATTCCTGCAAAAGCGCCTCCTCCATGTAAATCTAGATGGTGTCCATACCAATACATAGAATACATGTATAGGAATAAGAAATAGAAAGGTAATAATGCTGGTAAAAAAGCAAATACCGAATTCTGTTTTTTAGGTGTAACAATAAAATAGAGTAGCAAGAGTATTAAAAAAGAAAAAATATATTTTGAATACACTAAAATGCCATTTAATACTTTTAGATATTGAGGTGTCACATTTATTTGTTCAGGACTACCTGTTTTAGGATCGATAATATCTTCACCATTTGCATCTCTTTTTGTATCAAATACATAATATTCTGGAACAGGTTTAATCTGTCCTTCTTTTAGTTCTTCAAAGACACGACTGTTAGTTCCTTGTACAATAGGATACATCCCTATATAATGGTTAATAGCAGTCATTTCCATTAGACAATCTGCACCCTCATTAGTAGTAATTTCTGCTCTTTCTTGAACACCTTCACAACCATTATATACACCATCATACTTAAACTCAATACGAATACCTTTTGGATACATTGATTTAGGATATTGGTGACTTTGCAAAGCTACCCACCAAATTGGCATAAAGTATACAGCAATAATTAACAGAACTCCTATTACACCAAATAGTTTGTAAAGAAGTCCAAATTTATTGGATTTATTTTCCATTAGATAAATATTTTGTTTTAGTTTTTAGTTGTTTTTCTGAATGATCAGAGTAGGTTTTAGAAAAACCCGAGTAAGAAATTTTCTTACTCGGGTTATAACTATTTATTTTGCAGAAGTACCTGCGGCACTTAGCATATATTTAACAGCATTTTCCATGTCTTCATCAGATAAATCAGTAAATCCACCTTTTGGAGGCATTACACCGATTTCTCCTTGGAATCCATTGATTGTGTGTTTGAGAAGTACCTCCATACCTTGAGCTCCAATAGTTGCCCAACGATCTTTTTCATCTAACTTAGGAGCACCTGTAACACCTGTTGCATGGCAAGCCATACATTTAGTATCATAAGTTGCTTTTCCGTTGCCGAAGTCACCCGTTGCTGCAGTTTCTGCAGGAGCATCTTTTGCTTTTTCATCCATTACTTCTTTAGATTTTGCTTTCATATAAGCAATTATCTTAGTAGCATCTTCTTTAGATACATTTTGGTTAGGCATGGCTAACTTATAATGTTGTCGCATGGCTTCGATATCATCATCTTTCATTTTAGAATCTGGATCCAAAATCCATTCTTCTAACCATTTGTCTTTTCTACGCAATTCAATCATCGCTAAATCAGGGCCATTAAATTCCCTACCAAATTTATGACAAGCACTACAACCATAGTTTAAAAATTCTAATTCACCTGGTAGTAAGTTTGCTAACTCAATTGCTGATGGTTTAAAGGATTGCATTTTCATATCATAGTTGATACGATCTGTATAAGCTAATACTCTATCATTATCTGCCATTTGATCAAATTCAACAGCCAAATAGCCAATTAATTGACGTTTGGAGGGTGTTTTTTGTGCATCAAATAAGATTGGATACATACCTGCTTTTTCAGCTTTAAACTTGATAGTTGCTGTTTCACCAGGAGCAAACGCATACATTTTATCATAAGAAGCGATCTCATATACATAATGATCTCCTTTTGTTTGACCATGATTGGTAAGGTGAATGTAAATGGTTTCCCCTTGTTTGAAATTTAAATCTGTTGGCGTTACTTTGCCATCTTTTATCGTTCCATAAACGTGGTTACCTTTTACACCTTCAGCACCTAAAGCGGTGAAATGTTTGGACTTTTTATCTGTAATTATATTAGTACCTACAGGGTAAATTTCCTCTGATTCAAACTCATCTACATGAATTAAAGTTGTATAATGTGGTTCACCCATTGGTAAGGGTAAATCATATATTACTACTGGGTCTCCATCTCCGCTAATATCAATTAACTGGTGATTTTGTGGATGCAAAGGACCTACTGGGTTAAAACGGTCAATAGATAATTTGTTTAATGAAATCAAGTATTTTCCATGAGGTTTTTGTGTATCTCCAGATGCAGATACTAAGTGACCAACATTATAATGAGAAGGTACATAACCTAATACTTTAAGATTGATATAATCCCATTTAGTAATACGTGAATCAACATAAATAGAGGTATAGATTACACCTGGCTTACTGTCGTATTGATTGTGTAGTGGACCTAAACCTACTTCTACACTTCCATGTAGTGCATCTTCAATTTTAATAATATTGATACCATACTTATCTTTACCTTCAAATTTTCTCTCGTCAATGGCCTTCATAATTTTATCAAACTTGTAAACCCAAGCATGAGAATCTAATTTACCTGCAACCACAATATATTTACCCGTTGGGTCAACGTCAACACCATGAGGTGATTTTGGTTCAGGAACTAAGAATAATAAATCATGTTTAACAGCATCTGCAATCTTAATAACTTTATGACCACGAACCATCATAGGTTTGATTGTCCCGTTTTTTAATAATTTCTCTGCTTTAAGCCAGTTGGTTACATGTAAGTAATCCACATCTCTTGAAGAACAACCTGCCTCAAATGGAGGGCGACCGCTTTCGATACCACCATAATACATTTCTGTACAGAATGAGTTGGTAAAACCCCATCCATAAGAATCTAATTTACCAGCATCTGATAAATCTTGTGTATATGGAGGAAATTCAAAGGTAAAAGATTCGTTTTCAATAATTCTACCTTTATCATTATCAAATTTCCAATAGGTTAATCCACCTCTCCAGTACTTTTCAAAATTGGCTTCACTTAATTCGTGATATTTCCAATCTAGCGGAGCTGGATATTGTGAGGCTTCCATAAAGTATTTAGAATCTGGAGTAAAGAAACAGCCACCGTGATTAGACCTAAAAATAGGACTATTAACAGTTTGTTTTCCTTGCCAGTCTTTTAAATCCCATACAAATAATCTTGGATTTGCTTTATCATTAATCACACCCCATTTTCCATCATAAACACCTTCAGTTTCAGAAAAACCAAGATGGTGAGTATCTGCCCATAAAATTTCTTGACCTTCAATAAAACCAGTCTTTATCAAATCCATAGTTTCTTCACTATAGCCAAAACCAGTATAAGGTTGACGTGTATTTAATGGTACATATTTTAACATACGCATAGAAGGTACAGTGTACATAGGTAAGTTACCTTCTTGTCCACCTGAGTTTGCTGCCACATACTCATCTTTTAGATTATCTGGCGTATAGGTTTTTGCGGCAGATAATACATCTTGTGCATTTAAACCTCTACGTTTTACCACATCACCAAAAGATTCTTTTCCGAAAGGTTTCCCGGAAATATTTGTTCCACCGGCGTATTCATCACCGCCTTTTTTTTCACCATCACCACAACTTACCATAAGTAAGCCTAAAGTGACGATAAACAAGCCCATCATAAATAGTGAGCCATATTTTTTATTTACTATATTTTTCATTGTTTTGAAAATTTTGTTTTGTAATTAATATTACTCCTTATTATTTATTGATTTTTTCCTCTAAGAGTTTTTTAGCACGTAAACCAACATCAGCAGTTTTCACTTGATATTGCCAGTATTGTTCTGCCCATAAGAAAGCATCTTTATATTTTCCTTCTTTGGCATACTTTTCATGGTTTGCTTTTGAAGTTTCTGCTTTTTTCAATTGGTCGAATGCATCGTCAACTAAAGCAGCAACATAAGGATAGTCACCAAAATTATTTTCTTTTAAGAAAGTTACTACACTATTGATAACATCTTGAGTTTGATCAATAACAACTAGTTTGTCTTCGTAGTTTTTCTTATAACCTGCCAATTGTTCCTCTGTTAACACAACATCTTCTTGTGCTACATCAACATAACCTGTAGGACGAATTAATAAGATTCCTTCCATCTCAAGGTGTAAAGCTGAACAGAATTCAGTACAATAGTAAGGGAATACACCAGGTCTATCAGCTGTAAAGGTAACAGAAGCTGTTTTACCAGGCTCAAAACTACCATGAACACCATAGGTGTCAACTGTAAATCCGTGCGTTTCATCCTCTGCACGTTCTAAGTTAGTAAGATGGAATGTAACCACATCACCTTCATTAACTGTTACGATTTCTGGTGTAATATGTGAACGAATTAAAGTTCCAAATATATGTACTCTTTTTGTTTCAGGGTCTCTTTCAATTTTTTCTTGACCAGCAACCGTTTTATAACGAGAAATCTCACCAGTACGAGTATTGGTACCTACTGGGTAACGAATTACGGGTTTAATTGTTGTACGTAACACGCCAACTGAACCATAAACGTTAGCCTGAGGTAAAGACATGGTATAAACATCAGTCATGTCATCAGATGAAATATCGATTAGATGTTGAAAACTTGGACGAATTGGACCTACATTAGGATAATTATCATATAAAGCTTCTTTATTAACTGCAGTTAAGTAGTTAGAGTGAGGCGAAGCAGAATTTCCTTGAGGAACCATTAAGAAACTTGGTTTAAAACTCAATTTTATTTCATTTCCTGTTTTTCCTGATTCGTAGTTAAAACGAACTATTTTGCTGTCACCGTGTGCAGAAGCATAGGCCGTGTTTTTACGTTGGTCAAAAGCTACATCAATTACATCTTTTCCAATAGCAATACTTGATTTTTGTACATCTGCTAATGCAATAACATCTCCTTTCGCTAAAGCAGATTTTACTTTTGCAAAGTCAAAAACAATTACATTATTTTCAGCAGGTACTAAAAAGCTTTTTCCATTAGGAGATACTCTAAGTATTTTGCCAGTAGCAGGAATTTCGATAAACCCAACTGCATTATTTTTCTTAGCATCAGCAAAAGAAACTACATTAAAGTCGTTTACTTTTTTCGAAGGAGCTTTAGCCAATTTGGTATAGTCTAAGACATATATATAGCTTTTACCATCTTTATCAGCAAGACCGACCATAAGACCATCACTTGAGCTTTTACCAGCATCAAAGAAATCCATATTATAAGCAGGCATTTCTACAGTAAATGATTTTTCTTTAATCATTCTACTTTTGTGGATATTTTCACCTTCTACAAATTTCCAGAAAGTAACTCCAGATTTCATTTCAGAAGTAGTTTTGTTATCCCATGGTGCAGGATATTGACTTGATTGGATTACATACTCTGTATTTTGAGTTACGGCAACACCAGGATAGGTGCTTATGTATAACGGATTTGATAAAACCTGTTTGGTTTCAAAATCATCTAATCCCATAAGGGCGATACGAGAGTTCGCACCATCAGAGAAAAAGGCAAAGTGCCCGTCATAATTTCCTCCTTTTTCAGAAAAGGCAGGGAAACGCATATCTCCATAAGTACTAATTCTGTTGTCTAGCGAAGATTTTTTAAGCATTAATGATGATTCATCATCAAAACCATAACCTTGCCAAGGTTCAGGTGTAAAGACACCTACATATTTATAAATACGCATAGATGGAATTCCATATACAATCATAGTACCAGAGTTACCAGTTCCTACAATTGAAAAATACTCATCACGACCACCACGTGGCATGAAAGTTTTAACAGCAGATAGCACATCGTTGTCATTTAAACCACGTGCCTTTTTTACATCGTCGAGAGTTTGTTGTGCCATTGCATCAGTAGCACCTAAAGCTACTAACATAATACCAACAAAAACTCTAATAAACCAATTGGATTTTTTCATTTTGTGAATAATTAATTAATGATCTAGTTAAATTAGTACAAATATAGCAAAAAAAACAACGTAAAAAAACATGAAAAATGTCATTATCAGTTAGTAAAAGATTATCTTATCTTTTATGTAATAGATGTTACTGGATTTTAAAATTATTTAAACCTTAAGTAATTGATATACAGTTATGTTGTAGAATTATTATTAACAATTTAGTTTGAAATAGTTGATAAAAAAATCAAATATTTTTTAAAAATAGCAAAAATGATTACAATTATGTAATGCAAACAAGCACACAAAAGATGAAATAGTCTTTTTATTAGAGTTCTCTATGTAAATCGTGTCAAAAGGTATTCTAAAATGTACTTAAATTTTTGCCATTTTTACAGTAAAATGTCTCATAATAGGCGCTTCATCAATAATGCGGTATCCATGTTTAGCATTAGCTCGTGTATCAAAAATATTTTTTAAAGCAACAGCAATATAATCCATATGATGGTTTGTATATGTTCGTCTTGGAATTGCTAATCGAACAAACTCTAACTCAGGAAAACGATTTTCTCTAGTATCTGGATCTCTGTCGGCTAGAATGGTACCAATCTCAACACCTCTTATGCCACCAATAATGTATAATTCCATGGCTAAAGACCATGCTCTAAATTCCTCTTGTGGGATAGTAGGAACAAATTTATTAGCATCTAGAAAAATAGCATGACCACCAAAGGGTTGTTGTACAGGTACGCCAAAATCAGCTAATCGTTGTCCGAGATAGGCAACTTGCTCAATACGACTTTCTAGATAGTCAAATTCGGTAGCTTCGTCTAAACCAACTGCTAAAGCGCCCATATCACGTCCGTTCATTCCACCATAAGTAATAAATCCTTCGAACATAATATTGTAAACCGTAGCTTCTTTATAAACCTTCTCATCATTTAATGCTATAAAGCCACCCATATTCACTAAACCATCTTTTTTGGCACTCATAGTCATACCATCACCATAAGAAAAGAGTTCTAACGCAATTTCTTTAATGGTTTTGTTTTCGTAGCCTTTTTCTCTTTTTTTGATAAAATAGGCATTTTCAGCAAAGCGAGCAGAATCAAAATATAATGGAATACCATATTCTTTACAAAGTTTAGAAATGCCTTTCACATTTTCCATAGAAACGGGTTGTCCACCTGCTGAATTACAGGTAATTGTCACTACAATAAATGGAATTTTCTCTTTAGGATTCTCTTTAAAAACTTTTTCAAGCTTTTTTAAATCGACATTTCCCTTAAAAGGATGATAAACACTGGTGTCAAAAGCTTCATTAATAGTACAATCTATGGCGTGTGCTTTGCGAAATTCGATATGACCTTTTGTCGTATCAAAATGGGTGTTTCCAGGTATAATATCACCTTCTTTTACTAAGGCAGAGAAAAGTACATTTTCTGCGGCACGACCTTGGTGAGTTGGTAGAAAGTATTTGTATCCTGTGATTTTTTGTACTGTATTTTTAAGTTTTACAAACGAACGTGAGCCTGCATAGCTCTCATCGCCACGCATCATTTCTGCCCATTGTTCATCACTCATAGCTCCTGTACCTGAATCGGTTAGGCAATCGATAAATACTTGTTCTGATTTAAGGTTAAATAAATTATAATTAGCATCTTTAAGCCATTTTGTACGTTCTTCTTGTGTAGATCTATATAGTTTTTCTACTACTTTTATTTTATAAGGTTCTGCGTATGGAAGTTTCATTTGGAATTGATTTTACCGCTAAGACACTAAGTCACAAAGAAATAAACAAGCTAGAATCTTTGTTGTCGGTAGATTATTATGATTTGATATACTATTGGGATAAACTACAAAATACCTTTGAATAAAGGTCGTTTGATGTTAAGATACAAATCTTGAAAAGGTAGGTTTGATATTTGCATGCTTCAAATTTAAGAAAAAAATATTTTATTGATTAGACAATTTAATAAGGATTTTTATAAAATTTAGTATTTTAGCATAAACACATAAACACATAAACACATAAACACATAAACACATAAACACATAAACA
>JAOZLL010000006.1:15731-57259 GCA_029934835.1 Flavobacteriaceae bacterium | reverse complement strand
ATAGAAATATTAATAATTTAAAAGTTAGCATTATCTAAATGCACAACGGGTTATAATAATATATTTTAACTATTTACAAAAACAATGGTTTGTTTTCTTCGTTATCTATTATTGCTAAAACTTGTTCTATTTTAGCATATTTGTGATTAAAAAATCTAGCATGTTCTTTAGAGCTTGTGTTTGTAATACATGTGGCGTGTCTCATCTGTTCTTTAATATAAATTTCTTGAGCTCTACAAGCTTTTTGATTGTCAATTATAAAGAATTTCAATAGGGCATACGGATAACCGAAGTGTAATTTATTTTTATGTTTTAGAATCATACTATTGTTCATCATAATTAACTCATTATGATATAATTCAAATTTTCTTTCTGTATTTTGATTAATATTAAATGTTGATTCTTCGATCTTTTTAAATTCATCAATAAGAATTTTACATATGTTTTTTGCATCATAGGAATCAATTTGTTGCATATTATACAAATAGAGTAGTTGTTGTAATACATTGTTGATTGAGCCAAAACTCCATATTTCGGTAACATTTATTTTATTATATGCTTTTCCGACTTTTTGTGCAGATTCAATCATTTTATCCGTAATTAGAAAATCTTTAAAGTTGATTCTATTATTAAGAGGAGTCACCTTAAGGATTGAAAACCATAAAAAAACCTTAAAACGAATTAGCAAAGGATTGTTAAAGAAATAAAACATCGGTAATTCTCTAGCTCCAAATAAAATAGAGGCATCATCATTGTTCGCTAAAGGTGCTAATTCATTATAAAGACTTTCAAAATATCCATAAAAATCATTAAGGGTTTTAATAGGAGCTGTTTCTCTAATTAGATATGAGTTTGATTCTCCAACCTCAAATAATTCATTTAATGATATGTCAAGGGTTTTTGACAAGAGTACTACTTCATTAATATTAAATATGACTTTTCCTGTTAAACGTCTGTAAGCTGCATCATAATTCAATCCAAGTATTGAAGCTACTTCATCAGTAACTGATATATGTTTAGGAATTTTCTCTTTGAGTTTGATAATGAAAAATTTACTGATGTTTTTCATAATGTTTTATATAAGTATTGTACAAATATTATGATAATTTGTGAAAAATGCAAAAATAACCATTACGAAATTGCATAAAATGAGAGTGCTTCAGGAAGCAAAATAGTACATTCGCCGTATAAAAATTATGAAAAAGGATAAGGAAACTTATCCTAAGGGGGTAAATAAGAAGGCGTTCATTAATCTTAATGAACGCTTTTCTTATGTATTAAACTCAAAAAAGGGCTGTCATAACTGACAGCCCTTTTTTGAATATTATAGAGAATGATTGGTTTTATTTATCTTCTCTTGGTTTTCTATCGTCTCGACGATTATCTCTTCCACGATTGTCGTGTCTTCTAGAGTCTCTACGATTATTGTCCCTTCTGTTATCTCGTGGTGGTCTTGCGACATAACCTTCAGGTTTTTCTAGTAAAGCTTTGCGTGAAACTTTTTCTTTACGAGTTCTTGGATCTTGACCAAAATATTTCACATCAAAAATATCACCCATGTTTACGACATCACTTACATTTTCAGTGCGTTCCCATGCCAATTCACTTACGTGCAAAAGAACTTCGTTTCCAGGAGCATCCATATATTCTACAACAGCTCCAAAGTCTAACATTTTTATAACTTTAACTTGATAAGTATTACCTTTTTCAGGTTTGAAAAGTATAGAGTCAATTTTAGCTAGAACAGCATCTATGCCTTCTTGTCCAGTTCCTAAAATTTCAACAATGCCTTCTTCAGTAACAGGATCTTCATTGATAACAATAGTACACCCTGTTTCTTTTTGCATTTCCTGAATAACTTTTCCACCTGGTCCAATCAATGCTCCAATAAATTCGTTAGGAATTCTTCTGGTAATCATTTTTGGTGCATATGATTTCACATCAGCATTTGGTTGTGCAATGGTATTGGTTAGTTGTTCTAGGATATGTAAACGACCGTCACGTGCTTGTTTTAATGCATTTACTAAAATTTCGTAGGAAAGACCTTTTACTTTTATATCCATTTGACAAGCAGTTATACCATCTGCAGTACCTGTAACTTTAAAATCCATATCACCTAAATGATCTTCATCTCCTAAGATATCAGATAAAACAGAATAACGATCTCCATCAGATATTAAGCCCATGGCAATCCCAGAAACGGGTTTTACAAGCTGTACTCCTGCATCCATTAAAGCCATTGTCCCTGAACAAACCGTTGCCATAGATGAAGAACCATTAGATTCTAACACTTCAGAAACAACACGTACCGTATAAGGACAATTTGTTGGAATCATGTTTTTTAATGCACGTTGAGCCAAGTTTCCATGACCTACTTCACGACGTGAAGTTCCTCTTAAAGGACGTGCTTCACCTGTACTAAACGGAGGAAAGTTGTAGTGTAAATAGAATGTTTCTTCACCTTCATAAGAAGGCATATCTATTTTATTTGCTTCTCTAGATGTTCCTAAAGTTACTGTTGCCAATGCTTGAGTTTCTCCTCTTGTGAAAATGGCTGAGCCATGTGTTGATGGTAAATAATCTACTTCACACCAAATTGGTCTTATTTCATCAGTCTTACGACCATCTAAACGCAAACCTTCACTTAAGGTTAATTCACGTACGGCTTCTTTTTGTGCTTTATTGTAATAGCCACCAACTAAGTGACCAAATTCTTCCATTTCTTCTTCAGTGAATGAAGCTATTACTTCTTCTTTTACTTCTGAAAATGCAAAACTACGTTCTGCTTTTGATGTTCCTTGTTTTGCGATTGCATAACATTTATCGTATGAAAGATCATATATCTTTTTAGCTAAATCATCATTTGTTTCAGCAGTTTCATATTCACGAACTTCTTTTTTTCCAACAGCTTCAGCTAAACGTACTTGAGCTGCAACTTGAACTTTTATAGATTCGTGTGCAAATTTAATTGCTTCGATCATTTCTTCTTCGCTACATTCTAACATTTCACCTTCAACCATCATTACTGAATCTGCAGAAGCACCAACCATCATGTCAATATCAGCTTCAGCTAATTGTGCTCTACTTGGGTTGATAATGAATTCTCCATTTACTCGTGCAACACGAGCTTCAGAAATAGGAGTTTCAAAAGGAAAATCACTTAATTGAATGGCAGCCGAAGCGGCTAATCCTGCTAAAGCATCTGGCATTACCTCTTCGTCATGAGACATTAACTGAATCATAACTTGTACTTCACTGTGATAATCTTTTGGGAATAACGGACGTAGCACTCTGTCTACTAAACGCATTGTTAAAACTTCACCGTCACTTGGTCGTGCTTCTCTTTTAAAGAAACCTCCAGGATAACGACCTGCAGCTGCAAATTTTTCTCTATAATCTACCGTTAAAGGTAAAAAGTCTACAGGAGTTGCTTTATAATTAGATACAACTGTACATAATAACATGGTTTTTCCCATTTGTACTACTACCGAACCATGAGCCTGTTTGGCTAATTTTCCGGTTTCGATGGAAATTTCTCTTCCATCTCCAAGGTCAATGACCTCTCTAAAAACTTTTGGAATCATTTTTTAAATTTTTTTACCCGACTATTCGGGATTATATTAAACAATTGGTTACTGTAATTGTGTCGAAAAAGTTTCCAATGAAAAGTTTAATAACGCTTTTAATTTATAGTGTCAATATGTATATGTATTGACTTTAAATGACAAAGAGACGTGATTACGTCTCTTTGCAGTTATGGATTATTTACGTAATCCGAGTTCTTGAACTATTGCACGATATCTAAGGATATCTTTTTTCATCAAATAGTTTAGTAAGTTTCTACGTTTACCTACCATTTTTACTAGTGAACGCTCTGTGTTAAAATCTTTGTGATTATTTTTCAGATGTCCCGTAAGGTAGTTAATTCGTTCTGTGAATAAAGCAATTTGACCTTCAGCTGATCCAGTATCATTTTCAGATTTACCGTGCTTTTTGAATAATTCTTTTTTTTGTTCTGGTGTTAAATATGTTAAATACATGCCAACATTAAATTTTAATGATTAATAATTATTATGTAATTGATGGTTTGTCATCAAGACGGCAAAATTAGCATTATATTTTTGATTGACAATGAGTAATATATTTTTATTTTTTTACTAAACACTAAAATCAAACTCATCAATCTATAAATGGTTATAGCTTTGAGTTATTGTACAGAGATTCACAGAGAAAACACAAAGGTTCACATAATATTTTAATATTATTACGATAATACACATACTTATTTGAATCAAGCCCCCAAATTCTATCATGGACAAAGAGTAAATATCCTATCTTTGTCTAATGTCAGATTCAAAAAAAATATTTAAATCATGCTCTGTTATCATTTTAGCAGCGGGGAATTCAAGCAGAATGGAAAGTCCAAAATTTGCTTTAGTATTTGACAAAAATCATACTTTTCTAGAAAAAATAATACAAGAATATTATGACTTTGGTTGTGAAGAAATAATTGTTGTATTAAGTAAAGAAGGTAATTTAGCCGCTGACAAACTAAATCTAAAACTGGATAAAGCTACTATTGTCATAAATCATCATCCCGAATGGGAACGTTTTTATTCCATTAAAGTTGGGCTACAAAGTTTAATGCAACAACATCCTATTTTTATACATAATGTGGATAATCCGTTTGTGAATCAAGAAATTCTAAAACAAGTGTTTAAAAATCACGCTCCTAATGAATTTATAGTTCCGGTTTTTGAAGGTCATGGTGGACATCCAGTATTATTAACTAATGAAATTGGGAAAGCAATCATTGAAGAAAATAAGCATGACCTTATATTATCTGATTTTCTAAAACACTATCCTAAAAAAAGGATTGTTGTAAATGATAATAATATTTTGATAAACATAAACACACAAGATCTATATCAAAAAAAATTTTACAAATCTAGGTGATGAAAAAATATAATTTATTTCTTTTTAGTCCCAAACAGATACAAAATAATACCAGGTCCTGATTTTATTCTTTCTATTTCCCAGTTGAAACTAGTACTATTGTTCACGCTTTCAACAAGTTCTTTCATCTCTTTTACTGAGTATGTTCTTAATGAGGAAACTATTCCATCCCAAAATACAAACAAGGGAACTATTGGGATTAAATATGTAAAAATAATCCTTCCTAGTTTAAATGGCCTAATAAATGACGTCAAAAAAAGTAGCGTTATAGGTGAAAAAAACATTGCAAAAAGGCTTAGAATACTTCTTTCTTGTGCTTCAAATATTGCAATTGTACTATTTGTATCTATTGCATTTTGTATTATTTTTTTTGCATCAATAGGTCTGAAATGATGCAATGACAAAAATTGGGTTCTTAATCCTTTTAATTCTTTAGGAACATATCTTGCATCAACAGGTGTTTTGATATATTCAAAACTATCTGATTGTCTTTTTGTATGTTCAAAAGCGGCTATGTTAGGATAATAGTCAGTCAAAAGAATTTTCAATCTGGGATTATTCTTTTTTAACTCTTCATTAAGCCAAAGTAATCCGCCTCCACCACCCGAACCGAGATCAATTATCTGATTGGTTCCACTTGCCTTAATCCCTTTTTCAATAATTGGAATAATAGGCTTATACATCTTAGTCTTATTCGATAAAAATTGTAAAAAGTCAGTTCCATAATTCCGTAAAAAAGTTGGAAACCATTTTTGATCCTCAAATTCAAATAAGTGTATTCTTCCCATTTTGTAACATCTAATATTTTATTCAAAAACTGTATCTTTTTAAAAGGTAAATATTTTGGTTTTACACCAACTCTTACACAACGATACTACTATAATATTTTGTATAGCTAATGTGTTTGTACAGCTGCTTCCACACAACGTTCTCCATCCATAGCAGCAGAAACAATACCACCGGCATAACCACCACCTTCTCCACAAGGATATAAACCTTCAATTTGTGGATGTTCTAGATTCTCTTTTCTGGGAATTTTTACTGGTGATGAAGTACGAGATTCTACACCTACCACATTGGCTTCTGCGGTATAAAATCCGCTCATTTTATTGCCAAAAGCAGCAAATCCTTTTCTAAGTCTACCTCCAATAATCTTGGGCAACAGAGAATGTAATGGAGCCGATTTTAAACCAGGTTGATACGAAGTTTCATTTAAATTTGTTGACAAGCGACCTTCTACAAAATCGGTTAGTCGTTGCGCAGGAGCTGTTTGTGATTTTCCTCCTGCATTAAATGCTAATTTTTCTAAATCTTTTTGAAACTCCAATCCTTTTAATACCCCAAAATGATTGTATTTTGGAATATCTTGTTCTACATTAATTTCAACTACCATTCCTGAATTGGCATATTTGCTATTTCTGCTAGATGGTGACATTCCGTTCACTACAACTTCACCATTTGCA
Organism: Flavobacteriaceae bacterium; assembly: GCA_029934835.1. GTDB lineage: Bacteria > Bacteroidota > Bacteroidia > Flavobacteriales > Flavobacteriaceae > DQTL01. The sequence goes on along the minus strand of JAOZLL010000006.1, from coordinate 50,840 downwards.
GTTGCTGCAGGAACAATAAAACCACCAGGACACATACAGAATGAATAGACACCTCTATCATTAACTTGATGCACTAAACTATAGGATGCTGGAGGCAAAAGTGCATCACGTTCTGTTGAACAATGGTATTGTACAGCATCAATTATCTGTTGCGGATGTTCCACACGTACGCCCATTGCAAAAGACTTGGCTTCAAGCATAATATTCTTTTTATACAATAGATAATAAATATCTCGTGCCGAATGACCTGTTGCTAAAATCACTTTATTGACAGGTATTTCCACTCCGTTTTGTAGCTGTATGGCTTGTAATTTGTTTTGTTTGATATTAAAGTCCACTACTCTACTCTCAAAATAAATTTCACCTCCGTATTTTAAAATAGTTTCTCGAATGTTTTGTACGATTGTCGGTAATTTATTTGTACCTATATGTGGATGGGCATCAATTAAAATTTGTTCAGAAGCGCCATGATAAACCAAGTTTTCAAAAATACGACGAACATCACCACGTTTTAGACTTCGTGTGTAAAGTTTACCATCCGAAAAAGTTCCTGCACCACCTTCTCCAAAACAATAATTTGAATCTTCATCAACAATATGCAATTGATTTATGGCTTTTAAATCGCGACGGCGATCACGAACTTTCTTTCCTCTTTCTAAAACTATGGGTTTATAGCCTAATTCAAGACATCGTAGAGCGGCATACATTCCTGCGGGGCCAAAACCTATAATATGTATTTCTTTTGCTGTCGAAACATCTTGATACTTGAAGGAATAGTTTGAGGATTCGGGAATTTGTTCATTTATGTAAACCGCTACTTTATAATTAAAAAATATCGTAGATTTTCTGGCATCTATCGACTTCCGTAGTACTTTTACTGTATTGATTTTTCTTCTATCAATACCTAGACTAATCGATGCTTTTATTTTTAAAATGTCGGCAACTTTTACTTCTTTAAGTCTTAGTCTAATTTGAATTTCTTTAACCATAAAAGCAAAACTAATCAAATTTTGAATAGTAAGATAATTTCTTATCTTTCAATAAAAGCTCACCTTAATGCCAGATACAAAATACTGCGGAATAGCTATTTTACAGAGGTTCACAGAGAAAACACCAAGTTACTCAGCGTATAGCTATAATCTAGATATAACGCTAAAAACCATTTATTCAAACAATTAGCTTACATTTGCCGCTTTTAAAATACTACATGACATTTAAAGATTTACATATAATAAAACCTATCCTAAAAGCATTAGATGCAAAAGGATATACACATCCAACGCCTATTCAAGAGCAATCCATTCCTATTTTACTTAATAATAAAGATTTATTAGGATGTGCTCAAACTGGTACTGGAAAAACAGCTGCATTTGCTTTGCCCATCTTACAGCATTTGTATTTGAAACAAGACCAAAGGAAGGGATCTCGAAAAATCCGGGTTTTGGTAGTTACACCTACACGAGAGTTAGCCATACAAATTGCAGATAGTTTCACCGATTATGGTAAATTTACTGGCCTCAGAAATACCGTTATTTTTGGCGGTGTAAAACAAGGTAAACAAACAGCGGCACTTCGTAGAGGTATAGATATTTTAGTGGCAACTCCAGGTCGTTTATTAGATTTAATGCAACAAGGTTTTATTTCTTTGAAAGACATCGAATATTTTATATTAGATGAAGCCGATCACATGCTAGACATGGGTTTCATACATGATATTCGTAAAATCATTGCTAAACTTCCTGTAAAAAGACAGTCCTTGTTTTTTTCAGCAACCATGCCAGCTAACATTGTTTCCTTATCACATAAAATATTAGGAAACCCAGAAAAGGTAACGATAAAACCTGAACAAGCAACTGCTGAAAAAGTAGAACAAGCCGTTTATTTCGTCAACAAAGGGAATAAATCTAAATTATTGATTCATTATCTCCAAGAAAATTCGGTAAAATCAACTCTAGTTTTTTCTCGTACCAAACACGGCGCAAATAAAATTGTAAAACTATTAGATAAGGCAGGAATAAAGTCTGAACCTATTCATGGTAATAAATCCCAAATTGCGCGTCAAAAAGCTTTAAATAATTTCAAAAAAGGAACTACTAAAGTTTTGGTTGCAACAGATATTGCTGCTCGTGGAATTGATGTGTCTGATTTATCTTTAGTAGTCAACTATGACTTACCGAATATCTCTGAAACATACGTGCATCGTATTGGGCGAACAGGTCGTGCAAAAGCAAGTGGAATTGCAATTTCGTTTTGTAGTGCCGAAGAAAAACCCTATTTACGTGATATTCAGAAGCTAATCAACCAAAAAATTCCTGTTATTGCTGATCATCCTTTTTTGGAAGATAATGATGAAATCACACCAAAAAAGCCACAGCAAGCTCGTAGAAAACCTCAAGGAAAATGGAAACCAAAGCCAAAAACTAGAAGGAACAATCAAACAAATCCTTCGAATACCAATACACATAAAAAACCACGTAGGCAAAATTGGCGGAAACGAGACTAAGAAAGATGTTAGACTGTTAGACGACGAAAGACTCAAGACTAATTTGTTTGCTTAACGATCATTACTGACTATAGTAATATCGTATTAGATATTCTAACTATTAACCTCAATTTGAAGTACAGTCTAGAATGGATTAATTAGGTCTCAACTGCACTCGACCAGACATAATACCATTATTTATTCATAAATATATTACCCGTTTTTCAACTAATTAAATGGAATTTTATAGGTTGGATCCTCCAAGATATTTACTTCGATGAGTTTGTCGGCGTTTTTAAGTAACTGACGACAGTCTGTACTTAAGTGACGTAAATGCACTACCTTATTGAGTTTAGCATATCGTTCTGTTAATTTGTTTACAGCATCAATAGCACTCATATCGGCTATTCTACTTTCCATAAAATCGATTATTACTTCGTGTGGATCATTTTTTACATCAAATTTATCCGCAAAAACTGCAGTGGATCCAAAGAAAAGTGGCCCATAGATTTCATAATGTTTTACACCTTGTTCATCAACATATTTCCTGGCACGAATTCGTGTGGCACTTTCCCACGCAAAAACTAAGGCTGAAATAATTACGCCAATCAAAACAGCTAAAGCCAAATTATGTAAAAACACCGTTACTAACATTACTGTAATCATCACAAAAATATCATGTCTCGGCATTTTATTAAGTGCTTTTACACTTACCCATTCAAATGTTCCTACAGCTACCATTATCATCAGACCCGTTAAAGCTGCCATTGGAACCATTTCGATTAAACTCGAACCAAACATAATAAACACCAACAACATTACTGCAGCTACAATTCCAGAAAGTCTTGCTCGTGCCCCATTTGAAGTATTAATTAAACTCTGCCCGATCATGGCACAACCACCCATTCCTGAAAATAGACCCGTAACAAAATTTCCTAATCCCTGTGCTACGGCTTCTCTATTTCCATATCCTCGTGTTTCAGTAATTTCATCAATTAAGTTTAGGGTTAATAAACTCTCCACCAAACCAACTCCAGCGACAATAAAAGCATAAGGTAATATGATCATTACAGATTCAAGCGTAAAAGGTACTTTAGGAATATGAAATGGTGGAAATCCTCCTTTAATAGAGGCAATATCACCAACTGTTGTGGTATCAATATTAAAGGCAACTACCAATCCAAAAATTGTCAAGATGGCTACTAAAGAAGCCGGCACAGCCTTAGTAAGTTTTGGTAAGCCCCAAATTATCAACATAGTAAATGTTACTAGACCAATCATTACAAACAATGGAATACCTTCTAACCATTGTAAAATACCATTAGAATCTTTTAATTTGAATTGGTCTAATTGTGAAATAAATATTACAATTGCTAAACCATTTACAAATCCGAACATAACGGAATGTGGTACTAATCGAATTAATTTTCCCAGACGTAAAACTCCTGCTAGCATTTGAATCACTCCGGCAAAAACTACTGTTGCAAATACATATTCAACGCCATGTGTCTTTGCTAAGGCGACGATTACAATTGCTATGGCTCCTGTTGCTCCAGAAATCATTCCTGGACGACCACCAAAAATAGATGTTATAATACCAATGGTAAAAGCAGCATACAAACCTGTAAGCGGTGATAAACCAGCTATCATAGAAAAGGCAACTGCTTCGGGAACTAGTGCTAGAGCTACTGTTATACCAGATAAGACTTCAGTTTTGTAGTCAACTTTTTGTTTTAGATTAAATATATTTAGAACTCGTTTCATTTAAATTATTTTTTACCGCAAAGACACAAAGGCGCAAAGAAAAACTAAAGTTATTTCTTGAGAATAAATATCTATTTTATTGGTATTCGTTATTATTAATGTAATTAGAAAATCAAAATTTTGAAAATACAGAATATGCCTTTTTTACAAAGCCTGCAAAAATAGAAAAAAATATGAACTAGTAAATCTGATATCAAAAAGTATAATCAAGATTAACGAATAAAGATTTTAATTTATTAAATTGCAGTTAATTTCTAGCATTAAAATACACCAATGAAAAAACTACTTCTAACTACACTCATCCTCTTAGTATCATTAAATAGTACAGCCCAAGTAGAGTTTCTCCAATCAGGACCTATGGTCGGTTATTCTACCATGAAAGAAGTCCTACTTTGGGTACAAACTAACAAACCAGCCAAAGTACATTTTGAATATTGGAATTGTGACAATCCTTCTACTATTTTTGAGACCGAACAAATTATAACAACTAAAGAAAATGCCTTTATCGCAAGATTATTAGCTGATAAAATAGAGCCAAGTAATCAATACGAATATAGATTATATATCAATGATAATAGGGTTGATCGCCCGTATGAACTAGAATTTGAATCACAACCCATTTGGCTTTGGCGTGGAGATGCTCCTGATTTTAGTTTTACAACAGGAAGCGGCACGTATATCAGCGAAGAGAAATATGACAGACCTGGCTCGCCTTATGGAAGTCAATATCAAATATTTGAGGATATTTATAAAAAAGATCCCAATTTCATGCTTTGGTTAGGAGATAATACTTACTTAAGAGAAGCGGACTGGAATAGTAAAACAGGTATACTTCACCGCTACACACACACAAGATCTACACCAGAAATGCAAGCCATGTTAGGTAGCATTCACCAATATGCAATATGGGATGACCACGATTATGGCCCTAATGATTCTGATAGAAGTTATCCGTTAAAAAAAGTGACAGAAGAAACTTTTAAATTATTCTTTACCAATCCAAATTATATTTTTGACGAAGGAACTACAGGTTTTTTTCAATGGGCTGACTGCGAATTTTTCCTTTTAGATGATCGTTATTGGCGAACTCCTAACAAACGATCTGACATTGAACATCACGATATAATAGGAGAAACTCAAATGCAATGGTTGTTAGATGCCTTGGTTAATAGCTATGCTCCATTTAAATTTGTAGTAATTGGTGGTCAGTTTTTGAATCCATTAAAATCCTATGAAAGACATGCTAATTTTGCTCCACAAGAACGTTTGAAGTTAATAAAGGCAATTGAAAAATTAAAAATAAATGGTGTTATTTTCCTAACAGGAGATGTGCATCATACCGAACTCACTAAATTAGATTTAGAAAATGGGTATCCACTATATGATTTAACTGTTTCTCCGCTAACTTCTGGTGTGGCAGGAAAAGGTGCCGAAGACAATCCGTTGCAAGTAGATGGAACCTTAGTAAAAAAGAAAAGCTACGCACATATTAATGTCTATGGAACGCGACAAGAAAGAGCGATTGAAATTAAGGTCTATGACAGTAATGGTGTCGAACAATGGAAAAGGGAAATTAAAGCGAGTGATTTAAAATTTTGATAAAAAAAGCCACGAATGCACAAATGAAGTATTCGTGCATTCGTGACTTTTTTAGGGATTCATGTATCGTTTTTTATAGCTACTCTAAATATTTTTCGGTAATTTTACAACACTTAAATTTATACTCATGAGCTATCAAAACATACTAGTTGACCCACAAGATGCGATTACGACCATTACAATCAATCGCCCTAAAAAATTAAATGCCTTAAACAAAGATACCATTGCCGAATTGCACGATGCTTTTGCAGATGCTAATGATGACGAAGATTGCCGTGTGATCATCCTCACTGGTAGTGGTGAAAAAGCTTTTGTAGCAGGTGCTGATATTTCTGAATTTGCAGATTTTGATATCTCGCAAGGAGCAGAATTAGCACGAAAAGGACAGGAAATCTTATTTGATTTTGTTGCAAACCTAGAAACTCCTGTTATTGCAGCTGTAAACGGATTTGCCCTTGGTGGTGGATTAGAACTTGCTATGGCAGCACACTTTAGAGTGGCTTCAGACAATGCTAAAATGGGTTTACCCGAAGTTTCCTTAGGTGTCATACCAGGTTATGGTGGTACACAACGTTTACCTCAATTAGTTGGTAAAGGAAAAGCTATGGAACTTATCATGACAGCAGGAATGATTGGCGCCAACGATGCTAAAGATTGGGGATTAGTTAATTATGTGGTTACACAAGAGGAATTATTACCATTATGCGAAAAAATTGCAAGTAAAATTACTAGAAACTCATCTACTGCAATTACAGCTGCTATTAATTCTATCAATGCCAGTTTTGATAAAGACCTCAACGGATTTGAAACAGAAATCAACGAGTTTGGAAACTGCTTTGGTACGGAGGATTTTGAAGAAGGTACTACTGCATTTTTGGAGAAACGTAAACCAGAGTTTTAGAGAGTTTACCGCAAAGGCGCGGAGACGCTAAGTTATAAGAGTATTAATAAGTTGCTTGTATAAACAAGTTGTAGCACATTTAATATAAACCCTAAAACAAATTAAAATATGAAAAATCAATTATTTCTATTGAGCTTCTTGCTCTTAAATTACATCGGATTCTCTCAAGAATATGAAGTAACACCAAACGGATTAAAAGATAAATCTAACACTGAAAATTCCTTTTTAGTAATTAATACACTAGATAAGAAAACTGCAGAACTTTACCAAAATGCAATGAAATATATTAATGAAAATTATAAAAATCCAGATGAAGTAATTAAAGGGAAAACCGAAAACGAATACTTACGATTTGAAACTTATGTGCCTCAATTTACAAAAGTCAATAATGGTGGAGCTAAGTTGTATGTTAGTATGAAATATACTACAGAATTAAGATTTAAAGATGGAAAAGTGAGATTTGAAATAACCTCATTGGGTATTACTGCTGATAATGGTGGGCGAAGTGTTAATTTCAGTAGTAGAATTTGGAAAGGATATCCCATTTACAATCAAAAGAACGGAGAATTGAGACTTCCAGAAACAAAATCTGAAATAGAAAATTATTTTAATACCAAAGTAACTGAAATTAAAAATGCCCTATTGGACAAAAAAACTGAAAAAGACGATTGGTAAAAAAAACGTTTTACAACAACAAATAACAGACTAAATGAACATGATTTTTGGGAATGTAATTATAATATAAAACTGAAATGGAATGTGATATCTGAAAACAATAAAAAAGCTAGAATTATTCAATTATATATCGAAAAGGAATTACTAATCTCAAATCTGACTTTATCTGAATGGTATTTATATGAAAATAAAGGATGAATGAGGTGAAAACAAAAAAATGTAAATGCAAAAAATATTTTTAATTATCATCACATCTACCTTATTAGTATTGATTTCTTCGTGTACTAAAAAGAGTTTTTCGGAATATAATGAAAATGAATTTTATAAGGTTCAAGGAATAATAATTTCAGATAGAGCAACTGGATATCCATTTGACTCAGCTTTCATGAAAAATATTACATATGAATATTTTGTAAATGACACGTTGATTTTAAAAGGATCAGAGAATTTTTCATTTGTAGATATGGTTAAAGGAATGCCTATTGAAGTACTTGTACACAAAAAAAATCAAAAAATAAGTTTTTATTGGAGAAATGGATTTTCAAAAAACATAACAGAATACCAATTACAATATGTAAAAAAAGAAATGGAAAGAGTATTATATGAAGGAAAATAGACTACCTACAACAAGTTGCCTAAAATCCATTGTGGCTAAGTGATTACCTCAAAGATCGTCTTGTCAAGTAAACACGCCAAATCTTTTATTTTGGCAAAATTAGTGGAAAGAATCAGCGGACAAATCCAAAGATTTGTCTAATTTTATAAACTGATAATTAGAGCTTATTAAACCCACAACGTTTTTTAGCCAAAACCGTTCACAAGCTTTACTCACGAAAAATTGAAACACTGATGATAAGAATACTTGATAATCACTTGAATAAACTTATTTTCATCGGAGTATTCATCTATCCAATTTTATTCAAGGATATTAAAGATGAAAATATAATTATCTATTATATGTTTTTGTCTGTTTATTTTCTTGTTTGGGGAATTTACAGAGAAACATATTTATATAAATCGATTCAAAAAAAAAGAATTTATATTAAAGATACTAAACGAGAATTTTTAAATAATATATCCAAATTTACAGGCTATTTGTTTTTATCGTTTTCATATGGATTATATCTTTTAGATAATCCATTTGCTTTGAATATTGAGACTAATAATGCAATCATTGCTATCTTATTTATTATTGCTGCAAATTATATCATAATTGGATTTTATAGGTTAGAACGGAATGAGTTTGAGTTTAATCAAAATCATTTACGAATTTTTAAAAAGCATAAGATGTTTGCCAAAGTTAAGCATATAAAGGATTTTAGAATATTAGAGGAGCAAATAATAATAAAACAAGAACATAGTTATGTAGAACTTAAAAGATTGGATCTTGATAGTGAAAAACGTTTAAAAATAGAAACTGAATTAACAAATCTAAAAAGTAGAATTGATGCGAAAAATTTAGAAAAGAAACAAATACATAACCGGATTAAAAACTAAATATATTGAATCATTTAACAAAAGTGTTTAACACATCAAATTGTGGCATAAAATTAAAATGAAAAGGTAGAATGTTGTTGAATTTCTGATGAAAAATGGATTTAGATATTGATTTAATTACTATATAGTTAAAAAGAGAAAAAGTTATTCCATTTCAACAATGCCACGAACTGAAAAATTATTAATGCTTTGTTGCGTTAAAACCTTGAAACCAAGCTTATGAAGTACTTATTAATAATAATTGGATTATTAATTTCTATGAGTTCATATGGACAAGAGCTGATTTCAATTAAATCAAGGCTTAGTCTTCTAGAATTCGAAACTTATTTTAAACTGGACTCAACTGGAATCTCAGAATTAACTGTACCTGATTTTTTTTGTATTTCAAATAAATCAGACGAGAGTGAAATAATTAAATTAGAAAATAGTTGGCATGTCCAAGACCTAAATAATGATGGTTTAAAAGATCTTATTTACTCTGGAAGTTGTCTTCCATATTCACAAACTGCAATATTTTTAAATAACAAAAAGGGATTTAAATTAGTTTACAACTATCCTGGAGACTTAATCTCAATCGAAAAAAAATCAAGTGAAATAAAAATCAATGTACTAAAGTCTAGCTGCGGCTGCGACTATTATTCTGATTTAATTGAAGTATCAATTAATCATAAATCTGAAATACAAGTAAACACAATATCTTTTCATTTTGAAACGAAAATTATGACATCGGAAAAATTGGATTCTAAAATTGTATCTGGAATTTTAAGAAGAACTTCTATATTGAACGATAAAATAAAAAAAGATGCTTGTACTGATGATACAATGATTGGGAATCAAATAGAAATAATTGAAAACCAACCCGTTATCATATTAAGCGAAGAAAAGAATTGGTTTTTAGTCTTAATAAAAAAAAGTGATACGTACTCTGTAGTTGGTTGGATAAATAAATAATAATAAAAAGCAAACTTAAGTTGCCTAAAAATACTAAGGTATACTATGACTTATTCGCCAATTGTCCACAAGCGGCATCAATGTCTTTTCCACGACTACGGCGTACGTTAACGATAATATTATTACGTTCTAATTCATATACATATTTATCCGTCATTTTTGGATCAGCTTGTTGAAATTCTCCATCATCAATTGGATTATATTCTATCAAATTAACCTTTGCTGGAACACGCTTGCAATAGGCGACTAAGGCATCAATGGCTTCTTGGTTGTCATTAATATCTTTCCAAACAATGTATTCAAAAGTAATGCGATTACCCGTTTTATTATGCCAGTATTGTAAAGAATCCATTAAATCATCAAGATTACTCGATTCATTTACTGGCATCATAGATGAACGTACAGAGTCAATAGCTGAATGTAAGGAAACCGCCAAGTTAAACTTTACATTTTCATCAGCCATTCGTTTAATCATCTTGGGAATTCCAACAGTAGATAAAGTAACTCGTCTTGGCGACATACCCAAACCTTCATCTGATGTAATCATATCAATAGATTTCATCACATTTTCATAGTTCAATAAAGGCTCACCCATTCCCATAAAAACAATATTACTCAATTTATGTCCGTGATAGAGTTCACTTTCTCTATTAATAGCAGCAACTTGATCATAAATCTCATCAGGATTTAGATTGCGTTGTTTTTTTAGCCTTGCCGTTGCACAAAAGGTACAACCCATTGCGCAGCCCACTTGACTAGAAACGCATGCGGTGGTTCTAGAATCAGTCGGAATCATCACCGATTCGACCACTAAACCATCAAAAAGTTTTACGGCATTTTTAACTGTTCCATCACTACTTCGTTGCATATCGTCAACTGCAATATGATTAATTACAAAGTGTTCCACTAAAAAAGCACGTGTATCTAGTGAAATATTAGTCATCTCATCAAAGGTATGTGCACTTTTTTTCCACAGCCATTCATAGACTTGATTACCACGAAAAGCTTGTTGCCCTTTTGAGACGAAGAAATCTCGTAATTGGTCTTTAGTATATGCTCTGATGTCTTTTTTCATTTTTTTTACCGCTAAGGCGCAAAGGCGCTTAATAATTAATGAGGTATCTTTTACAAGATTATTTTATCATACAAAAATACAGTTTCAAATCCTTTTTTTTAATGTTTATGTTTAAAACGATAACCAACTTTTATAGCACCCCAAACAGGGAACACATCATAGCTATTAAATGAAAGAGCTGCCGCTTCGATAGAGATAGAAAAGCCTTTATTACCTATATATTGAATCCCTAAAGGTAAGTATAATTCGGCAGTGCTATTCCCATTTAAAGCACCCAGTGCGACACCAGACACTCCAACATAAGGACTCCATTTTAAATTATCAATATCTCCTCTAAAATGATATTTTGCACCTGCATAGAATCCTATTATGCCAAATCCTATTCCAATGTTTAAAGTTGGAGTTACAAAATAGTCTAATGACACGGAAAGTATAATACTTTCTCCACCAATAACAGTATTCACTCCAAATTTTCTTTCTTTTCTTATGTTGAAATGATTAGTCTCTTTTTTGTAACTTATTAATTCCAAACTGTCCTTAATTTTGGAATTATCTACATCATTTTCTTTCTTATTTGTCTGAGCAAGAACAATATTAGCCAGAAGTAATATTGCTAGTAATCCAATTTTTTTCATTTGTTTAAATTTTATTTTTAAGCAGTGACATATGTTGTTCGCTATTAATCATCTCCTTGTGTATCAAACTCTGACATGCTCATTTTATAAAATCTTATTGATTTTTATTTTCTAATACCATCTCATCATATAAAAGTACAGTTTCAAATCCTTTTTTTCGGAAATAGTTTGGCGTATCGTCGTTTCCTGTTGCTAAAATAAAATCGCCGCCCCAAGCGCCTAAGCTTTTGATTTGACCGAAATAGTCCTTAAACTGTAATTCTTGGCTAGTAGGAAGTTGCAAAACACTTGATAAAAGTTGTTCGTGTTCACGAATAAGCATTTCAAAATCATCTAAGCTTGTTGTCTTAACTACTAAATCTGTTATTTCAGAAACTGTTTTTACTGCTGATGCTATTCCCTTTTTGATACTTTGATAACGTGCGATTTCTTTATGACTGCGTTGTTTTTTATTCAAATGGATAAAGTACAACTGCTCGGCAAAATTCGGATGAAAATCAACCTGTTTTATCATCAGTTTCTCCTTTATTAATTGGTATAAAATTGGAGAATCATTTTGAGCACAAGCAATATCATAACCACTGCCACCCATGGTTTTTTTAAGGAGTTTAAAGGCATCTACTTTTGCCCAACTGGCTATATTATTAATCAAAGTTGACGAACTACCTAAACCCCATTCTTTTGGAAAACTTAACTTCGTTTGTACTCTAAACCCTTGATTTTCTTTTAAAAAACTTAGATTTTGTTTTTGTGCTACTACTAATATGTCTTTTAAATTTTGAGTAATAGTATCTAATCCATCAGTATTTGAAAAAGGTAAATTAAATACTGTTTTAAACCATACTTTTCCTTTTTCATCTAAACTCTCCCAATAAATTTTAGGCTCAACAATAGGTTCAACTACTAAATTTTGTCCATATTTCGTGGGAACACCTAAAGATAGAGCACCATCTAACACCAGATATTCTCCTGTTAAAAGGAGTTTTCCGTTGGAGTAATATGTTTGTTTTGTATGAATATTATTGACTTTATGGATTAATGGAAATAAAATTGCTATACACCATGTGTACAAATTTAGGTTTTTTACTGACCTCCGACTTGTCTATTTTTCAACTAACTTAATTTCAAACAGTTTTCCCCAATGCTTTCCTGTAACAAAAAGTCTATCATTTACTTTATCATAAGCAATACCATTAAGTACATCATCAGTAGATTCTAATTTTTGTGTTTTGCTAACTTCTTTTTCTAAACCGTTTAAATCGGCAATACCTTCTATTGCTCCGTTGACAGGATTCATGATTAACAAGATATTACTTTGCCATTTGTTGGCATAGATTTTACCATTAATAAATTCTAATTCATTTAAATCTTTTACACGCTGCTCGTTGGTGTAAGCTTCAATATATCCTGTTTCTTTTAATGTTTTAGCATCTAGAAACCAGATTTTTTCGGTCCCATCTGTTTTAATTAGTTTTTTTCCGTCATTGGTCAATCCCCAACCTTCACTGCTTTGACCATAATCGAAAGTACCTACTTGTTTAAATTGATTTAAATCATAAATAAATCCCTTTTTACTTTGCCAAGTAAGCTGATATATTTTATCATCTAAAATAGTCATTCCTTCTGCGAAATAAGCTGGAGCGACATCTACTTTTTTGAGAACGTTTCCCGTTTCTAATTCTACTTTACGTAAAGTCGACTGTCCTTTTCGACCCGTGCTTTCATAGAGAAAACCATCATGAAATTCTATTCCTTGTGTATAAGCTCCTTTATCATGTGGATAGATGTTTATTATCTCATAAGTATAAACTATCGGTTTTTTATCTGCTAAAAATATAATGGTATTCGTTAATTTTTTTGTTTTGTTTGCATAAAAAACAACTGCAGTTAAGGCATGTTTTCCCAAACGTTGCGTTGAAACATCAATCTTATTAGGATTTTCAATGCTTTTTCCATCTAATGAATAGGTTACTTTATCGAACATTTGGTCATTTACTTCTCTTAAAGAGATACCAAAAACCTCATTGATACCTATTTTTTTAGGTGATTCAAACTTAAATTGGTATTCTTCTTCGCAAGATGTTAAAATTAACATACTGATTAACAGCATTAAATAGGTTATTTTAGACATTGAACTGATTTTATAGGTTATAAATGCAAATAAAACTAAAACATTTTTTGTGGTTTCAAAAATATGGTTAAATTTGCACACTTGAAAATAAATAAAGTATAAAATGAAGAAAGGTATACATCCAGATAGTTATAGAATGGTAGCATTTAAAGATATGTCAAATGAAGATGTGTTTTTAACAAAGTCAACTGCCAACGCAAAAGAAACAATTGAAGTAGATGGTGTTGAATATCCACTGATCAAATTGGAGATTTCTAGAACATCACATCCTTTTTATACAGGTAAGATGAAACTGATTGATACAGCTGGACGTATTGATAAATTCAAATCTAAATATGCTAAGTTTAAAAAATAAACTTAGGCATTAAACAATATTAAAAAATCCGTTTTGAATAAATCAAAACGGATTTTTTTGTTTTTTTATTTAATTCTGTTTGCTGGATCATACTATATAAGCTGAGGATTATTTATTAATTGTTATGAGTTTTACTTTAATGTATTATATTTTTAGTCGAACTTAGAACTGTGTTAAAAAACAAGTAAAAATAGAGATCAATAGTCGCATAGAACTGTCCGAAATAAAAAGTAGAAAAGAGAAGGGATTATCAAAGTTCTCGAAATCAAAGTTTCATTACAACATACAACCTTATTCTTCTCTTTTGTTCTTTCTGATTGGTAATATTATAAATTTACAAAATATATAACTTTTGTAAAATGCAAACTTAAGTTACCATAAAATATATAAGTCAATAGCTGTTAAAGAGACTGCAGATATATTTGCGTTGTGCAGTATAAACACTCAAAACAAAAAATCGTATCATTATCGAATATTTCCGTATCATTTCGTATCATTCTGACAAAATTGCTATATTTGCAAAATGGAAAATAAAGTATATAATTTTACACTGAATCTAGATTGGAACTTACTTAGAATAGTAAGTAAAATAGATAGGTTTGATGCCTCGTGGATTGCAATCGAAAAAAAGGAAAAACAAAGTCTAAAACAATTAAAAAATATAGCGACAGTGCGAAGTGTAGGTGCCTCAACAAGAATTGAAGGTTCAAAAATGAGTAATGAAGAAGTTAAAGTGTTACTGAATGATATAAATATTTCAAAAATTGAGGATAGAGATGCACAAAAGGTTGTTGGATACTTTGATGTATTAGATTTAATTTCAGAGAATTACAAAGAAATTGAAATAACTGAAAGTAATCTTAAAAATGCACATAATATTCTATTAAAACATAGCGACAAAGATCAATGGCATAGAGGTAATTATAAACAACATTCTAATGCTGTTGAAGCTACATTACCCGACGGAACAAAACAAATAATCTTTCAAACAACAAATGCAGGATATGAAACAGAGGATGCAATGAGAAATTTAATTGAATGGTATAATAACGACAATGAAACACATCCCTTGGTTAAGTCTGCCTTATTTTCATATGAGTTTGTAAGTATTCATCCCTTTCAAGACGGAAATGGTCGATTAAGTAGATTACTTGCAACACTATTGTTACTCAAAAATGGATATAATTGGATACAATATGTAAGTTTTGAACACGAAATAGAAAGCCGAAAAAGTGAATATTACATTGAATTACGGAAATGTCAGGCTAAAAGACCAAATGAGAATGTTACAAATTGGATTAATTTTTTCTTTGATGCTTTAATGAATATTCAAGAACAATTGATAAAAAAATTAGAGATGAAAGGGACAAAAGCAAAGCTTTCACCAAGAGAAAAATCAATCCTTGTGTTTATTGAAAATAATGCAGGTACTAAATCAGGTGATGTAGCAAGAAAATTAAATATTCCAAATCCAACAGTAAAAAGGATTTTAACAAAACTTGTGAATGATGATTTAATTGAAAAATATGGAATTGGAGCGGGAACTAATTATTCAATAAAATAACACTGCACAACATTCTGTAAAAACAATAGCTGCAAATCGCAAACCTCAAAGTTATAGGATTTTTATTATCTTCGTCTTGAAACTAAAAGTTAGCGCATTTTTATACGCTACTGTTCTTACAGTTCTGTCAATAAAATTCCATCTCAATACCCATTATTTACGCCCAAACATACTATTAATCTGGCATCTTTTAACTTCCCAACTTTTATTCTTGTACTAAATCCTAAAATTCAAAATTAATCCCAGCTTTTACAGCAAAATTTGTTGCTTCAAGAAGTTCTTTATAATTTCCTCGAAAGATAAAATCTACACGAACCAGCTTAAAAATATTACCAACACCAGCATGATATTCCCAATAGGGTTTTTCTGGTGCGATATAATTAAATTCTGATAAATTAATGGCTCTATTTTTATCTGAAACCGTTCCGATAACGGCACGTGCACCTATAATTTCCCTTAAATTCAATTTTCTGAGTAAAGGTACTTTTGAAAAAAGTCGACCATTAAAATTATGTTCTACATGCAATGTAGCATATTGATCAGTAATGAATTCATAATAATCTAATAAATCAAAAGTTTGTTTGGTCATCATAGGCGATTGATTGCCTGGCACAATATCCATAAGAGATAATGGAACAGCATTAAATGTTTTACCAACTTCAGCAACATATTTTAGTTTTCCGACTCCACCAACTTGTATTCTATGTTGGTAGAATAACTGTACTTTATGATAATCAAAATCACTATTTAAGACATTTTTTAATCCTTTTGTATAACTAAGATAAATTACTGGATACTTCCCTGCATTGACCGCATCACGTTCTACACCAAAACCAACTGTCTTTTTCCGAGGTGTAAAAGCAACTGCTACATCGATTTCTACTTGTTCTATAGCGGCTTTTGTAGCTCCATCATTTGCTAGATAATCAATTTTAAACCTTTCAGGATCGGCGGCTACCATTGATTTGTATGTAGCCCCAACTTTTACTTTAAGGTTTTTTAATGGCTCCATTTCTACAGCAAAATTTGACAAATTCATATTAGTCAATTTTGAATTATCACCACGAGAGAAAAAAGCTGCTGAGGCAAAACTTCTATCTAATACTGAATTAGATGTAGTTAAAACTCCAGTTTGCTCAACATCTTTTCGGTTTCCAGCAGAAACAATAAATCTATATTTTGGGTTAATCATCCATTTTGCAGATATCCCATGTTTAAACTTCTTATCTTCTAACCCATAAGCAATAAAACCTTCTGCTCTAAATTTATCATCATGTGTAAAATAACTTCTACCTCCGATCCTAAATCTTGTTCCTTCAATATCATTACTTCCTACAATTGAATAAATTGGACCCAAATCAAAACCTTTGGTAATGAGCCAATAACCTGATGCTAGAGTTGCAGTAACATCATAAAGTTGCTTGAATTTTTTAACCGTTTGTAGAGTATCTAGCATTTTATAGACACTTTCCTCATTGTCGTTTAAGCGTTCCATTCTTTTCTCAGACCAATAGTCATCTGGACGATTAAAAACTTCTCGATTATAATTATTAAGTCTTTTTAGATAGAATGCATCCTCTTTTTTTTCATCGAACTTAAAGTTGTCATACATGGTTGTTCTACGGCCATAAACACCTTTAAATTCATCCTTCTTTCGTAAGGAAAAATCAGACATCATGTGGTCACGCTTCAGTAGAAAAACCGAATCGTTTAAAACATCAAATTCTTGTTCTAAATAGATTTCCTTAACCCAGTTAACATTGGCACTTCTTGTGGCTGCCATTTGGAATTCTTTAACTGCATAAGTACTATCATTGACCCAGAAGTTTCCTTTAAAGGTTAATTCATTTTTTCGTCTAGGATAAAAAATGATATTATAACACCATTTATTTTCAATAAAAGCACTATCAGTTAGGATGTAATTATAAACACTTGGTCCAGTTCGAGATAAAGGACTTGTAAAACTTTTATCAAAAAATTTCAAGTAATTATTATAGATATTATACTCAACCTGTAATTGTTTTATAAACTCAATAATATTTTGATTGTTATCAAAACCTGAATTTTTATTCGCAATTAATTCCTCTCGTTCTCTTTTAGGTTTGTTTTTACCATAAGTCTTATATAAGGCTTCATTAATAAAAATGGGTAAATAGGTTTTTCCTGTAATATTTGACGTGTCCACTTCATCAAAAATAAACTCCATTCCTTTAAATAGTTTGTTCTTTTTAAATTTTTCGTCGATATTATTTACATCAAATTCTATTTTTTCATATTTATCAAACTGATACTCCTCGTACATATACAGACCATTTTTCCTCTTTTTTTTCCATATTTCACGCAAAAGAGCAATAGCAGGATTTCCTTTTTTCTTTACTTTCCCTGTATAAATTACCACTTCGTCTAGACTTGATGCTGACTCTTTTAAAACAATTATTAATTTATAGTTTGTTGTTTTTAATGGAATTAGTTTTTTCTCAAAACCCAAAAAAGAAACTTCTAATTCTTTATAAGTCTCTTTTGATTCTAGATAGAATTTTCCGTTTTCATTAGATACTGTTCCTTGAACAGAATTTTTAAAAATCAGATTGGCAAATGCAATTGGTTCACCTTGTTCATCTTGAACAACACCACTTACTTTAACTTGTGAATAGATGGTAGTTGAGAATAAAAACAGAAAGATTAGAACTAATTTTTTCATGTATCTGAATTTTCATTTTTTATAGGTGACACATGGTGTTCGCTATTAATCATTTCGTTATGTATCAAGTTTAGACATGCTCGTATCATAGAAATTTGGGCACTTTTTTATAAATATTATTTTGATAAAATAAGATTTATTCTACTTTTAAGTAGCTCTCCACATTAATGCCAACATCATGCCAAGTTTTACTTATCCCATCGTTGCCTGTATGCTTTTCTTCGCAGGCTTTGTGGAAAGATTTCATGGCTTTTTCAGTATTCCAATTATCAAGGTTTAGTGTACCTTGCATGGACAGCATTTGACCACTGATAAAATAAGATAATGGAAACTCTTTAGAAATACCATTCATTTTTAAATTTACATTAGCCAACGTATCGTTAACAATATTTAGTGTACCACTTAAAAGTTCTGTTTGATCCATAATGCCAAAAAACAAGTCTTTTATTTTAGTGTCTCGTGATTCTTCATTACTAAACAAACTACTAATTGGGATAGAAAATTCTAGCCCATCAATAGCTTCACGAGCCGTATTAGTTCGTTTACTATTTAAGATATTTAGTCTAGTAAACTTCCCTTTTACTGGTGTCTTAGCAGTTGTTTTATAACCTGTCCAAAAAATAGTCGTTGTTTTAGGAACAATGGAGTACTTTTTGCCTGATTTATCAAATTGATCAACATTAGCTTTTTCCTTTTTGATTTGATTACAAGAAACAATAGAAAATGCAAAAAATAATGCTAAGACTGAAATAATCATTTTAGTATACATAGATTGATTTTTTATTTATTATTCAAGATATAAACTACCTTGACAAATAGAATTGATTTTGAAAAAAATTTATGATTTTTGAGCAATAACTTGCTCTCCACCACAAATTTTGTCTCCCATTTTAATTTTCACTTCGAAGTCTAATGGAACAAATACATCAGCTCGCGAACCAAATTTTATAAAACCAGAATCAGCTCCTTGTAGTGCTTTATCTCCAACTTTAGCATAATTAACAATTCTTCTTGCAACTGCTCCAGCTACTTGTCTGTAGAGAATTTTCCCAACTGTTTTATTTTCTACAACAATAGTTGTTCGTTCGTTTTCAGTTGATGATTTTGGATGAGAAGCAACTAAATATTTTCCTTTATGGTATTTAGAAAAAATGACTTTACCACTGATAGGATAACGTGTTACATGAACATTTAAAGGAGTCATAAAAATAGAAATCTGACGACGTTTATCTTTAAAAAATTCAGATTCGGTTACTTCTTCAATGGCTACTATTTCACCATCAACTGGTGCAATAATATGTGCCTCATTTTCTAGTGTATTCCTTTTAGGATTTCTAAAAAATTGTAAGACTAAAAGTGCTAGTGCCAAAAAGATCACTTGAATAGTTTTTTGCACCCAATAGGTATCTATGTATTTATCCGCAGCAATAACACCAATTGCTAAAATAAACATGGTAATTGTAATTATCTTGTAACCTTCTTTATGAAACATTTTATGAAATAATTAATAAGTAAATAAATATAAAAGGAGCAGCAAATATGACACTATCTAAGCGGTCTAAAAAGCCACCATGACCAGGAATAAAATTACTACTATCCTTAACGTTTCCTTGTCTTTTAAACATCGATTCAATTAAATCTCCTAATACTCCAAAGGTACTAACAATTGCTGAAAAAGCCAACCAATTTACCATTGACATTTTAGTAAAGAATAATGACAAGACGTATCCTCCTATAAATGTGAATATCATTCCTCCTATAAAACCTTCTACTGTTTTGTTAGGTGAAATTCGCTCTAGTAGTTTTCTTTTACCAAAATTTTTTCCTATTAGATATGCAAAAGTATCATTTACCCATACCAAAATAAACACACCTAGGATGGTCGTATTTACAAATGCAAATTCATTATTTATAAAAGGAATTTGTGCAATTAATGTAAAAGGTACGGCTATGTATATTATCGTTAGAAAAATTCTTCCTAAATGGCTAACCACTTCATCTTTCTTAGCAAAAAGAATTGAAATAAATGCTGCAAAAAAACTTAAAAATAAAGCAATCCCTGCATATTCTGATAAGATTCGTGAAGGAATATCCTTAACATTAATAATATTTGCAAATACAAACAAAAAGAATGAAATAATATAAGGAAAAATACTTTTAAGTTTTATGATACTCATAAACTCATATAAAGTTACAAGCATTAAAACAAAGAATAAACTAATAAACGAAATCTTAGAATATAAAATCCCAAAAGCGAGAATAGCAACGTAGATTGATCCAAAAACTAATCGTTTTGTAAAGTTGTTCATCGGTTATAAATCTTCAAAGAGTAACAAATATAAGTTTTTTGAATTAGTATTGCCATAGTTTAAAAAATTTGGATCTTTTTTATGTGGCATATAATCTTTAATAGCGCTAATATTTGATGGAATTTCTTTCTTAAATCGATATTTTATACTTGTCAACGCCTTATCTTTACTTTGAATAAGCTGACTTGTTGTTGCAAAAACAATAAAATTACTTGGGTATTGTGTTAGCTTTACCTCTTTTAGTTGATTTGATGAAAATAAAATACTTCCGTCTTCTACTATTAAGTGTTCACAAGTTGTATAAAAAACAGTTGCTTTTTCATCAAATGGGATATCTAAAATGTTCAGGTTTTCCCTAAGATTTTTATTCTCACAAAGAGCTGATTCCCAAGTGTTTTCTTTAAAAATATTTTGTAAAAAACCTAAAACTTCTTCCTGCTGATCACAATATAAAAACTTTCCTCCATTAGTTTTAAAGTTTTCAACAAATAAGGTGTCAGGAGCAGTATCAATATCTTTTTCAGAATTTGATTTGGATTCTTGAATAGGTTCTTTTTTACCAAATATTTTATCAAAAACACTCATTAATAAAAATTAATCATTTGATTTATCATCTTCTGTTTTTGATTGATCTTTTGATTTTTTACCATTAACAGTTTCTTCGGTTAGGGTTTTTTCATGTGGCCGTTTCCCAAATATTTTTATTAAATCATTTTCAAAGATTACTTCTTTTTTTAACAATTGTTCTGCTAGCGAGGTTAATTTCTCCTTATTCTCCTCGATAATACTAATAGCACGTTGGTACTGCTCCTCAATTATTTTGGAAATTTCATCATCAATTATCTTAGCCGTATCATCACTATAAGGCTTAGTAAAACCATATTCTTGATTTGCAGAATCATAAAAGGTAAGGTTTCCTATTTTATCATTTAACCCATAGACAGTTACCATTGCTCTTGCTTGTTTGGTAACTTTTTCTAAATCGTTTAAAGCACCCGTTGATATCTCATTAAAAATAACTTTTTCAGCAGCTCTACCGGCTAAAGTAGCACACATTTCATCTAACATTTGATTGGTTTTAACAATCAGACGTTCTTCGGGTAGATACCAAGCAGCACCTAAAGATTGCCCACGAGGAACAATTGTTACTTTTACAAGTGGAGCAGCATGTTCTGTCATCCAACTAACTGTTGCATGTCCTGCTTCATGATAAGCAATTGTTTTTCGCTCTAATGCGGTAACAATTTTATTTTTTTTCTCTAGTCCACCAATGATACGATCAACCGCATCTAAAAAATCTTGGTGGTGAACTGTTTTTTTACCTTTTCTTGCAGCTACTAACGCTGCTTCGTTACAAACATTAGCAATATCCGCTCCCGAAAAACCAGGTGTTTGTTTGGATAAAAACTCCAAATCTAAATCTTTAGCTAATTTTAGAGGTTTTATATGAACTTCAAATATTTCTTTACGTTCATTTTTATCAGGTAAATCAACATAAATTTGACGGTCAAAACGACCAGCTCGCATCAAAGCTTTATCCAACACATCCGCACGGTTGGTGGCTGCAATAACAATAACGTTGGTTTGTGAATCAAAACCATCCATTTCTGTTAATAACTGATTTAAAGTGTTTTCTCGCTCATCATTTCCACCTGTCATATTATTCTTTCCACGGGCGCGTCCAATAGCATCAATTTCATCAATAAAAATAATAGATGGTGCTTTTTGTTTTGCCTGTTTAAATAAATCACGTACTCGAGAGGCACCAACACCAACAAACATTTCTACAAAATCTGAACCAGACAGTGAGAAAAATGGCACATTTGCTTCTCCTGCAACTGCTTTTGCAATAAGTGTTTTACCTGTTCCTGGAGGTCCAACCAAAATTGCCCCTTTAGGGATTTTAGCTCCTAGTGACGTATATTTATCAGCATTTTTAAGAAAGTCAACAATTTCCTTCATTTCCTCTTTTGCTCCTTCTAATCCTGCTACATCTTTAAAAGATGTTTTTACTTTTTGATCTTGATCAAATAGCTTTGCTTTAGATTTTCCAATATTAAAAATTTGCCCACCTGCTCCACCTGCTCCACCTGACATTCTTTTCATAATGTATATCCAAATACCAATAAACAAAATAAAAGGTAAAATATTACCCAACAACATCATCCAATCACTACTAGATTCTAATTTATATTGCGTAATCTTTTTATCTGCAATTGCTGCATCTAAATTTTCTTGGAATAGCTGTAAATCTCCATAACGGAAAGTATAATAAGGTTTCTTTGCCTTTGCCCCAAATAAGCCTCCAACAGATGCGTTTTCATGTTCTTTTTTTTCAGCTGCTTCAATACTCAAAAAAGCAGTAGCCATTCTCTTTTGATCAAATATTATGACACTATCAAGTTCTTTATTTTGTAATAAAGTTTCAAATTTAGAAAGTGATATTTCATGAATGTTCTTTTCAGGATTGGTATTCTGCAAAAGCATATAACCCAAGAATAGGAAAATTGCTATATACAACCAATTCATACCCATTTTGGGCTTTTTAAGATCTTTTAAATCTGGCTTTTGAAAAGGAGGTTTTTCATTTTTTTGTTCCTTTTCATCAGTTTTTTTATTTTTAACCTCTTTGTTATTCTCAGTGTTTTTACCCATTTAATCTTCTTAAACTGTTACTTAAAAATTAGTAATTTTTGCATCTCCCCAAAGTCCTTCGATATCATAATGTTCTCGTACGGGTTTTTGAAAAATGTGTACAACAACATTTACATAATCTAACAACACCCATTCTGCCAACTGTTCTCCTTCAGTATGCCAAGGCTTTTCATGCAAAACCTTACTTACTTCTTTTTCTACACTACCTGCAATTGAACTCACATGTGTGTTCGAATTTCCAGAAGCAATGATAAAATAATCACAAACCGTATTCTCAATCTCTCTTAAATCTAATAAAGTGATATCTAATCCTTTATTCTCCTCTATTCCTTTAATAATTTCAGTTATTAACTGGTCTGTGCTTGATTTTAATTTATTCATTCAGTAGTTTTAAATTTGATACAAACATACAACTTTTGTCTATTTGTTTTAGCTAAATTATCTCGCTGTTTACAAACAATCAAAAGCAAAATGCTATTTTTACAACTTCGTGCATAAATGCAAGTTATTATGAGGATACTCAAACTCCATACCACCACATCTACTAATACATATTTAAAAGAATGGATTCGAACAAATACTCCTGATAATTATACAATTGTCTTAACCGATGAACAAACGCAAGGCAGAGGTCAAAGAGGTAATTCATGGCATTCTGAAAGGGATAAAAACTTGATTTTCAGTATATTTATAAAGATTAATCAATTTCGTATTGATAGACAATTTGAATTAAATCAAGCAATATCTTTGGCTATTATAACGGTTTTGAAAAACTATCATCCTTCTATTCAAATAAAATGGCCAAACGACATAATGGCAGACAATTATAAAATTGGAGGTATATTAATTGAAAACACTGTCAGTAATACCATACTTAAACACAGTATTGTAGGAATAGGATTAAATTGTAATCAGACCAAATTTCCAGCAACAATTCCTAATGTTAGTTCACTAAAAATAATTCTTGGAAAAGATATTGATTTAGATGAGTTGTTTTTAAAAATCAGTAACTCAATCAAAAATCACATAACAACTTTAGAAAATAATTCTAGAGATTTTTTTAAACAAGAATACCTAGAAAATCTGTTTTTATGGCAAAAATTAGCATGGTATCAAGATATTGATCAAAATAAATTTGAAGGAAAAATTGTGGGTATTTCTACTGAAGGTAAATTACAGATTGAATTGACCTCTAAAAAAATCAGAGAATTTAATCTTAAAGAGATTAAATTTTTACAACTAAGACACAAAGACGTAAAAGAATAATAAAAGTAAAAACCTATTAATGCATTTTTTATATTTTCACTTACAAAGCACTCATATTCTCAGCTAGCGTATTTAACAAATTTTGAAGTGGTTTTTTAATCATCATAGCCATCATGGGATTAATATCACCTTCAAAAAACAATTGCACACTTGCCTCGTTTTCAGTTTTTTGTTCAATCTTACAAATTAAAAACACCGGAAAATTATCAGAAGTTGCCTTGAGTTTAATAGTGTCATACTCTATCTTTTCAGAAAAAGCCAATCGAATAGAGGGCATTCCTTTTAAGCCAAACTTAAACGAGTTATCATTTGCATCAAACTCTTCTAAAGAGTCGGGCAACAATTGTTTGTAGTTGGTTGTGTTTGTTAAAAACTCAAATAAGTCTTTTTGTGTTTTTTTTACTGATGATTTTGGACTCTCTAAATTCATTTCTATATTTTATTTTAATTCTTTGTACATTCTGATGGATTCTCTCGCCATGTCTTAAGGATAGCACTTTTAATCTATGCAATAACTTCAACATCAATATAATTACCTTGAACTTTACCAACAGATACTTTTTTAATAAAATGACTTGCCTTAGGATAGGATAAACTAATCCTGTTACCACAATAAATTGGAGCAAACCATCCTGAATAGCATGTAAAATTATTATTAGGTTGCAATTTAATTGTATTTATTTCTAAGAGTAGTTTAGCAGTTTTTTTTGCTGTATCTTTGTTGCAAATCATAGGGCAAATGTATAAAGTTTTTGTAAACAAAAAACCGATAATATTATCTGACAAAGCTGCTAATGATTCTACCTATGAAATTTATCTTTATAAAGAAATAAGTTTTGATGAGGTTTTACACAAATTACGATATACTCAAACATCTGGCATCTATTTATACCATCCTAATTTAGTATTATTATGGGAAGATTTTAAAGCCTTTTTCACAACAGTAATTGCAGCAGGTGGTTTGGTTTTAAAAGATCAACTAGAAATATTATTAATTTTTAGAAATCAAAATTGGGATTTACCAAAAGGGAAAATGGAAGAAGGTGAATCTAAAGAAGGAACTGCCCTACGTGAAGTTGAAGAAGAATGTGGTACAACTAAATTGTCAATAGAAAAACCTTTACATACAACCTATCATATATTCTATGAAGACAATCGGAATAAGCTGAAAGTAACCCATTGGTATTTAATGAAAACTGATGATGACAAAGAACCTATTCCACAACATGAAGAAGGAATTTCTTTAGCAAAATTTGTCCCAATATTGAGTATAAAAACACTTTATAAAAGTATGTACCCTAATATAAGAGAATTAATAAAAAATTATATAGACAATAAAATATGAAAATTTAAACACATGAAATTAGCGCTCACAAAAGAACGAAAAACGCCGCCAGATAAACGCGTAGTCTTATCTCCTGAAATTTGTAAAGAAGCCTTAGGTTTATATCCTGATTTAGAAATTATTGCAGAGAGTTCTGATATTAGAATTATACCCGATAAAGCCTATGAAAAAGCCGGAATAAAAGTAACTGATGATATCACAGACTATGAGGTTATTTTAGGAGTAAAAGAAGTTCCTATTGATGCACTCATACCTAATAAGAAATATTTTTTTTTCTCACATACGTTTAAAAAACAACCCTATAACAGAAAATTATTACAAGCTATTTTAGCTAAGAATATTGAATTATACGATCATGAAGTAATCACTGCTCAAAACAATTTACGTTTAATAGGTTTTGGTTATTATGCAGGTATTGTAGGTTCTTACAACGGAATTCGTACTTATGGATTAAAGTATGATTTGTTTGAAATGCCTAAATCAAAAGATCTTCCTGATAAAATTGCTTTGGTAAATGAATTACATAAAATAAACTTACCTGCAATAAAAATTGTCCTTACTGGTACTGGCCGCGTAGGGAATGGCGCAAAAGAAATGCTAGATGCCATGTACATCAAACAAGTTAGTGTAGAAAGCTTCTTAACTGAAGAATTTGACGAACCTGTTTATGTACAACTAGATGTCCTTGATTATAACCGACGTACAGATGGCATTCAAAAAGATATGTTTGACTTTTTTGATCATCCAGAAGAATATAATGGTGATTTTAAACGCTTTACGCAAGTAGCAGATTTATTTATAGCTGGACATTACCATAACGATGCAGCACCAGATTTTTACACACTCGACGAGACAAAAGACTCCAAATTTAACATAAAAGTAGTTGCAGATATCAGTTGTGATATTGGAAGCCCGATTTCTTCAACATTACGTGCTTCGACCATTGCAGATCCAATTTATGGATATAATCCTAAAACGGGTGAAGAAGTAGATTATAAGATCCCAACTAATATCGCAGTAATGGCAGTTGACAATTTACCTGCAGAATTACCAAAAGATGCAAGTGATGGTTTTGGAGAAATGTTTTTAGAACATGTAATTCCCGCTTTTTTTGATGGTGATAAAAATGGAATTTTACTACGTGCTAGAATGACACAAAATGGACAATTAACAGAACGATACAAGTATCTACAAGATTATGTAGATGGAAAGGAATAGAAAGTTGGCAGTCAGCTGGCTGAGGACTGAATACCGAGAACTGAATACTATAAAAGAATATAAACAATGTTAATATTAGGAATTGCCGGTGGAACCGGAAGTGGCAAAACCACAGTTGTTAATCAAATATTAAACGAACTTCCAGCTGATGAAGTTGGTGTTATTTCTCAAGACTCTTATTACAAAAAGAATACAAATATGAGTTATGATGAACGTTCAAAAATAAATTTTGATCATCCTAAATCAATTGATTTTGACTTATTAGTTGGCCATTTAAAAGCACTTCGAAAGGGTGAAGTTATCGAACAACCCATTTATTCTTTTGTGACACATAATAGAACAGATGATGTTGTATTAACGCATCCTCGTAAAGTCTTAATCGTAGAAGGTATTTTAATTTTCAACAACAAAGAATTATTGAATTTATTTGATATTAAAATCTTTGTACATGCTGATTCTGATGAAAGATTAATTCGCAGAATTAGACGAGATGTTGCAGAACGTGGTAGAGATGTTAACGAAGTTTTAGACCGGTATCAAAAAACACTAAAACCCATGCACCAACAGTTTATTGAACCAACAAAAAACTATGCCGACATTATCATACCAAATGATCGCTATAACACCGTTGCTGTGGATATTGTCCGCACCGTAATTAGTAATAAATTGTAAAGTTGATAGAAAAAAATAGCAAACAACATAGGACACCTATAAAAAATAAACATTTAGTTATATGAATAATTCATTTTCAAAATACTTCTTTAATAGATATGTCCTTATCTTAATAGGATTTGGGATATGGATGTATTTTTTTGATGACAATTCTATTCGTATTCATAACGAATTAAATGATGATATTGAAAAATTAGAATCATCTATTGATTTTTATAAAGAGGAACTTGCTATAGACAAAAAAATTATCGAAGATCATCAAGATCCTGAAAAATTGGAACGTTTTGCAAGAGAAACCTATCAAATGAAAAAAAAAAATGAAGATGTTTATATTATTGAGTATGATTCGGTTGAATAATAAATAGTAGCTGGCAGCTGGCAGAATTAAAAAACAAAATTATTAAAATGGCACAGAAAGAATACTTATTTGGAGAGTTTTCCAATACTTCTGAAAAAGAGTGGAAACAACAAATTCAAATGGAGCTAAAAGGTGCTGATTATACCGATACTTTAGTCTGGGAATCCTTAGAAGGTATTCATGTAAGACCTTTTTATCACAGTGACTCTTATGAGTTTATAGAAGTTCCAAGTTCTAAACAAGATTTTAAAATTGCTCAAGAGATTTTTATTGATGATCCCGCAATTGCCAATAGAATAGCACTTGATTCTTTAAAAAAAGGTGCAAATGCCATACAATTTGTAGCAAACCAAAGTTTTGATTTAGATGTATTATTTCAAGGTTTTAACGCAATAGAAAACAAGCCAACCATTTATTTTAAAAATCAATTTTTTTCATCAAAGTTTATTGAAAATTTACTGACTTATTTTAAAGATAATTCAATTTTAATTCAATTGGATTTAATAGGTCAATTAGCACAAACAGGAAATTGGTTTCAGAAAAAAAATGATGATTTTAATTCTTTAGAAACTCTTTTAAAAAATCATCCAAACCAAGTAATTATAGGTATTAATGCCTCAATATATCAGAATGCAGGTGCCAACATTGTTCAACAAATTATTTATGCATTAAGTCATGCAACTGAATATCTTACTGCTTTTGGAGGTCAAATTAGCAACTCTATTCAATTTGAATTTGCAATCGGAAGCAACTACTTCTTTGAAATAGCCAAACTGCGAGCTTTTAGACATCTGTGGCAGCAAACCACTCTAGAATATAATAGTGAAAGTGCTGCTCATATTATTGCTAAACCAAGCTTACGTAATAAAACTTTATACGATTTTAATGTAAACTTGCTACGCACCACAACAGAATATATGAGTGCTATATTAGGTGGCGCTGATACGATTGTCACTAGTGCTTATGATTCTATTTTTAAAAAATCAAATGTGTTTAGTCAACGTATTGCACGCAATCAACTTTTATTACTGAAAGAGGAAAGCGGATTTGAAAATGCTCAAAATTTTGCTGATGGAAGTTATTATATAGAGTCATTAACACTTGAAATTGCCAGAAAAGCTCTAATCTTATTTAAAGAAATAGAGACCTCAGGTGGATTCCTAAAGCAACTACAAGAAGGTCTTATCCAAACCAAAATTAAAGAAGCTGCCCAAAAAGAACAGGAACTTTTTGATCGGGGAGAAATCATACTTTTAGGGACAAACAAATACCCTAACCCTGATGATTTCATGAAAGATGAGATGGAGTTGTATCCATTTCTTAAAAAAATAAAAAAACAAACTAGTATTCAACCCATAATCAGCAGACGTTTATCTGAAACAATAGAACAAGATCGATTGGGGAAAGAATAGGCAGTTGGCAGTTGGCAAAATCAAAAAATTATACAAATAACAATAATAACTAAATTACATAATGAACCTCAACCTTACCAAACCACTCGTTTTTTTTGATCTTGAAACAACAGGAATAAACATTGCAACAGACAGAATAGTAGAAATTTCTATCTTAAAAGTAAATCCTGATGGTTCAGAAGCAAGTTATACACAACGTGTAAATCCTATTGTTGAAATTCCTAAAGAAGCTTCAGATATTCATGGAATTACAAACGAAGAGCTACTTAACGAACCTACTTTTAAACAAATTGCCCAAGAAGTTAGTGATTTAATTAAAGGTTGTGATTTAGCAGGATTTAATTCTAATAGATTTGATATTCCTTTACTTGCTGAAGAGATGTTGCGTTCGAAAGTAGATTTTGACATGAATAATCGTTTAGCTATTGATGTACAAACCATTTTTCATAAAAAAGAACAGCGTACATTAAGTGCTGGATATAAATTTTATTGTGATAAAGATTTAGAAAATGCACATTCTGCTGAAGCAGATACACTTGCTACTTATGAGATTCTAAAAGCCCAATTAGATAAATATGATGACCTAGAAAATGACACAAAAACACTTAGTGAATTTTCTACACAACGTAAACGAGCCGACTTTGCTGGTTTTATACTTTTTGATGATGATGAAAAGGAAATATTCTCTTTTGGGAAATACAAAGGAAAAAGAGTAACCGACATACTAGATGAAAACCCTGGTTATTACAACTGGATTCAAAATGCTGACTTTCCGTTATATACAAAGAAAGTGCTTACTGAAATAAAGTTAAGAGGTTTTAATAATAAGTTGTTCTAATTTTTTCACCGCAAAGACACAAAGACGCAAAGTTTTAATGATAAATCTATCTATTATCAATATCCAACTCTTAAACTTTAGCTTAAAACAAATTAGAAATTAAATCTTTTGTGACTTTATGCCTTAGGACTGAAATCAATCAAAAAACCAAAGCTTTATCGCCATAACTATCACCACTATAACCAAAAAAATACGGATAAGATTATCACCTTTCTTGACTGACCAACGGCTAGCTAACCATGCTCCCGAAGCATTACCAATGGAAAGAATTAAACCATATTTCCAATTCACTTTATCATAATACACAAAAACAGCTAAGGCAGCTACCGTATAAATCAGTACAACTACTGTTTTGGCAGCATTACTTTTAACCAAGCTAAAACGGTTTATGGAAGTTAATGCCATCAAGATAAAAAAACCTGTTCCTGCTTGAATAAAACCTCCATATATCCCAATGAAAAAGAATGCAATGATACCTAACCATAAATATTTTCCTGTTAATCTTTCTGGGATATTTTGTAGATTTTTTGGTTTATAAATCATAGAAGCAACGACTAGTAACATCACCACTGCCAAAATTCTATTAAAGGTTTCTCCTTTAATATCTACGGCTATTTGTGCACCTATTATAGAGCCCAACATGGCAGCAATCCCTAAATATAAACTATATGGGTAAGCGCTAACTCCTTTACTTTTAAAACCAGCTGTTCCAAAAATATTTTGAATTAATATGGCTACTCTATTGGTTCCATTTGCAACATTTGGTGGTAAACCTAAAAAAATCAACATCGGTAATGTCAATAACGAACCGCCTCCTGCCAAAGTGTTAATCACACCAGCAATAAACCCAATAAATATTAAATAAAGTAATTCCAAATGAAAAGCCAATTAAAAATACAAAGTTATACTTTTAATTGGCTTAGTAAATTTATATAATAACTGAAAAATTACTTTTTCGTTTCTTCAATTTCCATATCAATTAAATGGGCAACAGAAGCAACAATTCGCTGATGTTTGGTCACAAAAGGATTGGTTTCATCCCATACATAACCTGCTAATACCGAGCAAAGTTGTTTTTTTATCTCCTTATTTTCAGGTTGATGGAAAAATAATTTTTGTAAATTTCCTGAATACCATTCGTTTACATAAGAAGTAAATACCTCAACTCCATGATTAAATGGGCCTACATATTCTTTATCCCAATCTACCTTTTCATTATTCATTTCCTTTAGAACCAATTTTGCTCCTAACAAACCTGATTCTGTTGCAAAAGTAACACCTGACGAGAAAATTGGATCTAAAAATGCAGCTGAATTTCCTGTTATAACATAACCATCTCCATAAATTGTTTCAACATCTTTTGAGAAATTTTCTATAATTTGCACATCAAATAAATAAGGTGCATCTTTTAATCTATCATAATAATAGTCCGAAAGTTTTAGCATTTCTGCTAACATTTCGTTAGATGTTCCTTTATAAGAATTAATGAATTCTGTTGGCCCTACAAAACCAATACTTGTTGTACCATCAGAAAAAGGAATTACCCATAACCAAACTTGCGTTTCTACAATATCAAAAGATATTAAAGTTCCTTCTTGACCTTCTGGTCGATTAATATCTTTAACATGAGTAAAGATAGAAGAGTGTTCCGGCAATGCAGATGGGACTTCCGTTTTAAGAATTCTTGGTAAAACTCTACCATATCCACTGGCATCAATAATATACTTAGCATTGATATATTTTGTATTTCCTTTGGTATCTTTTACTGCTATTCTTGATTTAGTTCCATCAAAAACAACATCTACAACTTCATTTTCAAAATCAATTGGCACTCCTTTTCGTTGTGTTTCTTCTGCTAACACATTATCAAAATGAGCTCTTGGCACTTGCCAAGTCCAATCCCAACCTTCAGAATGTTTCTCACTAAAATCAAAATTACATACTTCACCTTTTCTTAAAAAACGTGCTCCTCTTTTTACTTCATAGTTTTGAGCTTTTAAAGCATCTAACAAACCTACTTCTTCAAAATGATCCATACATCTTGGTAGTAAACTTTCTCCAATAACATATCTAGGAAACTTTGATTTTTCAACAATTTTTACATTTATATTGTTGTTTTTTAAATAAGATGCTGCAACACATCCTGAAGGACCTGCTCCAATTACAAGTACATCTACGTATTCTTCTATCATAATTTTGTTGTTTGGTTTAAAAAATTAGTAAATTTGCATCGTAAAATTAGAAAAAAACTTTCATATAGTTTTTTGTTTTCCTAATAATATTCACAACAAATGTTGCAAATAAAAAAAGAGTTAATATTAGATGATTTTTATCATGTTATTTTTGATAATTCACCTGTCAATCTTAGTGAAACGCTACTTGATAGAGTTGAAAACAGCTTTTCTTTTCTCAAAGAGTTCTCTAAAAATAAAATTATTTATGGCGTAAATACGGGATTTGGTCCTATGGCTCAATACAAAATTGACCATAAAGATCAGATAGATTTACAATATAATCTAATAAGAAGTCATGCTTCTGGATCTGGAGAACCTATTCCACCAAAATATGTCAAATCAGCCATGTTAGCAAGGTTAAATACATTAGGTTTAGGAAAATCAGGTATACATCCTTCTGTAGTACACTTAATGACCGAGTTTATCAATAGAGATATCACACCTCTCATCTATACTCATGGAGGAGTTGGTGCTAGTGGTGATTTGGTTCAATTGGCACATTTAGCTTTAACTTTAATAGGTGAAGGTGAAGTTTTCTATAAAGGAAAACGCCAACCAACAACTGAGGTTTTCAAAATTGAAAACTTAAAACCAATTGAAATAAATCTACGAGAAGGATTAGCCCTTATAAATGGAACTTCTGTAATGACAGGTATTGGCATTGTAAATACCTTATATACAGAAAGACTATTAAGTTGGGTGATGAAATGTTCTGTGGCTATTAACGAAATTGTCTGTGCTTATGATGACCACTTATCTGCAGGGCTGAACAATGCCAAAAAACATAAAGGACAACAACATATTGCTGAGCTAATGCGTGATGCACTAAAAGACAGCAAACTAACCCGAAATAGAGAAGAGCATTTATATACAGCTAAAGCTAATGATCCTATTTTTAAAGAAAAAGTACAAGAGTATTATTCACTTAGATGCGTTCCTCAAATATTGGGGCCTATTTACGATACATTAAAAAATGTTGAAAAAATACTGATTGAAGAAG
This sequence comes from Flavobacteriaceae bacterium, assembly GCA_029934835.1. Taxonomy (GTDB): domain Bacteria; phylum Bacteroidota; class Bacteroidia; order Flavobacteriales; family Flavobacteriaceae; genus DQTL01. Next base: position 17,203 of record JAOZLL010000006.1, on the reverse strand, counting down.
TTAATTCAGCCAATGACAATCCGATAATTGATGTAGAAAAAAAACATGTTTATCATGGTGGAAACTTTCATGGAGATTATGTTTCTTTAGAAATGGACAAGCTAAAAATTGTGGTAACAAAAATGTCCATGTTAGCTGAACGTCAACTAAACTACTTAATGAACCATCATTTAAATGGTATTCTGCCTCCTTTTGTTAATTTAGGAACACTTGGCTTAAATCTGGGAATGCAAGGAACTCAATTTACAGCAACTTCAACTACTGCAGAAAATCAAATGTTATCAAACCCTATGTATGTTCATAGTATTCCTAATAATAATGACAACCAAGATATTGTCAGTATGGGAACTAACGCAGCCTGTATTACCAAAAAAGTAATTGAAAACTCATTTGAGGTAGTTGCCATAGAATTGATAACAATCATACAAGCAATTGAATATCTAGATTATAAAGATAAAGTATCTACTTCTACTTCTGAAATGTTCAAAGCTATTAGAAATTTAGTACCTGCATTTAAAGATGACATTATCATGTATCCTTATGTCAATAAAGTGAAAGAATTTATTATGAATAATTAAAAAAATATATTATGAAAAATCAAATCTTTTTAGTTCTTGCATTAGCAATTACTCAATTAATCAGCGCTCAAAATGTAGCATTAGTACGACAAGATGGTAAATTTGGATTTATAAAAGATGATGGAAGTTGGCAAATCAAACCAGAATACATAAAGGCTGCTAGTTTTTCAGATGGATATGCTGCTGTATTTAATGGAGAAAAATGGGGCTATATTGACAGTAATAACACTCTAGTTATTGAGTATAAATATCTACGAGCAAAAGCATTTGATTCTGGCATTGCAGTAGTTTCTCCAGAAAAAAATATTTGGCATTATATAAATAATAAAGGTAAAAAAATTACTATGCCTTCCTCTGAAAAAGTATTTGATTTCAATGATGGTATCGCTTATATAAAGAGGAGTGGACTTACTGGTCTTATCAACGCAAATGGAAAAGTGGTTCTTGAGCCAAAATACCAAAAAATACTTGCTTTTAGAAATGGATACGCAAAAGTAAAACTGAACGAATCTTGGGGACTAATTGACAAAACAGGAAAAATAGTCATCGAAACAAAATACCAAGGATTAGGAAGAATCTATTCTCAAGGTGTTATAAAAGCCAAAAATAATGATGTTCACGGTCTCATCATTAATAATGAATTCAAAGCCTTAGACAAAGTGGTCAAAATTTGGGATTTTAAAGATGGAGAAAAGCTTACTCACGCTATGACACAAAGTAAATTAGTGGGCTTTATTAATAGAAGTGGAGAATGGGTAGTTAAACCTCAATTTAAAAAGGTAAAGAAATTTCAAAATGGCTTTGCTCCTGTTAGTACTACTGGTAAGATATGGGGATACATGAATGAATCAGGAAAAATAGTTATTGAAGAAAGATTTAGAGATGCTGAACTTT
>JAOZLL010000006.1:8921-15631 GCA_029934835.1 Flavobacteriaceae bacterium | reverse complement strand
TTATTAGCGTAAAATCAATTGGTTTTGGCATGTTTAACAAACAAGAAAAAGGCTTCATTAATGGCTTAGCTAAAGTTAATTACAAGAAAAAATGGGGATTCATTACTACTAAAGGTGAAGTCTTAGGAGATACTTGGTTTCAATTGGTTGAAAACTTTACAAGTATCAAATAATTTAATTTGTAACAATGATAACTCCTTTTTTGGAGGAGTTTAATATAATCCTTCCCAAAAAAAATAGTTTCCCAAATAGATTTTGGGAAATAATGATGGACAATCTGTAATAAATAAATCAGGTTGCTCATATAATTATATATTTATATAAATGAAATACGCATTAGTCACAGGAGGATCACGAGGAATCGGTAAAGCTATTTGCATTAAACTAGCTCAAGATTCTGATTATCATATCCTAATTAATTATAGATCCAACAAAGCCGAAGCAGAAGACACTTTAAAACAAGTTAGAGAAAATGGGGGTTCTGGAGAAATAATCCCTTTTGATGTGGCGAATAGTGATGAAGTAAAAAAAAGCCTAGATTCTTGGTTAGAAAAGAACAAAGACGCCGTTATTGAGGTCATAATTAATAATGCTGGCATAACCAAAGATGGTCTTTTTATGTGGATGCCTAAAGAAGATTGGGACAGTGTCATTAACACTAGTTTAAATGGTTTTTTTAATGTCACCAATCATCTAATGCAAAGATTGTTACGCAATAGATATGGTAGAATTGTTAATATTGTATCCGTTTCTGGCGTAAAAGGAACTGCTGGACAAACTAACTATTCTGCAGCTAAAGGTGCAATCGTAGCGGTAACAAAAGCCTTAGCTCAAGAAGTAGCAAAACGCAAAATAACAGTAAATGCAGTTGCTCCAGGATTCATAAAATCTGATATGACAGCTGATCTAAATGAAAAGGAGCTTAAAAAAATGATACCCGTAAATCGTTTTGGTGAGGCTGAAGAAGTGGCAGATTTAGTTTCTTTTTTAGTTTCTAAAAAAGCATCTTATATAACTGGTGAAATCATTAATATAAATGGAGGAATTTACTCATAAATTTAACTCAAACAACACAAAAAACTATCATACATCTATAAGTTTTCAAAAAAATAATTAAAGTTTTAAAATTAAATTTTTGCCTTGAAAATATTGCCATTTCAGGCAAGCAAATTGGCGATAAAAATTTTTACAAATGAGAAGAGTAGTAATAACAGGTATGGGAATTTATTCTTGTTTAGGAGAAAACCTTCAAGAAGTCAATGAATCTTTATTTAAAGGAAAATCAGGAATTGTCTTTGATCAAGAACGCAAAGAATTTGGATACCGATCTGCCTTAACAGGAATGGTAAAAGATCCTAATCTAAAAAAGATGCTCTCAAGAAGAGAACGGATAAGCATGGCGCAAGAATCTCAGTTTGCTTATATTTCAACCATTGAAGCATTAGAAAATGCAAACATGGATCAAGCCTATTTAGATGACAATGAAGTAGGCATTATTTTCGGAAATGATAGTGTGGCAAAATCAACTATTGAATCCATTGATATCGTACGAGAAAAAAAAGATACAACACTTGTAGGTTCTGGTGCTATTTTTAAAGGAATGAATTCAACAGTTACCATGAACTTGGCAACAATTTTTAGGCTTAAAGGAATAAATCTTACGGTCAGCGCCGCCTGTGCAAGTGGCTCTCATGCTGTAGGTTTAGGTTTTCACCTTATAAAAAGCGGACTTCAAGATGCTGTAATCTGTGGTGGTGCTCAAGAAATAAATAAATATGTAATGGGTAGCTTTGATGGACTTGGTGTATTCTCAACAAAAGAGGATACCCCAACTAAAGCATCAAAACCCTTTGATAAAAATAGAGATGGTTTAGTCCCAAGTGGTGGTGCTGCTTCTCTGGTACTAGAAAGTTATGAATCTGCTATAAAACGTGGAGCAACAATATTAGGTGAGGTTATAGGGTATGGTTTTTCATCAAATGGAGATCATATATCATCTCCTAATGTTGATGGTCCTTCAAGAGCTATGAAAAAAGCATTAGATCAGGCAGGAGTAACTGCTGATCAAATTGATTATGTGAATGCACACGCAACCTCAACTCCTGTTGGCGATCAAAATGAGGCCAAAGCAATTCATGAAGTTTTTGGAAAATTTAAACCCTATGTGAGTTCCACAAAATCAATGACAGGTCACGAATGTTGGATGGCTGGAGCAAGTGAAATTATCTATTCTATGCTTATGATGCAAAACTCATATATCGCTCCAAACATTAATCTTGAAGAACCCGATGAAGATGCTAAAAAATTAAACATCGCTCAAGAAACCATAAATAAAAAAATTGACGTATTTTTGTCAAATTCTTTTGGATTTGGTGGAACAAATTCTGCCATAGTAATAAAAAAATTAATATAATTCATGGATAAAGATACGATTATAGAAAAAATAAATGATTTTCTAATAGATGAGTTTGAAGTAGAAGCTGAAGATATTCAACCTGAAGCTAATTTAAAAGAAGCATTAGAACTGGACAGTTTAGATTTTGTTGATTTAGTGGTTGCCGTAGAATCAAACTTTGGTGTAAAATTACAAGCAGAAGACTTTGTAGGCATAGACACGCTTCAAGATTTTTATGATTTAATCTTTCAAAAAGTCAGTTAAATTCTTATCATGACGCAATGGGATGGTAAATCAAGAGGAACACCTTTAGGCTATCAAATTTTTATATTTATTATACAAAAACTTGGTATTAGATTTGCCTACATCTTACTCTATTTTGTTGCCTTTTATTTTTTGCTTTTCTCCGTTAAAGGCACAAAAGCATCTTTACTCTATTTCAATAAAAGATTAGGCTACTCAAAACTTGCTAGTTATTACAAAGTTTATAAAAACAATTTTGTTTTTGGTCAAACAATAATCGACAAATATGCTATTCAGCTAGGTCAAAGAAATCAGTTCACTTATGAATTTGATGGAGTTCAGATTCTTTATGATTTACTCAAAGAAAAAAAAGGAGGCATCTTAATAAGTGCTCATGTTGGTAACTTTGAAATTGCAGAATATTTCTATAGTGAAATAGATGAATTCTCCCAAATCTGTTTGCTGACTACAGACAATGAACATCGTGCCATTAAAAAGCAATTAGAAAATCTTTCCGCTAAATCAAATATTCAATTCATTATTGTAAAAGATGATTTATCACATATTTTCGAAATTCATAATGCCTTAAGTGACAATAAGTTAATATGTTTTACTGGTGACCGTTTTCTTAAAGGAAGCAAAACACTAACAGAAAAACTATTAAACAAAGATGCAGAGTTTCCTTCTGGTCCATTTTTATTAGGATCTCGTTTAAAAGTACCCGTTGCTTTTGTCTATGTAATGAAAGAAAGTGCAACACATTATCATTTATATGCAAGAAAAGCAACTTTCAAAAATAGAGATGCACAAGATTTATTAAAAAAATACACAGAAAGTATTGAAGCTATTTTAAAGAAGTATCCGTATCAATGGTTTAATTATTTTGATTTTTGGGGCGACACTAAAGTTACAAATGAATAGAATACATCTTTGTAAATTTACTTCTAATGTAAATTAACACAAACTTAAATAACTATTATTTTGAAAAATGTTCTTGTAGTTTATTATTCACAGTCAGGGCAATTGTTAGAAATTGCCAAGAATGTCACTAATAACCTTGATAAATCCGATGAAATAGAAGTAAGTTTCTATAAAATTAAGCCTAAAGATGATTTCCCTTTTCCATGGAAATCAAATACATTTTTTGGTATTTTCCCTGAAGCATTTAAGCAAATCCCAATTGAGTTAACTGATTTAGATAATCCCATATTAAAAAAGAAGTACGATTTGATTATACTTGCCTATCAAGTTTGGTATTTAACACCTTCTATTCCTATCAACTCTTTTTTGAATAACAAAATCGCTCAAGAGCTTTTTAAAGACAAACCCGTTATCACACTCATTGGTGCCAGAAACATGTGGATTATGGCTCAAGAAAAAGTCAAGAAACTTTTAGTCAAAGCAAATGCTAAACTTGTTGGAAATATTGCCTTAGTTGACAAACACATGAACCATATTAGCGTAATTACCATTGAAAAATGGATGTTTTTAGGTAAAAAGAAACGATATTTAGGTGTTTTTCCACTACCAGGAATAGCCGATAAAGACATCAAAAACTCAACCCGTTTCGGTACCATAATTAAAGAAACTTTACTACATAATAACCTTGATATTCTTCAAGAAAAATTAAATGAAAAAGAAGCGGTGAAAATCAATCCATTCATGGTGCTTACTGATAAAAGAGCAAATATGCTTTTTGGTAAATGGGCAAATTTCATTTCCAAAAAAGGCAAGCCAAATGACCCAAGACGAATAAAATGGATAAAGTTATTTAGCTTTTATTTAAAATTTGCTATTTGGGTACTTTCTCCTATCGTTTTTATAGTATATTTGCTGACTTATATTCCTTCCATAAAAAGAATAGAAAAGGACAAGGCATATTATTCATCTGTACAAGTAAAGTAATAAGAATATGAACGAAGTTTACATTACAAGAATCTCAAAATTCCTACCCAATAAGCCTATTAGCAATGATGAAATGGAATCAAAGCTAGGGATTATTAATGGTAATGCCTCAAGGGCAAGGAGACTTGTTTTACGTAATAATCAAATAAAAACGAGATATTACGCCATAGATGAAAATGGAAATGTTACTCATAACAACGCACAACTTACCAAAGAAGCTGTTGACTTATTGTGTGATGCAGACTTTAAATCTAGCGAAATAGAAATTTTATCATGTGGCACATCAAGCCCTGATCAAATACTACCATCGCATGCAGCTATGGTTCATGGTTTTCTAAAAAATGGTAATACCGAGATAAATTCACCATCAGGAGCGTGTTGCTCTGGGATGAATGCTTTAAAATTTGGTTATTTATCCGTTAAATCTGAAACTACAAAAAATGCGGTTTGCACTGGTTCAGAAAGAACCTCTTCATGGATGAAATCTGAAATTTTTGAAAGTGAAGTAAAACATCTTGAAGAATTAAAAGAACGTCCTATTCTTGCTTTTGAAAAAGATTTTTTACGTTGGATGTTATCTGATGGAGCTGGAGCTGTATTATTAGAACCAGAACCAAATGGCGATACTCCTCTAAAAATTGAATGGATGGAAGGTTATTCTTATGCTTATGGCTTAGAAGCTTGTATGTATGCTGGTGCAGACAAATTAGAAAATGGTCATCTAAAACCTTGGAGTGAATATCCTTCAGACGTATGGGCTGAAAAATCACTTTTTGCCATGAAACAAGATGTAAAACTTTTAGGAAAAAATATTCTTGTAAAAGGTGTTGAAAGCATGAAAACTGCTCTTGACAAACATAGTATAAAACCAGAAGATATTACCTATTACTTACCACATATTTCTTCTTACTTCTTTAAAGATGGACTTTATGATGAAATGGTAAAACAAGGAATGGAAATACCTTGGGATAAATGGTTTATGAACTTACATAAAGTTGGAAATATTGGTGCGGGCTCTATCTATATTATGCTTGAAGAACTCGTAAAATCTGGTAAATTAACAAAAGGAGATACTATACTTCTTTCTGTACCTGAAAGTGCACGTTTTTCCTACACTTATGCATTCTTAACCGTTTCTTAAGTATATTATGATTGCTAAAAAAGATCAAGTTAAGGATTTAATTCCTCAGAAATTTCCATTTGTAATGGTTGATGAGTTATTGAATTATTCTGAGGATAGTTTAACATCTCGATTGGTCGTATCACCTGAAAATATTTTCTTTTACCAAGATAACTTTATTGAGGCAGGCATCATTGAGCACATGGCGCAATCCGTTGCATTACATACGGGTTATCAATTCTTTTTATTAAATAAAGAAGCACCTACTGGCTATATTGGTTCCATAAAAAATATCCTAATTAATAGACTTCCTTCTAAAGGTGAAGTACTCGAAACAAAAGTTGCTATATTGCAAGAATTTATGGGAATAACCTTAGTAGATATTAATGTTTATATCGATGGAATTTCTATCGCATCTTGTCAAATGAAAACAGTTATTGCAAATTCTTGAGTACTTTAGATCCAAATATTGATGTAAAAAAATATCTACCACATAGAAAATCTATGTTGATGGTAGACGATTTAGTTGCATTAAATGATTCCCATGTAGAAACGACCTTCAGAATAACTCCTGATAATATATTTCTAGAAAACAATAAATTCATAGAGGCAGGATTAATAGAAAACATTGCACAAACTTGCTCCATTATTGTAGGAAGTTCCTATTTCTCAGTAGATGATGGTAAAGATGAGAATGATGCTGAAGTTATAGGATTTATTAGTTCAATAAAATCGGTTGAACTATTTAATACTGCAAAAGTAAATGACCTCTTGGTTTCTACCAGTGAATTGCTTTCCCGTTTTGATGGAGAAAATTTTTCAATGTGTGATATGAAAGGTGAAATTTCTTGTAACGGAGTATTATTACTAAATTGTCGGCTGAATTTACTAATAAAAAAGGTAAAACATGAAGATTAATGAGGTGCCACAAGATGTTGGAGGTCTTGCAAACAAGAATATGAAGGAGCTTTGTTATGCCGTTGATGAAAACGGAAACTATAAAACAAAACTCAGTGAAGGTTGGGATGTTAAAACCCTAGCACTAAA
>JAOZLL010000006.1:0-8821 GCA_029934835.1 Flavobacteriaceae bacterium | reverse complement strand
AGAACTTAAAAATATTAAAGACTAATGGCAGTAGATTTTAAACATAATCAATCCGCTCATTGTGAAAACGGTGTTATTTCAAACCTACTGATTAATAGTGGTCATAGCATTAGTGAGCCAATGGCATTTGGAATTGGATCAGGTTTATTCTTTGTTTATCTACCTTTTTTAAAAGTCAATTTAGCTCCAGCTATTAGCTTTAGACCAATGCCTGGTTTTATATTTAAACGTTTCAGCAAAAGACTTGGAATAAAAATAAAACGCCAAAGATTCAAATCGCCACTTAAAGCAAAACAAGCTTTGGATGCAATGATCGCAAAAAATATACCTGTAGGTTTGCAAGTTGGTGTTTTTGATTTAATCTATTTCCCAGATGAATACCGTTTCCATTTTAATGCTCACAACTTAATTGTTTACGGAAAAAAAGGTGACAATTATCTCATAAGTGATCCTATTATGCAAGGTGTTAATAGCTTAACATCAGATGAATTATCTAAGGTTCGTTTTGCAAAAGGTGCTGTTGCACCAAAAGGTCATATGTACTATCCTACTTATATTCCCAAAAAACTTGACTTAAAAAAAGCAATCATAAAAGGAATTAAAGCAACTTGTAGAGACATGCTTGCTCCAGTACCACTAGTTGGTGTAAAAGGAATGCGTACAGTTGCAAAAAAAATAAAAAGTTGGCCTAAAAAAATTGGCGTTAAAAAAACCAATCATTACTTAGGACAAATCGTTAGAATGCAAGAAGAGATTGGAACTGGTGGTGGTGGTTTTAGGTATATCTTTGGTGCATTTTTACAAGAAGCAGCTGCTATTATTGACAAACCCGAACTTAAAGAATTATCAAAAGAAATTACAGAAATTGGTGATTCATGGCGAGATTTTGCCATTGCTGCTTCACGTTTATACAAAAACAGAAGTAACGAATTTGATGGTTATGCCAAAGCTTCAGATAGATTAATGGAATTAGCCGATAAAGAAGAAGTTTTCTTTAAAAAACTTAAGAAAGTCGTTTCCTAATGAGCAATGGTTTTATCCATATTAGCCAATTATCTAAAAAATATAAAGACACTGATTTTTACTCTGTAGAAAAATTAGATTTAATTATAAATAAAAAAGAAATTTTTGGTTTATTAGGACCAAATGGTGCAGGTAAAACAACTTTGATATCCATGTTGTCTGGACTTATTAAACCTACTTCTGGTAGCATTAGTATTAATAACTTAAATTTCAAATCTAATAAAAAGAAAATCCAAAATTTAATAGGTGTCGTTCCTCAAGAATACGCACTCTATCCTACCCTAACAGCTTACGAAAACCTTCATTATTTTGGAGCCATGTATGGTATAAAAGCAAGTGAATTAAAGACCAAAATTAATTTTTCCTTAAAAAGCTTAGGATTAGAAGCATTTGCACACAAAAAAATCAACACATTTTCAGGAGGAATGAAACGTAGGGTCAACCTTATTGCAGGTATTTTACACGAACCAAAAATATTATTTCTAGATGAACCAACCGTGGGAGTTGATGTGCAATCTAAAAATGTAATCATGCAACATTTAGCCAAACTAAATAAACAAGGAACAACCATAATATATACCTCACATCACATGAAAGAAGCTGAGGAATTTTGCACTCGAGTTGCCATTATTGATCGCGGGAAAATTATTGCTATTGGCGCTCCTTTAGAACTTATTACCTCTGTGAATAAAGCAAAAAGATTAGAAGATGTATACCTACATTTAACAGGAGAAGAACTACGAGATCATGTATAAATTATGGGAAGCTACATATAAAGAAATGCTACTTTTAAGACGAGATTTTGGTGGTTTGGTTATCTTATTTTTAATGCCTTTGGTTCTTGTCATTACCGTAACTTTAATTCAAGACAGCTCATTTAAAAAAATTAATGATGCTAAAATTCCAATTCTATTTATAAATAATGATGGAGGTGAATTATCAATATCAATATTGAATAATCTTACAGATAGTAATTCATTTGAAATTCTAAGTGAAATCAATTCTATTAAAGTAACCGAAAAAGAGGCTAATGATCTTGTTTTAAAAGGGAAATATAAACTAGCCATTATTATCCCCGAAAAACTTACCTATAATCTAAATGAAAAAATTACTCAAAATGTCAGTTCTATTTTAAGTGAGTTTGGCATAGAAGCTGAAGAAACAACACTAGAAAAAACAAAAATAGAACCACAGCAAATAAAACTTTACTTTGATCCCGCAGCACAGCTATCCTTTAAAAATGGGGTTAAGAATGCCATTGACAAAATGGTTTCTAAAATTGAAACCCAAACAATCTACAAGGCTTTTCAAGATGAATTAGAAACTGAAGAAGCCATTTTTGAGAGTGAAAGTTTTATCTCATTTATAGAAATCAACCCAAATAAAAAAGGAATTGAAATAAAACCAAATTCTGTTCAGCATAATGTTCCTGCTTGGGCACTTTTTGCCATCTTTTTTATAGTAATTCCACTTTCCATTAATATGGTAAAAGAAAAAAGTCAAGGAACATCAGTGCGCTTAAAAACGAGTCCAACTTCATACCTAACTTTTTTAGGTGGAAAGATCACCGTTTATTTAAGTGTATGTATGCTTCAATTTTTACTAATGCTATTGGTAGGACTTTATTTATTTCCTCATCTTGGATTACCTAATTTAATTATTAATGGCAGCTATTTGTTATTATTTATAGTGGCATTATTTTCTGGTTTAGCAGCAATTGGACTAGGTGTTTTATTAGGAACAATGGCTAGCACACCAGAGCAGTCTGCACCACTTGGTGCAACATTAGCAGTACTATTGGCAGCAATTGGCGGTGTTTGGGTTCCTGTTTATATCATGCCGAAATTCATGCAAATCATCGCAAAATTATCTCCTATGAATTGGGGATTAAATGCATTCTTTGATGTAATCCTTAGAAATGGTAACTTTGCCGATATTCTACCTGAAATAGCATTGTTAGGATTCTTTTTTATACTGTTAGCAGGTAGTGCGTTTTATTATGAAAAAATTAAAAATGCTGTTTAATTATGGAACTAAAACAGACTACAAAAATTAGAGTTCGATTTAGTGAAGTTGATCCACTAGGTATTGTGTGGCATGGAAATTATATTACCTATATTGAAGATGGCAGAGAAGCCTTTGGAGAATCACATGGTATATCCTACTTAGATGTAAAAGCTCAAGGCTACTCTACTCCAATTATTGAAACAAATTGCAAACACAGAGCCACTTTAAAATATGGTGATATCGCTACAATTGAAACAACATTTGTCAACTCACCTGCAGCAAAACTCATATTCACCTATAAAATATTTAATCCTGAAGGAAAACTTGCTTGCACTGGTAAAACCATTCAAGTTTTTGTAGCTGACAATGGTGAATTATCCTTAACTTTGCCTACTTTCTTTGAAACTTGGAAAAAGAGAGTTGGTTTATTACCGTAAAAGTGAACTTAAAAGGTAAAAAAAGACCTATCGTCTTTAAAAATTGAATGAGAAAATCCTTCGTAACACATCATAATATTATATCATCACTTGGTTTTGATACTTTATCAAATTTCAACCAACTCATCAATTCAAATTCAGGTATTAAAAAATACACCAGGTTTAATGGTGATACTTATTACAGTTCATTAATTGATAAGAAAAAAGTGAACCTCAAATTTTCTGAGTTCAAACATTCAAAAGAGTTTACACTTTTAGAAAAAATGATGATATTATCATTAAATGAAATTCTAAAAGAATCTAAACATCATATTTCAAAAAAAACAGGGCTAATTATTTCTACTACTAAAGGAAATATTGATGTCTTAGCTCCAGAATCTCCATTCTACAAACAACAAGAAAGAGCCTATTTATCAGAATTGGGAAATCAAATTCAAGATTATTTTCATTTTATAGATGAAGCTATCGTATTATCAAACGCATGTGTATCTGGTGTATTAGCAGTAGCTGTTGCAGACCGACTCATCAAATCTAAAAAATATGATGATATTTTTATTGTTAGTGGTGATTTAGTAACTGAGTTCATTTTATCTGGTTTCACTTCTTTTCAAGCAATAAGCGAAACTCCATGTAAACCTTTTTCAAAAAATAGAACGGGTATTACTATTGGTGAAGCGATCGCAAGTGTGCATATTACTGCAGATGCTAATAATCCTAACAACAAAGTAGAAATTATTGGAAGTGGATCCCGTAATGATGCTAATCATATATCTGGACCATCTAGAACTGGTGAAGGCTTATTTCTAAGTGTAAAATCTGCCTTAGATGAAGCCCAAATCACAGAAAAAGATATTGACTACATTTCAGCTCATGGTACTGCAACTAACTACAATGACGAAATGGAATCTATTGCTTTTAGCCGACTAAACATGCTCGACATTCCCTTAAATAGTCTAAAAGGCTATTATGGGCATACGCTTGGTGCTTCTGGCTTACTAGAGTCCATAATCGGGATAGAATCCTTACAAAAAAACATGCTTATCCATTCCCTGGGTTTTGATGAAATGGGCGTATCACATCCCTTAAATATCATAAAAAAAACAACCAAAAAAAAACTAAATATCTTTTTAAAAACAGCTTCAGGATTTGGTGGAAGTAACACGGCTATATTGTTTAAAAAAGTAACTAACTAAAGAAATATGACAAATAAACCACTTACTGCTGTCGAAGCACTTCAAGAAGCCCAACGAATTTCCTTCGGACCTTTCTTGTTTCAATCTATCGTTTCACTAAAAAAATTGGGAGCTTTAGACTATATTTTTAGAAACAGAAGAAAAGGAGGTGTAACTATTGAGGAAATTGCAAATGAAGTAGGTGTCAGTGAATATGGAATAGATGTATTGCTGGAAATTGCAGAAACATCAAATATTGTCATACAAAATGCAGATCATAAATTCAAATTAACAAAAGTGGGTTATTTTTTAAATTCAGATGAGATGACAAACATCAATCTTAATTTTACTAACGACGTTTGTTACAAAGGTTTATACCATCTTAATGATTCTATCAAAAACGAAAAACCAGAAGGTCTAAAAGAATTAGGAAACTGGAAAACAATTTACGAAGGCTTATCTATTTTACCAGCTGAAGCAAAAAAATCATGGTTTGATTTTGACCATTATTATTCTGATAACTCTTTTGATGAAGCTTTGGATATTGTTTTTAAAAATAAACCAAAACTACTTTTTGATATTGGAGCAAATACAGGGAAATTCTCTATGAATTGTTGCAATTATGATAATGAAGTCACTATAAAAATGCTCGACTTACCCATTCAACTAAATGTTGCACTAGAAAATGTCAAAAAAAATGGATTAGAGAATAGAATCTCTGGACATGAAATAGATTTATTGGTTACTAATCCTAAGATACCAAAAGGAGCAGATGCTATTTGGATGAGTCAATTTTTAGATTGTTTTTCTAAAAGTGAAATTCTAAATATTTTAAAAGCCTGTGTCACCGCTATGGATGCTGGCACAGAATTATTTATTATGGAACTTTTCACGGACAGACAAAAGATAGAAAATGCAAAATTTAGTTTGCAAGCAACATCACTCTACTTTACTGTGATGGCAAATGGAAATAGTAAGATGTATCGTTCTCAAGAAATGATTGATTTAATTGAAGAAGCGGGTCTTATTATTGTAGATGATCTTGATATAAAAGGAAGTTATCATACCTTATTAACTTGTCGAAAAAAATAAAATATATGGTAAAAAAAAATACCACTGCAATTGAAGCCTTACATAAAGCACAGGAGATAGCATTTGCTCCTTTTGTATTTCAAACTGCAATATCCTTACGTCGTTTAGGAATACTTGAATTGGTATATAACAAAAGGATGAGTGGAGGAATTACATCAAAAGATGTTGCAAAGGAATTGAATATTCCAGAATATGGTGTAGATGTATTGTTAGAAATGGCTGAAAGTTCAGATATGGTCATTAAAGATAAAAAAAATAGGTATAAAATAACAAAAGTTGGTTATTTTATCAATTCAGATGAAGTAACAAGAGTAAACCTAAATTTCACTAATGATGTTTGTTATCAAGGTTTATCTCAATTAGATGAATCTGTTCTTAGTGGAAAACCAGAGGGTTTGAAAAATTTTGGAAATTGGGATACCGTTTATCAGGGATTATCAGAATTACCTGACAAAGCTAAGAAATCTTGGTATGAATTTGATCATCATTATTCCGATTTTGCTTTTGATAACGCTTTGAAAATTGTATTTAAAAATAAACCAAAAACGATTTTTGATATTGGTGGGAATACAGGACGATTTGCAAGAAGTTGTTTCGAGTATGATTCTGATGTAAAAGTAAAAATTTTAGATTTACCAGGACAGGTGAATATTGCTTTAAAAAAATTAAATGAAGAGGATTATAGTGATCGTATCTCAGGACAAGCCACAGATATGTTATCAAATGACCTAAAAATACCAAGTGGAGCAGATGTAATATGGATGAGTCAATTTTTAGATTGTTTTTCGAAAGAAGAAATTATTAGAATACTGACAGCATGCAGAAAATCTATGAGTTATGATTCTGAATTGATAATAATGGACTTGTTTACGGACAATCAAAGGGTGAAGAGCACTAAATTTAGTTTAAATGCTACATCTCTTTATTTCACGGCTTTTGCTAATGGAAATAGTAAAATGTACCGTTCTGAAGAAATGATTGAGTTAGTAGAAAATTCTGGATTAAAAATTAATACAATCAATCCGCTCAAGGATACATATCATACAGTTTTGACTTGCAAAAAGAAATAATACAATTGGATAAAAAACGATACATACAAAGCTATTGCCGCATTGAAGGAAATCAAGTTTCTTTGAATGGGAAAGTTATGTATAAAGATGCTGCTGAAGAAGTAAAAGACTTTTTTAAAGGTCTTTATAAACACATGGAAATCAGTTATCGAAAGTTTTTTAAAATGGATAACTTGAGTAAATTAGCATTTTTAGCCTCAGAAGTCCTGAGCAAGGATATTGGTGAATACCATAGAAATACGGCTATAGTTTTATCAAATAAAGCAGCGAGTTTAGACACCGATAGAGAATATCAAGCATCAATTAATAATCCTGATGAATATTACCCAAGTCCTGCTGTTTTTGTCTATACTTTACCCAATATTGGCATCGGAGAAATAAGTATTAAACACCAACTAAAAAGTGAAAATGCTTTCTTTGTATTCAATGAATATAATGCCTCATTTCATCATAATTATGAGGAATTACTTATTAAAACAGGAAAATCAGCCGCTGTTTTAGCAGGTTGGACAAATATAGACGCAGATAATTACGAAGCTTTCCTATATTTGGTGTCCGAAATTGGAGAAATAGAACATACTGAACAAAATTTAAACAAATTATACAATAATTAACATGGAGAACTTAAAACAAGAATTAAAAGAAAAAATCATTAAAGATCTTAATTTAGAAGATGTTGACGTAGCAGATATTGCCAATGATGATCCATTATTTGGAGACGGATTAGGTTTAGATTCTATTGATGCATTAGAACTAATAGTAATGTTAGATAAAGATTATGGAATAAAAATTACCGATCCAAAAGAAGGTAAATCTATCTTTGAATCTATTGACACAATGGCTGCTTATATTACTGAAAATACCAAAAAATAATCATGAGCAAAGGTGTTGCTGTTACAGGAATGGGTATTATCTCCTCAATTGGAAATACAGTTGAGGAAAATTATCAATCCTTGATTAACAAAAAACCTGGAATTTCTAGAATAGATTATATTGATACTAATCATCAAGATTCTATCAAAGTTGGTGAGGTAAAAATGACAAATGATGCCTTGGCAGATTTGCTTAACTTACCAAAATCGAACAACTATTCAAGAACTGCATTATTAGCTGAAATAGCCGTAAAAGAAGCGGTTAAAAATGCTAATATTGTAGATATCAATGCCTATAAAACAGGGCTAATTTCAGCAACAAGTGTCGGTGGAATGGATATGACAGAAAGATTCTATTATTCTCATTTCAAAGAAACTAAAAACCTTAAATATATTGAGAGTCACAATGCAGGTGACACCTCAAAAAAAATTGCACATCGTTTAGGAATTACTGGTTTTGTATCAACAATAAGTACTGCTTGTTCATCATCAGCCAATGCCATAATGTTGGGAGCTAGAATGATTAAAGCTGGAAAATTAGATCGGGTTATTGTCGGTGGAGCTGATTGTCTTTCAAAATTTACCATTAACGGTTTTAAAACACTCATGATTCTTTCTGAAACAGATTGTAAACCTTTTGATACCGAAAGAACAGGTTTAAATTTAGGTGAAGCTGCTGCTTTTTTAGTGCTAGAATCTGATGAAATTGTAAAAAAAGAGAACAAAAAAGTCTTAGGTTATGTATCTGGCTATGCCAATGCAAATGATGCTTTTCATCAAACTGCCTCATCTGAAAATGGTGATGGAGCCACTTTAGCCATGCAAAAAGCATTAAAAGTTGCTAAACTTAAAGAGTCAGATATTGACTATATTAATGCACACGGTACCGCTACACCAAACAATGATTTATCTGAAAGTCGTGCCTTAATTCGAGTTTTTGGTGAAAACGTTCCTAAATTTAGTTCAACAAAAGCATTTACAGGACATACTTTAGCAGCTGCAGCAGCTATAGAAGCAGTTTACTCTATTCTTGCATTGCAAAATGAATGTATTTTTCCAAATCTAAATTTTGAGAATGCCATAGATGATACTTCTCTTTCACCTATTACTAATTTTGAAAAGAGTAAAATAGCCCATGTGTTATCCAA
>JAOZLL010000080.1 GCA_029934835.1 Flavobacteriaceae bacterium | reverse complement strand
TATTTGCCACTAATCGGGTTATAAACATAACATCTAACCAAGGAAGTGCTTATGGTTTACAACCAGAGACCGCATGGAACTACGGATTTAGTTTGTTACAAGGTTTTAAGCTTTTAGATAAAGATGGTGATATTACTTTTGATTACTATCGTACAGATTTTACCAATCAAGTGGTAGTAGATTTTGAGAATCCTCAAGAAATCGCTTTTTATAATCTTACAGGAAAATCATTTGCAAATAGTTTACAGATTAGTGTCAATTATGAACTGATGTATGATTTAAACATACGATTAGCTTATAAATATTATGATGTTCAAACTGATTATACTACAGGTTTAAAAGCAAATCCCTTACAGGCAAAAGACCGATTCTTTATCAATTTAGCCTACGAAACTCATGAAACGGATAAAGGAGGACAATGGTTGTTTGATTTTACGTTTAATTGGATCGGAGAACAACAAATTCCTTTTACAAACACTAATCCTACGAATTATCAATTACCAGGTAACTCACCAACGTATAATTTGATGAATGCACAGGTGACTAAAAAATTCTCTAAAAAATTATCAATCTATTTTGGCGGTGAAAACTTAAGTAACTATACACAAGAAAATCCAATTTTAGGAAGTGATGATCCTTTTGGAAGTTATTTTGATAGTAGTTTGGTGTATGCTCCAATTCATGGTCGAATGTTTTATGCTGGTTTACGATATACTATTCCTAACAAGAAAGAATTAATAGAGAAACAAATCGATGATAAAGATGATCATAATCACGATGAGCACCAATAATAAAAACCATACTATCATGAAAAAACTATTAATTATCAGCTTATTACTTATAAGCTATTCAATACAAGGAATTGCACAAGAAAACCCATCTAAAAAGAAAATAGTAAAAACTAGCTTTTGGATTAATGGTGTTTGTGAAATGTGTCAAACTAGAATTCAAAAAGCTGCCTTAAGTACCAAAGGGGTTAAAATGGCAAATTGGCATATTGAGAGTAAAATACTCACGGTTGTTTATAACCAGACCAAATGTTCAGAAACCGATATCAAACAGAATATTGCTGATGTTGGGCACGATTCTGAAGAAATACGAACAACTGATAAAGCTTATGAGAATTTACATTCTTGTTGCTTGTATGAACGAAAATAAAATTAACAAATATTTTTCATTTTTCTTATGTAATATTTGTTACATTTGTCAAAAATTTAATCATTAATAACTAAAAATACACAAATCATGAAAAAATTAGTATTCACATTAGCCTTAGGAGTTTTCTTTGTCTCTTTTTCCAAAGCACAAACTGCAAAAATAGAAACTACTGAAGCAAAACAATTAGTAGAAGTAGTAGAATCAAGTAAAGAGAAACCAGCTTGCGAACCAGGTTGTACAAAAGCTTGTTGTGCTGATAAGACTGCAAAATCAGAATGTGAAGATAAAGTAGCTTCTTGCAAAGGAAAGGATGCTTCAGAGTGTAAAGGAAAAACAGCTGATTTAAAAGCTAAAACTTCTTGTGATGGGAAACGACCAAGTTGTGATGATAAAAGACCAAGTTGTGATAGTAAAAAATCTTAACACATTTCAATAAACAGTATAAAAAAAACCCGCTATTAGCGGGTTTTTTTTATCTGATTATCAAGAATAAGTTTATACTCTTGTATCGTGTGGATTCCTTAGATCGCACCGAGGTTTTAGGATAGTGTGTGTGTTATTATCAATTAGAATAACTAAACTTTTTTATCCGCATCATCTGTATATTCACTTCCTTTTTCAGTTTTGTTTTTTAACTCTGAGGCTTTCTCTTTAGCATCATCAAATGCAACTTCAGCTTTTTCAGAAAGATCTTTTGCAGCTTCTGTCGCATTTTTAGCGAATATTTGCACTTCCTCTTGTGCTTTTTCGGCAAACTCGCCGGCTTTTTCGAGTAAATCATCTGCAATGTCACCAGCATTATCAGCTACATGTTCAATAATGTCTTCTGCTTCATCAACCACTTTTTTTGCTTTACCTGTTAGTTTGTTAAAAAAATCTTTTAGTCCCATTTTTTGAGTTTTAAGTTAAATTATATAGTGTGTCAAAATTTCAAACAAATTAATGTATATATGTAATAAAGATGACTTATCTAATGCTAAAGATAAAAGTCAATATTCTTTTAATTTCTAAATACAAATTTATCATCAATTATATCTAAAGTGATTTTACTTTCAGCAGTTACTTTTCCAGCTAGAATCTCTTTAGATAATTCGTTAAGTACCTCTCGTTGAATTACTCTTTTAATAGGTCTAGCACCGAATTGAGGATTAAATCCTTTACGAGATAAACTCATCAACGCCTCTTGTGTATAGCTAAAATCAATATTTTGTTCCTGCAACATGGTTGTTAGTTTAAGGAGTTGTAAAATAACAATCTGACTAACTTCTTCTTCATTAAGAGGTGTAAACATGATGATTTCATCTATCCTGTTTAAAAATTCAGGTCGTATGGTTTTATGCAATAAATCTACTACTCTCTCTTTGGCTTTTGCCGTTACTTCATCTCTGTTTTCCATCTTCATATCCTCAAAATGTTCTTGAATAATATGTGCTCCCATATTTGAAGTCATGATGATTATAGCATTTCTAAAATCTGCGGTACGTCCCTTATTATCAGTAAGACGACCTTCATCTAATACTTGTAATAAAATATTGAAGGTATCAGGATGCGCTTTTTCTATTTCATCTAATAAAATTACAGAATACGGTTTTCTACGAATAGCTTCAGTTAACTGTCCACCTTCTTCATAACCAATGTATCCTGGAGGAGCACCGATTAAACGACTTACTGCGTGTCGTTCTTGATACTCACTCATATCTATACGTGTTAATGAATTTTCATCATCAAAAAGGTATTCGGCTAGGGCTTTTCCAAGTTCGGTTTTTCCGACACCAGTTGTTCCTAAAAACAAGAAAGAACCAATAGGTTTTTTAACATCTTGCAAACCTGCTCTTGAGCGTCTAACAGCATTTGAAACAGCTTGTATTGCTTCATTTTGTCCGATAACTCTTTTGTGTAATTCAGTTTCTAAATTCAAGAGTTTTGCACGTTCAGATTGCAACATTTTTTTTACAGGAATCCCTGTCCATTTTGCTACAACTTCAGCAATATCTTCGCTAGTAACCTCTTCTTTTATCAGTGCATTTTTTTGGTTTTTAGTCATTTCAGTTTGAAGCTCTTTTAGCTTTTCTTCAGATTGTTTTATTTTACCATAACGCAATTCAGCTACTTTTTCATAGTTACCTTCACGTTCAGCTTGTTCGGCTTTTAGTTTAAAATTTTCAATATCATTTTTAGCATTTTGTATATTGTCAACAATTTCTTTTTCATTGACCCATTTTGCGTTTAAAACATTACGTTCTTCTTTTAAGTCAGCTATTTCTTTTTGTAAAGTTGTTAACTTTTTTGGATCATTTTCTCGTTTTATAGCTTCAATTTCTATTTCTAGTTGCATGATTTTACGATCAAGAACATCTAATTCTTCAGGTTTTGAATTAATTTCCATTCGAATTTTAGCAGCAGCTTCATCCATTAAATCAATAGCTTTATCTGGTAAAAAACGCGAAGTTATATAGCGTTGTGATAGCTCCACAGCAGCGATAATGGCATTGTCTTTAATCAATACTTTATGATGTGCTTCATATTTGTCTTTTATCCCACGTAAAATGGAGATAGCATCTTCAGTATTAGGTTCATCAACCACTACTTTTTGAAAACGACGTTCTAAAGCTTTATCTTTTTCAAAGTGTTTTTGATATTCATCTAACGTAGTTGCACCGATAGCACGAAGTTCGCCACGAGCTAAGGCAGGTTTAAGAATATTTGCAGCATCCATGGCTCCTTGCCCACCGCCAGCACCAACAAGTGTGTGAATTTCATCAATAAATAAAACAATATTACCTTCAGCAGCAGTAACTTCTTTTACTACTGATTTTAAACGTTCCTCAAATTCTCCTTTGTATTTAGCACCTGCAATTAAAGAACCCATATCCAACGAAAATAATTGAATATCTTTTAAGTTTTCAGGAATATCTCCTCGAATAATTCGATGTGCTAAACCTTCTGCAATTGCAGTTTTACCAACGCCAGGTTCACCAATTAATATTGGATTATTTTTAGTTCTTCTAGAAAGTATTTGTAAAATTCTACGTATTTCTTCGTCACGACCAATAACTGGATCCAATTTTCCTGTCTTGGCTAATTCATTTAAATTCTTAGCATATTTTTTTAGTGAATTATAGGTGTCTTCAGCGCTTTGAGATTGCACATTACTTCCTTTTCGGATTTCAGTAATAGCAGCTTGAAGTGCTTTTTTGGTTAACCCACTATCTTTTAGTAGTTGTGATGTTTTACCACCAGATTCGATTATCCCAAGTAAAATATGTTCTAAAGTAACATACTCATCTTTCATTTTTTTTGCAATATTATTTGCTTCAAGCAAGGTTTTATTTGCTTTTCTTGAAAGCATTAAATCTCCATCAGTAACTTTAGGAAAACTTTCTAGAATTGAGTCTAATGCTTTACTAACAATTGGTAAATTAATCCCTGTTTTTTGTAGTAAATATGGTGTTACATTTTCATCTACCTCTAGCATAGCTTTTAATAAATGGGCATTTTCAATTTGTTGATGACCGTATCCTTGCGCAATTTGTTGTGCTTGTTGTACGGCTTCTTGTGATTTTATAGTGAAGTTATTAAAATTCATAATTCATTTTTTTAGGGTTAATGGTTATATCCTTCATTCAACATCACACAATAGTTATCAAAAGATATTCCAATCTAGTTTAGTAAGACAATTTGACGCTAAGTATCTGAATACTATGACTTTTTTTCAGATAATTTGATTTCTATTAAATTGTACAAATAACTTTTTATTAAATAAAATGGTATTATTATGTTAAGAAAGCTATCTTAATTCTAAAAAAATAAGTAATTTGCATACTATAAAAAACACGATACAATTTATGACATTTGATTTAGAATATAACTCTGACAGACCTACGATGATGATTCCTGAATATGGGAGACATGTAAAAAAATTAGTGGATCATTGCATTCAGTTAGAAGATAAAGAAGAACGTAACAAAATGGCAAAGGCTATAATAGATGTTATGGGAAATCTACAACCTCATTTGCGTGATGTTCCTGATTTTAAACATAAATTATGGGATCAATTATTTATTATCTCTGAGTTTAAATTAGATGCTGAATCTCCCTATCCAAAACCTTCTAAAGAAGAATTACAGGAAAAGCCAGGGAAATTACCTTATCCTAAACTAGCTTCTAAATATCGCTATTATGGTGGTAACATGCAAATAATGATTGATGTGGCAATATCTTGGGAAGATGATGATAAAAAGAAAATGCTAGTACAAACTATTGCCAACCACATGAAAAAGTGTTACTTAATATGGAATAAAGATACAGTCTCAGATAACACAATTAAAAGACATTTAGAAGAATTATCTGATAATAAATTGACTTTTGATGTTGAAAAAAATCCATTGATAGCTTCCCAAACGCTAATGAAGGGACAAAATAAGAATAGAACTCAACATAAAAAAAACAACAAAACGAATAAGCATACTAAGAAAAAAAGATATTAAATAATGGGAACTTTTAGAATAGAAGGTGGACACAAACTTCATGGTGAAATTACTCCACAAGGTGCAAAAAACGAAACCTTACAAATCTTAAATGCCATACTTCTAACGCCTGAAAAAGTTCAAGTAAATAATATCCCAGATATCATAGATGTCAATAAATTGATATTTATATTAGGTGAATTAGGAGTTAAAATTAAAAAATTAGGACCAAATTCATATACTTTTCAAGCAGATGAAATTAATCTTGATTATCTAGAATCCATCGAATTTAAAAATGATGGAAGTCAATTAAGGGGTTCAATAATGTTAGTAGGACCACTATTAGCTCGCTTTGGAAAGGGATATATTCCAAGACCTGGAGGTGATAAAATAGGGCGTCGTCGTTTAGACACACACTTCGAGGGATTTATTAAACTTGGTGCTGAATTTCGCTATAACAAAGAAGAGTTTTTCTATGGAGTCGAAGCGGAACAACTATACGGAACTGATATGTTGTTAGATGAAGCTTCTGTAACCGGAACTGCTAATATTATCATGGCAGCTGTATTAGCAAAAGGTAAAACAACCATTTATAATGCAGCTTGTGAACCTTACATACAACAACTATCAAAAATGCTCAATAGTATGGGAGCAAAAATTTCTGGAGTTGGTTCAAATTATATAAAAATTGAAGGAGTAGAGTCTTTGAGTGGATGTGTGCATACAATTTTACCTGATATGATTGAAATAGGTAGTTGGATAGGGATGGCAGCGATGACAAGATCAGAATTGACTATTAAAAATGTAAGTTGGGAAGATTTGGGACAAATTCCTAGTGTATTTAGAAAACTAGGAATCAAATTAGAAAATAGAAATGATGATATTTTTATTCCAGAACAAGATAGTTATGAAATACAAAACTATATGGATGGCTCAATACTAACAGTATCTGATGCACCATGGCCAGGATTTACACCAGATTTGCTAAGTATTGTTTTGGTAGTTGCAACTCAAGCAAAAGGAAGCGTTTTAATTCATCAAAAAATGTTTGAAAGTCGTTTGTTCTTTGTCGATAAATTAATTGATATGGGTGCACAAGTTATTTTATGTGATCCACACAGAGCGACCGTGATTGGGAATAACCATAATACTCCACTACGTGCAACAACCATGACCTCTCCCGATATTAGAGCAGGAATATCTTTATTGATTGCCGCTTTATCAGCAAATGGAATAAGTACCATTCACAATATTGAACAGATTGATCGTGGATATGAACATATTGATGAAAGATTAAGAGCAATTGGTGCAAAAATTACTCGTACCAATTAGATATTTTCCTTTCTTAAAAAATTAGGACCTAGATTACTATTTGCTGGAACTGCAATAAGCGTGTCAAATTTAGTGTAATCTACTTATATAGTTGCTAGTTTTTGTTTCGGATTACTATGGACTTTGTTACTCATTCATCCCATAAAATATCACTTTTTTTTAAAAATTTGCACTACATTATACAACTTCAACAAGAGAGAGTTTATTGATGTATATTACCAATTAGGAAAACCAGTATTGATTATCTATTTTATTCTGACTCTAGTTACCATTCAAGCAGCCGAAATAATTGTCTCTGCAGGATTGGATCAAACTTTTTTGGAATTACAAAAGATGTATTAATTTAGAGAATTATTCTAATTATATTATATACCATCATTTTGTATTAAGTACGTTATCTGTTTTTGACCTCTTTGATTAAAATAATTTTCATTGTACTAACCACTAAGTTCCATCGTTGCTGTTATCGTTACAACCATTCAAACAGATAAAATAATAATTTATACGCCAACAATTCTATATGGGGTCATCGTAGCAGGCTTTTTGACTGCCTTATTAAGTTAAATACCAATACTTTTGAATATCAGTATTTTACAATAATTATCGTCACGATAAAAAAAAACGAAGATTCATTTGATACAAAGCAGTATATATTTAATTTAAATACTGGTTTTGTTGGAACTATTTTTAACAGGAGTCTTATTTATGGCATTAGGAACTTTGGTGTTATTTCAATCGTGAGAATCACTAAGTTCAAAAGCTGAAGTATTTGTTAATCAGTTAATAGATTTGTTATTCAAAAATTTGACAAAAATCATACAATGAGTTGTAGGTAATATCTTCCTTTACAACTACGTTTTGTACAACATTTACAGCTTTAGATGGAACTCCTAAAGCAATAGAAAAAAACAACAGAAATTCTAAAAGAAAAAGTTAATAAACACCATAATTTGATTTGTTTAATGGTTTTATCACACCTAGTATGGAAGTTATGATAAAGGTGGCTACTATCAGATTCTTTCAACAATACCGTTTCATGCCATCTTGAATCTTTGGTTGGTGTCAAGCAAACATACACCAAAATAATGGCATTATTCTTTATTATTGAGAATATGGAGTGTAATATAGATTCTATTTATTGATTGGCTTTAGTACTTGGTATCTATTATGAGTACAGTCATAAAACCATCTACCGTAATTAATAATAATCCATTTTATGATGTACAAAAGAATAGCATCGTTTTAATTTTTTTATAGTATT
>JAOZLL010000079.1:4630-8298 GCA_029934835.1 Flavobacteriaceae bacterium | reverse complement strand
ATTAAAAAAGGAAAGATTCGAGGAGAAGAAAGTCATGGAATGATCTGTGCTGAAGACGAATTGGGCTTGGGAACTAGCCACGATGGTATTATGGTACTTGATGCAAGTATTGAATCTGGGAAAAATGCAGCAGCAGTTTTTGAAATAGAATCTGATGAAGTTTTTGAAATTGGCCTAACACCAAACCGTGCAGATGCTATGAGTCATTATGGTGTTGCTCGTGATTTAAAAGCAGGTTTAAAACAAAAAGGTATCTCTCTTGAATTAATATCACCATCTGTTATTGATTTTCATGTTGATACACGAACTCTAAAAACAGAGATTGAAGTCATTGACAAAAAACTAGTTCCTCGTTATAATGGAGTTACTATAACTAATATAAGAGTTAAAGAATCTCCAAAATGGTTGAAAAACAGGCTGAAATCTATTGGTATTGCACCTAAAAATAATGTAGTAGATGTAACTAATTTTGTTTTGCACGAATTAGGACAACCCTTACATGCATTTGATGCAGCTATCATTAAAGGAAACAAGATTATTGTCAAGACCTTGCCTGCAGGCACTAAGTTCACTACCTTAGATGAGGTTGAAAGAAAATTACATGAAGAAGACATTATGATTTGTGATGGTGAATCAAATCCGTTATGTATTGGTGGTGTCTTTGGTGGTTTGAATTCTGGAGTAACAGAAAAGACAAGCAGTATTTTCTTAGAAAGCGCTTATTTTAATCCTGTTTCTATCCGAAAAACAGCTAAAAGACATGGTTTAAACACAGATGCTTCTTTCCGTTTCGAACGTGGTATTGATATCAACTTTGTAAAATATGCACTAAAAAGAGCGGCACTACTAATTGTAGAAACTACTGGTGGTAAAATATCCTCTGATATTCAAGAATTTTATCCTGAAAAATTCAAAGGCTTTGAAGTAGTGGTCAACTACGACAGAATTTATCGATTGATAGGTGAAGAAATTCCAAAGGATACCATCAAAAACATCTTAGCGTCATTAGACATCAAGATTAATAGTGAAACAGATACTATTCTAGGTTTAACTGTTCCATC
Organism: Flavobacteriaceae bacterium; assembly: GCA_029934835.1. GTDB lineage: Bacteria > Bacteroidota > Bacteroidia > Flavobacteriales > Flavobacteriaceae > DQTL01. The sequence continues at coordinate 7,237 of JAOZLL010000079.1, read as the reverse complement.
CTACCGAGTAGATGTTCAAAGAGAAGCTGATATTATTGAAGAAATTTTACGTGTATATGGTTATAATAATATTGAATATTCACATAAATTAAATACGTCTATTTCTTTTACCGAATTTGATAAGGAAAAGTATGAAAATACGCTTGCAAATCAATTAGTTGCCCAAGGTTTTTATGAAACTATGGCAAATTCATTGACAAAACCAGATTATGTGAAATTGACCTCTAATTTAAAAGAGGATAATTCAGTAATTATGCTAAATCCATTAAGTGCAGATTTAGAAGCCATGCGCCAATCGATGCTTTTCAGTGGATTAGAAAGTATTTCCTATAACACCAATAGACAACATAACAACATTCGGTTTTTTGAATTTGGGAAAACTTATCACAAATACGACAGTGGTTATCAAGAAGAAAAACACTTGGCATTATTTGTATCAGGACAACAACACGATGCTAATTGGAAAATTCAAGCTCAAAAAGCAGACTTCTTTTACTTAAAAGGAATTGTCGGTGCTTTATTAAACAAAATGGGCATCACCTCTTTTAAGACAAAACCATCTAAAAGTGATTATTTCTCAGAAGGTATTGCACTTTATGACGGTAAAACAAAAGTAGCTGAAATAGGTGTTGTGAAATCTAGTATTCTTAAAAGTTTTAAGATAAAACAAGAAGTTCTTTTTGCAGATATCGCTTCACAGATTTTGTTTGAGAAGGCAGATAATCATCAAATATTTGTTAAAGAATTAGCAAAATATCCTAGTGTTAAACGTGATTTAGCCCTGTTAGTCGATCAAAATATTAAGTATAATGATTTATACCAAACAGCTTATCAAACAGAACGTAATCTTTTAAAAGAAGTCGATTTATTTGATGTTTATGAAGGTAAAAACTTGCCTAAAGGTAAAAAATCGTATGCACTATCTTTTGTGTTACAAGATGACAATAAAACGCTTAACGACAAACAGATCGATAAAGTAATGCAAAAATTGACACAGGCTTTTGAAAAACAATTTGGCGCGGAGTTGAGAGGTTAATCTTAAAAGTTGTATTATTTTAAACCATATAAATACACATAAGTGTTATTGAAAGTTAATGCAATTGACCAGCAATAAAACCTGTAGTCCAAGCAGCTTGAAAATTATAGCCACCAGTAATACCATCAACATCTAGTATCTCACCTGCAAAATATAGATTTTTGACAAGCTTACTTTGCATAGTTTTAAAATTAATACTATCAAGACTAATACCACCACAAGTAACAAATTCTTCCTTAAAAGTCGTTTTTCCTTGAACAGAATAAACATCATTAGATAAAACAGTCACCATTCTATGCAAACCCTTTTTACCGATTTCATTCCATTTTTTTGTAGATATAAATCCTATTTTATCGATAAGATAAAGCCATAAACGTTCTGGTAAATGATACGGACGTGCATTAGATAATATCTTATTTGAATTTTTAGAAGCTAATAGTTTTAATTCATTTAATATGAGATCGTTATTTCTCTCATTTACCCAATTTACTTGAACCTTAAATTTGTACTCTTTTTCACTTAAAATTCTCGCTCCAAAAGCCGATAGTTTTAAAATGGCTGGTCCACTCATTCCCCAATGAGTAATGAGTAACGGGCCATCAGACTTTAGTTTAGTTCCTTGAATACTAACTAGGGTATTTTCAACTACAATTCCCATTAATTTGGTTATTGTTTCCTCAGGCATATTAAAGGTAAACAAAGAAGGAACTGGTGAAACAATTTTGTGTCCTAAATCGCTTAACCAATCAAAACCTTTACTTCTTGGAGAACCTCCAGTTGCAACTATTACTTTATCAAAATATTTTTTAGGTTTTCCTTCAGGTAAAAAATGTAATTCTAAACTCTCGTTAATTGGAGTAATTTTCTGAATTCCTGTTCCCAGTTCAATACTAATTCCTAGACGTTTCGTTTCACTACTAAAAACATCTAGAATACTTTGTGAGTTTTGTGACGCCGGAAAAACACAATTATCATCTTGGATAACCAAAGGAACTCCTCGTGATTCAAACCATTGCATGGCGTGTTTTGTATTAAAGGTATAAAAAGCTCTTTGTAAGGCTCTACTTCCTCTAGGATAAGCTTTGGAGAGCTCTTTTATATCTGTACAACCATTAGTTACATTGCAACGTCCACCACCTGATACTTTAACTTTAGATAGTGTTTTTTGAGATTTTTCATATATAATTACCTCTGCTTCAGGATAGTTCTCTTTTGCTGCTATTGCAGAAAAGAAACCGGCTGCTCCACCTCCTATTATTGCTATTTTCATTATATGTATTTTTTACTGCTAAGTAGCAGAAATGCAAAGATAATTCAATAATTTACTCAAAAAAATATAGTATCAAACACCTTCAACTTTTAACTAGTTCCTATCCACAGACAATCTAAAAAATCTGTTGCTATATGCAAAAGTAAACCAATTGCTACAATTCTAAATCTTGGAATGAAAAATAGTATAAAATATATGACAATGGCATAATACGAATGTAAAGGATGAAACCCAATACTACACCTATCAGGATCAAAAATAGGATTTGCCAATAAATGATCTAAATCTATCAACATAGTAG
>JAOZLL010000079.1:0-4530 GCA_029934835.1 Flavobacteriaceae bacterium | reverse complement strand
TTACCAACGAATCACCACACTTCCCCAAGTAAATCCACTACCAAAGGCGGCAATTACTATTAAATCACCATCTTTAAACTTACCTTCTTCCCATGCTTCACTCATGGCAATAGGAATTGATGCAGCTGTAGTATTACCATATTTTTGAATATTGCTATACACCTGATCATCTGATAGATTAAATCGTCTTTGAACAAATTGTGTGATACGCAAATTCGCTTGATGTGGAATAAACATATCTATATCATCCGCAGTTAGTTTATTTGCCTCTAATCCCTCGGTAATTGCTTCTGAAAATCGAACAATCGCATGTTTAAATACCTTTTGGCCATCCATAAAAGGATGATAAGAAGTATCTTCAGCACCACCTTCAATTATAGCAGGAACCCAATGACTAATACTCGGTGCTTTGACGGTTAAAACTTCAGCATGTTCCCCTTGTGAGTGTAAATGTGTAGAAAGAATTCCTTTTGAAATATCTTCAGATCTTGATAAAACAGCTGCTCCTGCTCCATCACCAAACAAAACCGCTAAACCTCTTCCTCTTGTTGTCTTATCTAATGCTCCTGAATGGTATTCAGAACCAATTACTAAAACATTTTTATACATTCCTGTTTTAATAAACTGATCGGCAACTGATAGTGAATATACAAACCCAGAACATTGATTACGAACATCTAAAGCTCCTACCGTTGGCATATCAAGCATATCTTGAATCAAAACCCCATTTCCTGGAAAAAAATAATCAGGACTTAAAGTAGCAAAAATAATAAAATCAATATCATCTTTGGTCAATCCTGCTCTTTCAATTGCTATTCTCGCAGCCTTCGCACCCATTGTACCCGTACTATCGTCACTTCCTTCTTTTATCCAACGACGTTCTTTGATACCTGTTCTTTCTTGAATCCATTCATCACTAGTATCCATTATTTTGGATAAATCATCATTAGTTACAATATTATCTGGAACATAATGTCCCATTCCAGTAATCTTTGAGCTATACATATTTAAAATTTAGGATTGAAAATTGAGAATTTTAGAATTCAGAATTAGCTTCTGGCATCTTTAATCACTCATAATTAATTTTCAAAGATATAGAATTTAAATATAGTATGCTATGAATAGTAGTTTAGAAAAAACGCAAAGACACTAAATAACTGAAAAACAAGACAATGCATGATCACTAATAAAACACACAAATATCTCTTAATGATTTTCTATGCAATTCAGGTACAAAACAGTCATCTGCAGCATAACCAACAGGTAACAAAAGAAAGGCACGCTCATTATCAGGCCGTTCTAATATTTTTTCTAAAAAACGCATAGGACTTGGTGTATGTGTAAGCGTGACCAACCCTGCATTTTGAATAGCAGCAATCAACATTCCACAGGCAATTCCAACAGATTCATTTACATAATAATTTTGTAGTTTATCTCCATTTTCATCATATTCAAATAAACGTTTAAATACAATAATAAGATATGGAGCAACCTCAATAAAAGGTTTCGAGGCATTAGTTCCCATAGGTTTAATATCTTTCAACCAGGATTCACTCATACGTTCCTCATACGATTGTTTCTCTTCAGCTTCAGCAGCAAATCGAATTTGTTTTTTAATTTCAGGATTCTCTACTACACAAAATGTCCAAGGTTGTTTATGTGCACCTGATGGAGCTGATCCTGCTGTTTTTAGGATATTTTCAATTATATCTTTTGGAATCGGTTTATCTGAAAAATCTCGAACAGAACGACGTTTATTCATATTCTTATAGAACTTTTCACTTCGTTTTAAAACTTTTATTTCTGAAATAGGCTTCGATTGGTATCTTATATGGGTATGTCCGTTAATTAGTTTAGTGCCTTTAGTAGTCATTCTAATAGGTTTTAGGTGTAAATATAACATTTTCTATGTCATCTTGTCACAAAATATATTTTGGTACTGTTTTAGCCAATAGCCAAACAATTAGATTTAACAAACAACTAAAATAATAAATAATGTCAAAAGGAAATATTAACATTTCAACGGAAAACATCTTTCCAATCATTAAGAAATTTTTATACTCAGATCACGAAATATTCTTACGAGAATTAGTCTCTAATGCAACTGATGCAACGCTAAAACTAAAACATTTGTTCAGTATAGGCGAAGCTAAAGGCGATTATGGCACACCACAAATTGAAATAAAAATTGACAAAAAGAAAAAAACACTTCATATTATCGACCAAGGAATTGGAATGACTAAAGACGAAGTAGAAAAATACATCAACGAAATTGCCTTTTCTGGTGCTGAGGAATTTGTTGAAAAATATAAAGACAAAATCGAGGATTCTGGTATCATTGGTCATTTCGGACTTGGTTTCTATTCCTCTTTTATGGTTGCTGATAACGTACAAATCTTGACAAAATCATATAAAAAAGGTTCTCAAGCCGTAAAATGGGAATGTGATGGAAGTCCTGCTTACACTATTGAAAACATAGATAAAAAAGAACGAGGTACTGAAATAATCCTTCATATCAGTAAAGAGGAAAAAGCATTTTTAGAAGAAAACAAAATAAATGAATTGTTAACCAAATACAATCGTTTTATGCCAATTCCTATCAAACACGGAACACGTGAAGAAACGGAAACAATTGGCGAAGGTGATGATGCAAAAGAGAAAAAAACTACTGTAGATAATATCATTAACAACCCTACTCCTGCATGGACTAAAAAACCAGCGGATTTAAAACCAGAGGATTATAAAAGTTTCTATCGTGAATTGTATCCGATGCAATTCGAGGAACCTTTGTTTAACATCCATTTAAATGTGGATTATCCTTTTAATTTAACAGGAATATTGTATTTCCCTAGAATTACCAAAAATATGGAGATTCAAAAGGATCGTATTCAACTCTATCAAAACCAAGTATTTGTAACGGATAATGTCGAAGGAATCGTTCCTGACTTTTTACAGATGCTACGTGGTGTGATTGATTCACCAGATATTCCATTAAATGTTTCTCGTAGTTATTTACAATCGGATGGAGCTGTTAAGAAAATATCAGGTTATATCACCAAAAAAGTAGCTGATAAATTGAATTCTATTTTCAAAAAAGATCGTAAAGATTTTGAATCTAAATGGGAAGATATCAAGTTGATCATAGAATATGGAATGTTATCTGAAGATAAATTCTTTGAAAAAGCACAAAAATTTGCTATGTATCCAGTCGTTGATGGTGCAAATTATACCTTAAAAGAGCTCAAAGAAAAAATAAAAGATACTCAAACGGATAAAGATGACAATTTGATTGTACTTTACACTTCAGATAAAGACAAACAACACTCCTATATCGAAACGGCTCAAGCCAAAGGTTATGATGTTGTTTTATTAGACTCTCCTATTGTTCCACATCTTATTCAAAAATTAGAAACCGAGAATGAGAAAGTAAAATTCACACGTGTAGATGCTGATTTTATTGACAATTTGATCAATAAAGATGATACGAAAATCTCTAAATTATCAGATGAAGAGAAAACAAAATTAGAGGAAATAGTAAAAGGAATAGTTCCTGGTGCAACTTATACCGTGCAAATGGAAGCTTTAGATTCAGCTGAAAATCCGTTTATCATCACACAACCTGAATTTATGCGTCGTTATAAAGAGATGAGCCAAACTGGTGGTGGCATGATGGGAATGGGTGAAATGCCAGAGATGTATAACTTGATTGTAAACAGTAATCATTCTTTAATGGACAAGATTCTTAAAGCAAAAAAGAATAAAGAAAAGTATGTAAACCAAGCTTTAGATTTGGCTAAACTCTCTCAAAACCTCCTTACAGGAAAAGAAATGACAGCCTTTATCAAACGTAGTTTTGAGTTGATGAAATAATTTGTTCTGTCATTCTGAACGAAATGCAATGGAGTGAAGAATCTTACTCTATTAAAAACTATCATTGAAAATCCTCATTCAATTTATTGTTTGAGGTTTTTTTTTACACAATCCAAATAGTTATCTAATTTTGAAAAAAAATTCATTACCATTTCAGCATTAAAATAAATAGTACATTTACTACATGTCAAAAGTTATAAAAGATCAAAAAGAAAGTACCAGAGATAGCCTCAAAGGTTCGATTCTCCAAAAATTTGAAATTACAGCACTAAATCCTATGCAAGATGAAGCCTATAAAAGCATTCAATTAAAGTCGGATGTGGTAGTGCTTTCCCCTACAGGAACAGGTAAAACCCTAGCCTTTCTATTGCCTTTACTAGAGAAACTTGATAAAAACTGTGCAGAGATTCAAATTCTTATATTGGTTCCCTCTCGTGAATTGGCGCAACAAATTGAACAGGTAGCCCGAAAAATGGGATCGGGTTTTAAAGTGAATTCAGTATATGGTGGACGTGCCGGTGCACTCGATAAGATCGATTTAAAACATCGACCAGCAATTCTTATTGGCACACCCGGAAGAATAGCTGATAGATTTAGAAGGGATAATTTTCCTTTGGAACATATTAATACCCTTGTACTCGATGAATTTGATAAATCGCT
>JAOZLL010000078.1 GCA_029934835.1 Flavobacteriaceae bacterium | reverse complement strand
CCACAGTATCCACAGTATCCACAGTATCCACAGTATCCACAGTATCCACAGTATCAAAAGTCTCTACATCATCATCAACATCATCAATAATATCCACAGTATCCCTGACATCCCTTTCTTTATCAGCTAATTCAAAATATAGTTCCTCATTAGCTGAATGAATAGCAGTCGTCTCTAAATATGATTCTTCTGATGATTCAAAATCTACAATAGTACGCTGTTTGTCAATTTCAAAGCTTAGACTATTTTTATTTGGAACATCAAAAGAGAGTAAATCAGTATCTTTTTCTTCAATTTCTTTTTTCTCTTTTATATTTTCTTCTTCACGTTGAATTTCAAAAGCTTCATGACTAAGGATATTTTTTATTGATTCATTAATATCATAATTAGAAATTGAATTTTTTTCTAATTCTTGATCTAGTGTAGCTGAATTGTCACTATTTAAAGAAGTATTTTCTACATCAGATGTTTCTATTTGTGTATCATCGGTTAAATCATTTATATTCTTTTCATAAGACTCAGAAAACTTATCTATTTTTTGTATATCATTTTTATCATCTGAATTCAGAGTATCAAATGTATATTCTTGAAAAGAATTTTCATCTGTTTTAACATCATCGTGTGAGTCAAGAAGTTTATTTTCCTCAATGTCTTCATAATAAGTACCTAGATTATTAAAGTTTACAGTTGTTTCTTCTTCATCTTGTTTGTCTCTTGAATCTACTTCACTATCTTTAGTGTCCTGATGGTATATATTATCAATAATTATTTCATCTCGTACTTCGATATCATGAATAATTTCTTTTTCTTCCTTGTTTGACACAACGTTATGAAATGTATCCGAAGTAATAAAATGGAATAAAACACTACGGTCTGGAGTGTAAATTGCAGTTGTTTTTAAACTCTGATTGTACCTAAAACTATTTTGATTTTTTAAGCCCTTTAAGTATAATACTCTAGCTGCCTGAAAATAGGGATATTTCTGAATAATCTCTTCCAAATCAAAAATTTGTTCATTTTGAAGTTGAGAAGGATTTTGTAATATTTCTAAAAATTCAGTAGTATTCATTTTTTATAAGCAGCCAAATATTTTACAAAACTAGTATAATTTACCATTTAGCAACCGAAGCATTAAAAATATCTTGTGTTATTCTTTCAAAAATAACTTCAAATGCTTCATCTAAAGTACCACCGACTAGTTGTTGGTTTGCGTCATAATCATAATAATGAGAGAAATTTTTATCAAAATTATCTTCTTCATTTAAACTGTTATAAAAACGGACTTTTACAGAAATTGTTAGTCTGTTCATTGCTGCAGTTTGATCAGCTGTTGATGCTGTTGGTCTTATAGTATAATTACTTATTTCACCTTCAAATTGCAATTCTCCACCTGATTTAACTAGAGATAAACTAGATTGTTGCAGGAATAAATCTTGTAAAGCCAAGGTAAATTTTTGACTCAAAGAAGGCTCAACCAATGCAGCATTATTTGGGAAATAATCAATTTGTATTGTTTTAGCATCTATTTTTGCTCCTGATAAGGAGTAGATTCCACAACTTGTTATGGTTAATGAGGTTATAATTGTAAATAGTACTATTTTTAATTTCATGTTGTTTTAGCTTTACGCTTTAATTTTTAATTCTGCATTCTTAATTTATAAATCATATTGTTTTATCTTTCGATATAAAGTACGTTCTGAAATGCCCAATTCTTTTGCTGCTAGTTTTCGTTTACCTTGAAACTTTTGTAAAGATCTTTTTATCATTTTTATTTCTTGATCTTGTAAAGTAAGCTGTTGTTCTTGCTCTTGTTCAATTACTTCTTCATAGCCAAAATCAGCTTCATTTGTTGGTTTTTCCTGTATTTCAATATAGGCATTTTGTTCTTTGTTGACACTTGAATTCGTTTCTAAAACTCGAGGTAAATTACTCTGTGTGGTTTCAGCTCCTGATAGTAAATTCAGGGTAACCTGTTTTACTTCATCAATTTCTTTGCGTAATTCTAAGATAACGTTATACATCATTTCTCTTTCTGATTTATAATCAAATTCTGATGTTTGACCGCTTATAACACTAGGTAATTGGCTGTTATAATGTGGTAAATATTCTTTTAGTTTGCTGGCATCAATGGTTCTATTTTCTTCGACTACAGAAAGTTGTTCAGCAATATTTCTTAGTTGACGAATATTCCCAGGGAAAACATACCCATTTAAAACTTGAACGGCATCAGTAGTCAAACGGATGGTCGGCATTTGGTATTTTTGAGCAAAATCAACTGCAAATTTTCTAAAAAGTAAGTGAATATCATCTTTTCGTTCCCGTAATGGAGGAATGTTAATATCAATAGTACTTAAGCGATAAAACAAATCTTCACGAAACTTGCCTTTTTTTATGGCTTCACTCATATTTAAGTTTGTTGCTGCAACAACACGAATATCTGTTTTTTGTACCTTTGAGGAACCTACTTTTATAAATTCGCCATTTTCTAAAACTCTCAGTAATCTTACTTGTGTGGTTAACGGTAATTCCCCAACTTCATCTAAAAAAATAGTACCTCCATCTGCCGCCTCAAAATAACCTTGACGAGTTGCTGTCGCTCCTGTAAACGAGCCCTTTTCGTGGCCAAAAAGTTCACTATCAATAGTTCCTTCAGGGATAGCACCACAGTTAACAGCAATATATTTTGCATGTTTTCGGTGTGATAACGAGTGAATTATTTTGGGTATACTTTCCTTTCCAACACCACTCTCACCAGTGACTAAAACTGAAATATCAGTAGGAGCAACTCGAACAGCTTTTTCTAAAGATCTGTTGAGTTGTGGGGCATTACCAATAATTCCGAATCGTTGTTTTAAAGCTTGTAAGTCCATGATTATTCTTTTATTCCTATTAAGGTAGCTGAAGTACAGTTTTCAATAGTTACATTTACAAAATCGCCAATCATTTCATTTTCCGACTTTGGAAAAACAACCACTGCATTTTGAGAGTTACGTCCCATCCAATGTGCATCTGATTTCTTTGAATTACCTTCAATTAAAACGTCAACTGTTTTACCAATATATTTTTGCATATTAAATAAACCATGCTTTTGTTGTAATTGAATAATTTCTGTAAGGCGTTGTTTTTTGATTTCATTAGGAACATCATCTTCCATTCTTTTTTCAGCAGGAGTTCCAGGGCGTTCAGAATAGGCAAACATAAATCCAAAGTCATATTTTACATATTCCATTAATGATAAAGTATCTTGGTGTTCTTCATCTGTTTCACCACAAAATCCAGTAATCATATCTTGTGAAATGGCACATTCGGGGATGATTTTTCTAATACTATCAATGAGCTCAATATATTCTTCTCGTGTGTGTTTGCGATTCATTCTGTTTAAGACACTTGTACTTCCACTTTGTACTGGTAGATGAATATAATTGCAAATATTATTATACTTAGCCATACTATGGATAACATCTAAGCTCATATCCTGAGGATTTGATGTAGAAAAACGAAAACGCATTTTTGGAAAAGCTGTTGCACATTTTTCTAATAGTATAGCAAAGTCAAGAGCATTTTCTTTTGCTTCTTTTGACGCTTTGTCAAAATCTTTTTTTAATCCACCACCATACCATAAATAGCTATCTACATTTTGTCCAAGAAGTGTAACTTCTTTATAATTATTATCATGCAATTCTTGGATTTCATGTAAGATGCTTTCAGGATCTCTACTACGTTCTCTACCACGAGTAAACGGTACTACACAAAAAGTACACATATTATCACAACCACGTGTTATAGATACAAATGCTGAAACCCCATTAGAGTTTAAGCGAACAGGAGCTACATCACCATAAGTTTCATCTTTAGAGAGAATAACATTAACAGCTTCTCTACCAGCTTCAATTTCTTTGACTAAATTGGGTAAATCACGATAGGCATCGGGACCAACAACCAAATCAATCATTTTTTCTTCTTCTAAGAATTTTTCTTTTAGTCGCTCTGCCATACATCCTAAAACACCAATTTTCATTTTAGGATTTATTTTTTTAACAGCATGATATTTCTCTAGACGTTTACGAATTGTTTGTTCGGCTTTTTCACGAATGGAACAGGTGTTGACCAAAACTAAGTCGGCTTCTTCCATGGTAACGGTAGTGTTATAGCCTTGTTTTGCTAGTATTGAGGCTACAATTTCACTGTCATTTAAATTCATCTGACAGCCATAACTCTCCAAATATACTTTTTTTGAATTGGTAGTATTTGAATTTGTTATAAGCGCTTGCCCTTGTTTTTTTTCTTCAATTATTTGATCGCTTGCCATCCGTTTTTAGAATAGATTAATATAATTAATAGTTAGTGCGCAAAGATACAACCAATTCCTAAAATCTGACAGATTGACAGGGTAATTTTTTGTTAAGATTGCGGATATTATTAAAAAAAATTTGATTTTAAAAAAAACTATCTACTTTTGTACGCTCAAAAATCATCTTAACTATGTCAAAAAATTTAGTAATTGTAGAGTCACCTGCCAAAGCAAAAACTATTGAAAAATTCTTAGGAAAAGATTATGTAGTAGCCTCTAGCTTTGGGCATGTAGCCGATTTACCATCAAAAGAATTAGGTGTAAATGTTGAAAGTGATTTTAAACCTAAATATATAGTATCATCTGATAAGAAAGATGTAATAAAGAAACTTAAGGCTTTAGCAAAAAAAGCAGATACAGTGTGGTTAGCTAGTGATGAGGATCGAGAAGGAGAAGCAATTGCATGGCATTTATTTGAACAATTAAAGTTAAAAGAATCAGATACCAAGCGTATTGTTTTTCACGAGATAACTAAAAAAGCAATTCTTGCTGCAGTAGAAAATCCTCGTAGTATTAACTATGATTTGGTTAATGCACAACAAGCACGTAGGGTTTTAGATAGATTGGTTGGATATGAATTATCTCCTGTATTATGGAGAAAAGTAAAAAGTGGTTTATCTGCAGGTCGTGTACAATCTGTTGCCGTTCGTCTAATTGTAGAAAGAGAACGTGAGGTTGAAAATTTCAACTCTGTTGCTTCATATAGAGTTGATGCTGAATTCACTAATGAACATGGGAAAAAGTTTAAGGCAAAACTTCCAAAGAATTTTAAAACACGTGATGAAGCAGAAGCTTTTCTGCAATCTTGTGTGGGAGCGGAATTTAATATAGCTGATTTACAAGTTAAACCAGCAAAAAAATCTCCAGCACCTCCATTTACTACTTCTACTTTACAACAAGAAGCTTCTCGAAAACTATATTTTCCAGTTGCTAAAACCATGGGTACAGCACAACGATTATATGAAGCTGGTTTGATAACTTATATGAGAACGGATAGTTTTAATTTGTCAAATGACGCCAAAAAAGCGGCCCAAGAAACAATTATTAGTAATTATGGAGAATCATATAGTAAGCCTCGTAATTATATCACTAAATCAAAAGGAGCTCAAGAAGCACACGAAGCAATACGTCCTACAAATATGGCAAACAGTCATGTTTCCATAGATTATGATCAGGATAGATTATATCGATTGATATGGAAACGTACTATTGCTTCGCAGATGAGTGATGCTCAATTAGAAAGAACAAATGTTAAGATAGTTAATGACAAGAATGTCAAAACTTTTACGGCAAATGGAGAGGTCATTAAATTTGAAGGTTTCTTAAAAGTATATATAGAAGGAACGGATAATGGAGATAATGGTGAGCAAGCGGGTATTTTGCCAAAATTACAGGTTAATGAAACTGTAAATCATAATTATATATCGGCGACAGAACGTTATACGAAACCTCCATATCGATTTTCAGAAGCAGCTCTAGTGAAAAAATTAGAAGAATTAGGTATCGGACGACCTTCTACTTATGCGCCGACTATTTCTACTATACAAAGACGTGGATATGTTGAGAAACCAATTTTAGAAGGTAAGGAAAGAAATTATACAAGGTTAATTTTAAACAACAATACCGTCGACAAAAAAGAATTAACGGAACGAGTAGGAGCAGATAAAGGAAAATTAATTCCAACCGATATTGGGCGAGTTGTCAATGATTTTTTAGTACAAAATTTTGAAAATGTAATGGACTTTGGTTTTACTGCCAAAGTAGAAGCTGATTTTGATAGTATAGCAGAGGGAAAAGAAAATTGGACTACTGTTATCAAAGAGTTTTATACTGATTTTCATTCTAATGTTGAACATGTTGCAGAACATGCAGAAAGAGCCAAAGGAGAACGCTTGTTAGGAAAAGATCCAAAAAGCGGAAATAATGTTTATGCAAGGCTAGGAAGATATGGTGCAATGGTTCAAATAGGAGAAGTTTCAGATGAAGAGAAACCAAAGTTTGCAAGTTTACAAGGCTCGCAAACCTTAAATAGTATTACTTTTGAGGAAGCATTAGATTTATTTCAGTTGCCTAAATCTTTAGGCGAGTACGAAGGTAAAGAAGTGATTGTCTCAAATGGTCGTTTTGGCCCTTATGTAAAATTTGAAGAAATGTATGTTTCTTTACCAAAAGGAGGAGATCCTATGCAAGTGAATCTTGAGGATGCTATTGAGTTGATTGTTGCCAAACAAAAAGCTGATGCACCAATTGCTGAATATGAAGGTTTTCCAGTTCAAAAAGCAATAGGTCGTTTTGGTCCTTACTTAAAATGGAATGGACAGTTTATTAATGTGAGTAAAAAATATGATTTTGATAACCTAACAGAAGAAATTATTGCTGAGATTATTGAGATTAAAAAGCAAAAAGACATTGATAAAATTATCCACAATTGGGAGACTGAAGGTATTCGTGTTGAAAAAGCTAGATGGGGACGTTTCAATATTATAAAAGGAAAAATTAAAATTGAACTTCCAAAAACAACTGATACAGACAAGTTAACTTTAGAAAAAGTACAAAAATTAATAGCTAAAAAAACACCAGCTAAAAAGAAGGCTAGAAAAAAAACAACCAAAAAGAAATAAAACTATTTTTCTAAGTTGGTTTTTTTAATTAGCTTTGTAATTGATTAAGTCATAAATAATCAATCTTAATAACCCCTTAAGTTTGTTTAACCCCAGATGGATTACATTTATAATTTTATTAACCCCATAAATGATTCAGTATTTGATTTCATAGAAATACTTCCTGAAGGAAGTTTAGGAAAAAGAGTATGGCTAAATCAAAATCAATCTACAATTGATTTCACTCCTAATTCTGTAGTGATTTTTAGTGTTCCTGAGGATCGTAATGCAGTAAATAACAAAGAATCTGGTCTAAATATTAGTACATTCAGAGAAGAATTGTATAAAATGTATGTAGGAAATTGGAATTTGGATATGTATGACTTAGGAGATGTTATAATTGGAGCTACCTACGAAGATACACAAATAGCAGTACAAGAAATTATTACATATCTTTTAAAACAAAAAACATTACCAATACTAATAGGAGGATCGCAAGCTTTGACTTATGGAGTTTATCGAGCTTTTGATACCTTAGAGCAAAAGGTAAATCTAGCAATTGTGGATTCAAAATTTGATTTAGGTAATATTAATCAAACAATTAATTCACAATCTTATTTGACAAAGATTGTGATGGAAAAACCAAATAATCTATTTAATTTTACAAATATTGGTTATCAAACATTTTTAAATTCACAGGAAGAAATTAATCTATTAGAAACTTTATTGTTTGATGCCTACAGGTTAGGAGATGTTAAGAATAATTTAGAATTAGTAGAACCAGTTTTGCGAGATGCTGATTTGCTAAGTATTGATATCGGAGCAGTTAAAAGAGCAGATGCTCCAGCAAATGCTAATGCCATTATAAGTGGTTTTGATGCAGATGATATTTGCAAAATAACTCGTTATGCAGGTTTGAGCGACAAATTATCTGTTTTAGGAATATTTGAATATAATGAGAAATTAGATAATTATAAACAAACAGCACAATTAATTGCACAAATGATTTGGTATTATATTGAAGGCATAAATTATCGTTCTTATGAATTTCCTTCTTTAGACCTGAAAAATTTTAAAAAGTACATGGTTGTGATTGATGAAGAAGTGTACCATTTTTATAAAAGCGATAAAAGTGGAAGATGGTGGATGGAAATTAATTTAAAAGAAAATAATAAAACCAAAAGACGAACGTTAATACCCTGTACATATAATGATTATTTGACTGCAAACCGTCAAGAAATACCTAGTAGGTGGTTTGTAAACAGAAGAAAATTAAGTTAATATGTCAATAATTACACGATGTTTGTGGTAGAAAAAATACATTTTGTGTAATTCAAAAAATAATTATAGGTTTACAGGCTTTTAGAATTAATAA
>JAOZLL010000005.1 GCA_029934835.1 Flavobacteriaceae bacterium | reverse complement strand
GGAAATTTAGTCCAATTATTCAAAATTCATTTCAAAAAGTAGGTGCTGATCAAGTCTGGACGAATTTAATTACGCGTTATAATAATATCCCTTTTGTAAATAAAGTAAATCCTAATTTGACAGAATATACTACCGACGAAGCCATGAAAGGAGTCTTTAAAATGGTTGCTGTTGAAGAAGTTAAAATTAGGACAGATATTAAAAGTCGTAGCTCTGATTTATTGAAAAAAGTATTTGCTTTACAGGATAAATAGAAATATTTCACCGCTAAGACAAAAAGGCACAAAGATTTTAAAACATTTTTTGCGCTTTTTTGTCTTAGCAGTGAAATTTACTCATAAGCCCCAACTTTTTCATGGATTTGCTTAAAGTGATCAAAGGCTTTTATCAATCGGGAACCGTACCAAGAAAAGTATTGACCATCTACATAAATAGTCAGTACTTTTTTATTACTGCGTAGTACTTCATAAACTTCATCATCGGTAAAATCATGTGGTTCACTACTAAAAAGCAACAACTCTGGATTTGCCAAAACACGCATACGCTTAATCTTTATCTCTGGATAACGTTCTTTATTTGCATAAGCATTTTCAAATCGGCAAATACGTAACATATCGTCTATAAAGGTTTTACCACCAGCAACCATCCATGGATTTGCCCATATAAAATAAGCTGCTTTTTTGATATGTGTATCCTTTATTGAATCTTGAAATTCTTTTAGTCTAAAGTTAATCTTATCTATTATATGTTCTGATTGAGTACGCCTTTCGAAAAGCAAACCTAATTCTTTTATCAGTTGTAATGCATCATCTAACGAATTGACATCCGACACATAAACAGGTGCTATTTTTTCTAATTCTGCAACCATCTCAGGTGTATTTTCCTCTTTACTACATAAAATAAAATCAGGTTTTAAATCTTTTATTACTTGAAATTTCACCTTTTTTGTTCCACCAACCAATACTTTAGTCGATTTGTAATGTGCAGGATGCACACAATATTTTGTTACACCAACTATTTGACGTTCCAAACCCATATCGTGTAACAATTCAGTTAACGATGGCACTAACGAGATAATTCGTTGTGGTGTTTTGGGTAAATCTATTTTTCTATTTAGGGAATCTGTGTATGTCATTTTTTTACCGCTAAGACGCAAAGGTGCTAAGAATATCTTTCATTTGTTGTTGAATTCTTTGGTTTTTCTAAAAATCAATGTTGATTTATAGGCAAATGCCAAATTATGAGTAACATCAATAATTTGCTTGTTAAACTCAAAAACTGGATCAACTGTTTAAATTTATATTGTGGAGTTTTATCTAACTCGACATCCAAACCAATACAAAGAAAGGAGTTTTTATATCGTATTTGCGTTATAAGTACTTGTTTTTTATGGTCTGCAAAAATAAGCATTAAATTATTGCGTTAACAAAGGTATTAGCATCTTTATACACTATTTTCTTATGAAGAATATTTTGAAAAAAAGCTTTCCATTTTTAATTGCTCTATTAGTTTTATCTTTAATTGTCGTTAAGTGGCAATTTCCAAAATCTACTTTGAGCAAGCCATTGGCATTAGTTTCATATCAGACAACTACAAAACCTCTAAGTGAACTTATATCCAAAGGAACTGAAATTAGTATTCTCATCGATAAAAGTGATTATCAATTACAGATTTTTACGGCAGACACACTAGTCAAAATCTATTCTATCGTTTTAGGTGGTAACCCAATTGATGACAAATTGAGAGAAGGTGATCAATGTACTCCTGAAGGCACTTTTAAAATTGTAAGTAAATATCCACACGGCAGTTGGTCAAAATTTATTTGGATTAACTATCCAACAACTGATTCATGGCGTAAACATAAAAAAGCTAAAGCGGATGGAATTATCCCCAAAAATGCTACAATTGGTGGGGAAATTGGTATTCATGGCGTTCCAAAAGGAACAGATGTAATGATTAAAACTCGCATAAATTGGACATTGGGCTGTATTTCGCTAACGAATACTGATGTGAATGAAATCTATCCTTTTATTGATAAAAATACGGTGATTAAGATTCGGAAGTAGGATGTTGTGGAACGTTTTGAATATGGTGTATTTGGCATTTCAACGCTCCAATTTTTCAATTTACCACTATGTTCACTTATTGCTATCATATTCATTATTAGCACTATCTGCCAAATGCACTATATTTTTTGTTAGCCTTTGTTATTCTTTTTCAATTCGTAAATCTTTCTTTTGATTTTTCACTCTACCCTGATGTGAACGTCCAAGATTCTTTTCCTTTCTAACAATTCTTAGATTAGCCTTTTCCATATGATAATCTCGGAATTTGTTTTCTAATTCTTTGTCCGCAAGCAGCATTTTATTGTCTTTATCAGTTTCGTATTCAATACCTTTTAAATCAATTTTATTAAGTTCAATAAACCTGTCAATAATTACAGATAAAGTATTTGGTTGTCGGTGGTCAACATTTAATTCTGTCCAAGAACTTAATATTCCAGTTTCCTGACATTTCACTTTTCCTTTTACTGAATTTTGGTCAAAGTATTTTTGTTTTACATTATGTAAATCTTTATGAATTGCATTTCTACAAGCGTGACTAAATTTTGTAAAGGGTTTCAGGTCTCCATTAATACAATAGACATACGAAAAATTTTCTGATGTTAAATCATTCCGTATAATCTGGAAACATTTAGTTCCAAATTGTACTTTCCCGATTCTAATTTCCTTTATTCCACTACCAACTTTATCTTTTCTTTTTTCATTTTCAAGTAATAATGCTGTTACGTCTGCCGTATCATCATCTTTCAATATTTCATCGAAGTCATAGGAATTTAGTATTGTCTTAAAATACAAAAGAGCGTCTTTTTTATACTTAAATTCTTTGTTTCCTATTTTAATTGGTGGTTTCATTTTCTGTTTTTCTAATAAAGGCTAACTTATTTATATAAACAACTTTTTCACTATTTATTCATCTGCGAGTTACTAAATAATCAAGCATTTATTATATCCTACTAAATCTTTCTCCTATTCAGAATTTCCCCTTACTTTTGTAGCAGACTTTAAAACCATAATTATGCGTACCAAAATAGTAGCCGGAAACTGGAAAATGAATTTAGATGTAGATGCATCAAAAAAATTAGCTATGGATATTTCAAATGATATTCAAAATCTCGAGACAAATAATACTCGAATAATCATAGCGCCTACTGCAACAAATTTATATCCTGTTTTTCATCAACTAGGAATGGATACTCGTGTAGAACTTGCCGCACAAAATATGCATCAAGCTAAAAATGGTGCTTTTACTGGTGAAATCTCTGCTGAAATGATTCATAGTGTAGGAATAACCAATGTAATTTTAGGACATTCTGAACGTCGCACGTACTTTAATGAAACTGATGAAGCTCTTGCCGAAAAAGTGAGTACTGCTTTACAAAATAATTTAGAAGCCATTTTCTGTTTTGGTGAAGTTTTAGAAGAACGTCAAACAAACAATCATTTTAAAGTAGTAGAAAGTCAACTTCAAAAGGCCCTTTTTCATCTTTGTGAAATTGATTGGAAACATATCATATTAGCCTACGAACCTGTTTGGGCTATTGGAACAGGCGAAACAGCAAGTCCAGAACAAGCACAAGAAATGCATGCCTTTATCCGTAAAGTAATTGCTAAGAAATTTGGAGAGACTATTGCCCAAGAAGTATCTATTTTATACGGCGGAAGTGTAAAACCATCCAACGCAAAAGAGATTTTTTCACAACCTGATGTAGATGGTGGATTAATTGGTGGTGCTGCTTTAAATTCTGCTGATTTTGTGGCTTTAGTTGCTGCAATTCAATAGTTTTACCACTAAGCGATGAGTTGAGCGAAGTCGAAACTACACAAAGGCACAAAGATATATTATAACAAATGGAGCTTTGTCAAAGTTTAAAACTTTGACAAAGCTTTTATATCAGATAAAAATGATCCAACCTTACATAGCTTACCATTTTACCATAGAACCGTTACAACCAGCTCGTGAAATTTTAGTCGCTGAATTAGGCGATTTAGGATTCGAAACTTTTACAGAAACAGAGAATGGACTAACCGCATACATCCCAAAAAGTGATTGGCATGTGAATATTTTACATAATGTCTTTATCTTAAATAGTGGTGAGTTTAGAATTGTCTATGAAAAAGAGGAAATCGAACCTGTAAATTGGAATAGTGAATGGGAAAAAAACTTTGAGCCTATAAATATTGACGATACAGTCAGCATTAGAGCTCCTTTTCATGAGGCTGGAACTTTAAAATATAATATTCTTATTGAGCCTAAAATGAGTTTTGGGACAGGACATCATGAGACCACTCATTTAATGGTTCAACATTTATTAAAACTTGATTTAAAAAATAAATCTGTTTTAGATATGGGATGTGGAACTGCTGTTTTAGCAATTTTGGCAGAGATGCGCGGTGCAACAGTTTTAGATGCCATTGATATCGATCCTTGGTGTTATGAAAATTCCTTAGAAAATGTAACCCGAAATAGCTGTAAAAACATCAAAGTTTATGAAGGTGAAGCTTCACTTTTAGTCAACAAAAAATATGATGTAACTATCGCAAATATCAACCGAAATATTTTACTGCAAGATCTGGCTACCTATTCACGTTCTTTAAATGAAAACGGCACTTTATTATTAAGTGGATTTTATCAAGAGGATATTCCTGTTATTGATGCCGAAGCCTCAAAACACAACTTAAAAATAGATTTGATTTTAGAACGAAATAATTGGGTTGGTGTACGGTATTTATTTAAGAAATAGGTTGTACTATACTTATAACCTTAGTTTGATCTAAGATTTAATTAACAGAATTAAAAAAAATACAAGATTATAAGTGAAAAGTATATGATATTAAAAAGCAAAAAGAATTCAATAGTATTCAACAAAAAGATGATTGTAGTAAATATAACATAAAAAAATGATAAATTTTACATTATTATACAGAATATCATAAAACGTGCCCATCTTAACTTGCCATATGTAATCATATATTGATTAAAAACTTACAGTTTAAAATCCTTTTGTAGGCAAAAAATACGTATGTACAAATCATAAGCCTCTTTTTACTAATAATCGATAGTCACTTTCAAAGATATATAGCAAAAAATTAGGAAGTAATTTCACCTTTGTTATATCTTAGATGAATAATTCAAAAATTGGATGCTACAATCCAAGAATTTAGTAAATAGTTTATAGTCTTTAATTTGTTGCTAGTAGTTTATTAGCTGAGAACTAATTTCTAAAACTAAAGACTAACCGATCCTTTACTGGAGACCTTTACTACAAAATATCAAGTGTGAATAAGCGTGCACCTTATAAATCACTCGTTTTTAATTTTTAAATAAAGCTAGCCTGATATATATTAATTAACGAACCAAATACCCAAAATCAATGATAACACTTATCATCTATTTAGTACAGCTAATTCATTTAATAATAACTAACCTTTAAAACCAAACAATTATGATTACAACAATCGGAATTTTATTAATCGCCATAGGAATTTTAACACTAATCCTAAAACCTATGTTTACAAGTGTTAAACCTCTTAACTGGTTTACAGTACAACGAAGTTTACAATTTACTATCATCGGATTGATTCTCAGTGTAATATCAGGAATGTTTTTTTATGCCGAACCTGGAACAGCTTATGCCGTTCAGTATCCATGGGGAACGCAAAAAGCAGTTTTTAAACAAGGAATTCATACCAAAATGTGGGGTCGTTTGATTCCCATCCAATTTGAAATGCCTGTTAAATATGTTATTGGAGACTCTAAAGGGAATCTAGGAGAACAAAGTGAATACGCTCATGTTGATAAAGCAAGACATTGGGAGTTTAACGATGCTGTAAAAGGAAAAATCGCAACCTCTATCGTTATCAGTATTAACACGAGTGATGCCCAACAATTTTTATCAGTTGCCGATAGAAATAAATCAGAGGAGAATTTAATTCGCTCCCGTATAATTCCCAATATAGATCAATCTATAAAGAATACCTGCAAGCTTATGGCGGCACAAGATTATATCTCTGGACAAGCTGCAGACTTTGATCGATTTTTTCAAGATCAATTAGAAAATGGAATGTATGTTCTTGAAGAATACTCTTTTGATGAGGATCCTGAAGTGATTGGTGATAGTACAACAGTACGTACGGTTACGAATAGAAAATCAAGACAAAAAAGCTACCGTGTCAAAAAAGATGCTGATGGAAATATGGTTCGCGTAAATGGAAACTCTTTAAAATCATACGGTCTAACTGTAGTGCAAGCCGTTGTTAATGAAATTGATTGGGAACCTACATTTGATGAACGCCTAACCTTACAAAAAGAGGAAGTAGCTCAAACACAATTAGAAAAACAACAAGCAGAACGTGAATACTACCGTGCTCAAAAAGAAAAAGCCAAAGGTGAAGCAGAAAAAGCTAAAGAAAGAGCTCGTTTAGAAAAAGAACAAATACAGCAAACCATTGCTGCAGAAACAGAAGCAAAAGTAGCAGGGTTTAATCTAATTAAAGAAAAAAAACAGTTTGAAGTTGAGCAGTATAAAGCAAAGAGTAAAAAAGTAGCTGCTGAAGCACAATACTATGAAAATGCAAAATTAGTAAGCGCAGGTTTAACACCTCAAGAACGTGCAGAATGGAATTTTAAAACAGCAGTTGGTGTTGCTAGCGAACTTAAAATGTTGCAATTACCAAGTACCTATATCGAAGGTGGAGGAAAATCAGGTTCGAATGGTAATCTTTTAGAATCATTGATAGGTGCCGAATTGGCAAATAGCATGTTAAAAACATCAACAACCAAGTAGGATAATTTTACCGCTTAGCGTGCAAAGATACTATAACAACATTATAGATCTTTGCATCCTCTGCGTAATTCATAGTGTACTTGTAGTTAAACACACAACATCTTAACCTCAAAACAAATAAACCCATTAACCTTATAAACCTAAAAAAATGAGTAACGGAACCCATTATGCCACAGGTTTAATGAATAGAATGAAACGGAGAAAAGAAGCAATTGCTTTTCATCGAGGAAAGTTGAAAAATATGCATCGTACCGCTTTTTTTGTAAGGTATAGTGAATAAATAAACTGGCTGGAATAGACGAAGTTATTTTGTGCTATAACAAAACTAAAAAACACAAGAATAGCCTAGCTATTATGAGGCTTTTTAGTGAAGTTAGAGTGCGAAAGAACAAGTCTAAACAGTCAGTTTATTTGTTCACAATGCCTACGTTCAAACAGATTAAAAGAGAATTTAAAAAAAGATATTTCAGCTAATGAATTAGAGATAATCAAAATGAAAATTCGTTCGAAAGCTCGAAAAGAGAAAAAAATAATTAGAATAATAACAGTCATTTTATTCTCCTTTTTCAGATTACTTGTACTCTATTTTTGGGAATATTTATTTTGAATTAAGCTTTGATTTTCATATCTTTAAGCAACTAAAAATAATCAATTATGGATGATACAAATATAATGATACCTGTCTTTTCAGGATCGCAAATAGAAGTTCAGAAATTACGTCATGATTTAGAAGAAAACGGAATTGAAGTAATGGTCAAAAATTATGATGATACCGCATCAATTACTGGATTTGCAAACATTTCTAGAGCAGCTAGACAACTATGGATTCTAGAAACAGAAATAGAAAATGCAAGACCTGTAGTAGAAAAGTTTAAAGAACGTTTTGGACTTTAAAAAAAGTAATAACAACAACAATTAGTTTGTGCTGCTTTTGAGTTCGTAAAACACTATATTTTAATGGTAAAGCATGATATTTGTGTATAAAATACATCCAAAAACCCAATCTAGAACCCATGCTATTTTTCTAAACCATGCTTTCTCCCTACTTTTACGGCACAATGCGTACACTTAGTTTTATCATATTATTAATTTTCAGCTTACCTAATATTGGTTATTCTCAAGAAGAAATCAATAAAGTTACTACACAGGGAATATATACCGATAGAATAACTGATGAGTTTGGAAAACCTTTAACAGGGATCAAAGTACAGGTGCAAGGTAAAGGTATTACAACCTACTCTGATTTTAATGGAAACTTTAGTATTAAAGCACGAAAAGGTGATGTCGTCGTCTTAAGTAAAGATGGACAACAAATTAACAGTTACAGATTAACTGGGATGAGTGATTATCAAGTTGAAGATAAAAATAATGTCCTAACTAAAAAAACAAGTTCGACTAGCAATACTGAAAATATTCCGAGCTATTATCTTGATTCAGCTATTTACTATTATAAAAAAGATCCCTATAAGAGTATTGATTTTATTGAGCAACAATTAAGGTCTAAAAAACGTCAAAACTCCAAAGATTTAATCAAGAGTTATACATTATTGGGTGATAATTATATGTATCTAAAACAATATGATTTAGCCTTAAGTAACTATCAAACTGCCTTAAAGAATACAGCTGATTTGGCTATTACTATTAAACTCGCAAAAGCCCTTACTAAGGAAAAACAATATAAAGAAAGTAATAAACTCTACTCTAAAATCTTATCAAAAAAACTTTCAGGATGGCAGAAAGTTGAAGTAAATGAGGGTTTAGGAACTAATGCAAACCATCAGAATCAAATTGATAAAGCACTTATATTTTATCAAAAAGCACTGCAAATTGCAGAGGAACATAATATTACACCAAAAATATCAAGCCTTAATGCCATGATTGCAAGTATCCTGGCAAAAAAAGGAGAAAAAAAAGAAGCTAATATCTATATTCAAAATACCTTAGAAACATCTCGCTCAGAGCATTTACAAAAAAGAGCAAAAGTACAAAACAAGGTTGCTGACGTGTATCAAGTTAATAGAGATTTTGACAATGAAATTCAGTTAAGAAAACAAACACTTGATGAATTAGAAGAAGCACAAGTAGAAAGTATATCTATAGAATCTGATGAAGAGGAATCCAAAACAAAATTATCTGCTTCACAATTAAATCTAGATATTGGGCGAGCTTATATTGATAAAAATGAATATGATAAAGCAATTCCCTATTTAGAGAAAAGTGCCGCTAAAGCTTTGGTAAATAAGGATTTAGAGATTCAAAAAAATGCTGTTCAAAAACTTTCTGAATTGTATAAAAAAATTGGAAACTCTAAAAAAGCACTTCAAAGCTATCAAGAATATGCTCGTATTGTAGATGCTTTATACCTAGAAAAAGAAAGTGAAATTAAGGCTGCCATAAACATGAGTAGTGTATTGCGTGATAAACAGAATAGGATTAATTCTTTAGAAAAAGATAGAAAGCTTACTAAAAGCAGGTATCAATTAACACAAAGTGAACAGGAATTGACATTGGCAAATTACCGTCGTCAGCGCCTTTTAGTTTATGGATTAGTTTTTGGATTAGTCCTTTTTAGTATTGCTTTATTTTCAATGTATCGCAGTAATAAGCAAAAACGTTTGACAAACAATTTACTGGCGTTAAAATCATTACGCTCTCAAATGAATCCGCATTTTATTTTTAATGCGTTAAATTCTGTAAATAGTTTTATTGCCCAAAATGATGAGCGTTCTGCCAATCGGTATTTAACTGATTTTTCTACCTTGATGCGCAATGTCCTCAATAATTCTGAAGAAGATTTTATTCCACTATCTAAAGAAATCGAATTATTACAATTGTATTTGCAGTTAGAACACTCTCGTTTTAAGGATAAATTTAATTATGAGATACTAATTGATAAAAAACTTCAAATTGATGAATTTCAAATTCCGCCGATGCTTCTACAACCTTATGTGGAGAATGCGGTATGGCACGGGTTACGATATAAAAAAACAAAAGGAAAACTAGTGATTGATTTTAAACAAAAAGATGCTGAAACCATACTTATTAGTATTACTGATGATGGCATAGGACGAAAAAAATCAAAAGAACTCAAGACTCAAAATCAGAAAAAGCAGCAATCTAAAGGAATGAAAAACATTAAAAAGCGCATTAACATTCTAAACGAAATGTATGCCGATAAAGTAGATGTATTTATCGACAATTTACACGAAGATGAAACAGGAACAAAAGTAGTTTTGACATTAAAAAAAGATTAAATTAACTGTAAAAGCACATAGATATTTTGAAACTTTGCGTCTTTGCGGCTTAGCGGTAAAACATATTAAAAATGAGTATTACTTTAAAATCAATTATAGTAGAAGACGAAAAAACGAGTAGAGATATTCTTAAAAATTACCTAGGTAAATATTGTCCAAATGTGCAAATTTTAGGTGAAGCTGAAAATATTGAAGAAGCTTTAGTTCTTATTCGTAATAACGAACTTGATTTAGTTTTTTTAGATGTAGAAATGCCCTATGGAAACGCATTCGATTTGTTAGAAAAAGTAGGTGATGTTACCTTTGAAACTATTTTTGTTACTGCGTATAACCAATATGCAATAGATGCCTTAAATCAACATGCTGCCTATTATTTATTAAAGCCAATTTCAATAGACGAACTTATAAAAGGAGTAGATTTTGTCACACAGATAAAAGAAAAAGAGCAGGCCTTACAGAACGAAGTCTTAAAGCCCAAAATAACAGAAAATCAAGGTAAAATTACCATCCCAACCCAATCGGGATTTGAAGTTCTTGAAACAAAGAATATTTTATATTGTCAAGCAGATGATAATTATACACACATCTTTTTAAATAGTGATGAACAGAAATTAGTAAGCAAAACCTTAGGTTTTATAGAAAAAAAACTAACTGATTATGGATTTGTACGTATTCATAAAAGCTATCTTATTAATATCAATGCGGTGCAAAGTTATCATAAAGGAAAAGGTGGTACTGTTGAGTTAAAAAACAAAAAATCTTTGCCTGTGGCAAGTTCTAAAAAAGCAATTTTATTGAGTTTTTTTAAATAATTTTTTCTTTATCATATAAGTATCTTATTTTTACCAAAACAAATAACTGTTCCTATGCGCAAGTATCTTTTTATTTTTATAGTAAGTGTTTTTAGTTTAACTCAAACAAAAGCCCAAGATTCAGGTTTGTCTTTTGAATTGCATTACCCGTTAGTTTTTGCAGATGATTTAAATTCTTTTTCTGATGTTCAAGGAATTTTTGGTGGTGCTTTACAATACCAATTAACAGATAACCACAAGTTTAATTATGGTGTGGAATATCGTTTTGATCTAAGTCAAAGCCGTAAAGACAACTATAATGTCATCACATCAACTTCATTTCAATACTTGATGAATCATATCAATTTGTTTACAAAACTAAATGTAGATGAAATGGAAAAATTTAAAGTCTATATTGATGCAGGCTTTACTGTTTACAAGTATAAAGAAGGTTCTAATTCTCAGAGTTATACTGGTTTTAATGGTGGTTTAGGTTTTAACTATGATATCATGAGACGTATTTATTTACAAGTAAATTTTAATTATATCAAGGGTTTTAAAAAGCAACAACAAACTAGTTTTGTAGATAAAGAATCACATCAAATTATTAGGCTTGGTCTAGGTTTTAAAATTTAGAAAATGATTAATAAAACTTTAAATAACAAAACTCCTAAATTTGGTAAAGACTGTTTTTTTGCTGAGAATTCAGTTCTTGTAGGTGATGTCGTTATGGGCGATTATTGCAGTGTGTGGTTTAGTGCTGTTATTCGTGGTGATGTCAACTACATTAAAATGGGTAATAAGGTAAATGTACAAGATGGAGCCGTAATTCACGGTACTTATAAAAAATCACCAACCAATATTGGGAACAATGTTTCTATTGCACATAATGCAACAGTACATGGTTGTACCATTCACGATAACGTTCTTATAGGTATGAATGCTGTAATTCTTGACGATGTAGTCATAGAATCAAATAGTATTATAGCCGCTGGAGCAGTTGTCACCAAAGGAACTTTAGTAAAGAGTGGCAGTATTTATGCGGGTATTCCTGCCAAAAAGGTAAAAGATATTTCTACAGAATTAATTTCAGGTGAAATTGAACGTATTGCCGACAATTATATAATGTATGCTAGTTGGTATCAGTGATAGTACCGCAAGATAAACCCTTCTCTGTAAACTCAGTGAATTCCCTGTATATCTCTCTGTAATAGCTATTACACAGAGGTTTTCAATAAAGAAATTTGTATTTATAGCCTAAATTTTAAAAAACTACAACTTCAACGAATCACCAATAGGTAATAAATTTAGTTCTTTACGTTTTTTAGCAAACTTATTGATCGCTTTTATTTTGTCAATCTCAATATATCCAAAAGTATCATAATGATAGCCTAAAACTTTCTTGCATTCTAAGAAATCACTTGCTTTTATAGCACTTTTAACTCCCATAGTAAAGTTATCACCAATCGGTAAAATGGCTAAATCAAGTTCTCCAATTACTTTAGGAATCAATTTCATATCATAGGATAATGCAGTATCACCAGCAATATAAATAAGATGATGAGCCGTTTCTAATACAAAACCTGCGGGATTTCCGCCGTAAGTTCCATCAGGGAAAGAACTAGAATGATGAGCATTGACCATGTGGATTTTACCAAAGTCAAATTGCCAAGTTCCACCAATATTCATAGGATGACCTTTTAGCCCTTTATTTTCAAAATAAGTAACAATCTCAAAGTTTGATATAATAAGAGCACCAGTACGTTTTGCAATAGCTTCAACATCTAATATATGATCGCCATGCGCATGTGTAATTAAGATATAATTTGCTTCTAGTTTATCAATATCAATTTTATCAGCTAATTTATTTTCAGAAATATAAGGATCTACTAAAATTGTTTGACCATGAGCTTCTATGCTAAGTGATGCATGTCCGAGATAAGTTATTTTCATATTTTATCGAGTTTGTAAAGTTATAAAGTTAAAAGTTTGTACAGTTTTTGTCAAAATTAAATCTCTCTTTTCAAAGTTACAAAATTTGTCCTAATCCAAAAAGTATTGCAAACAAAAATGTGCTTAATGCTAAAATTTTTAATTCGGGATCTAAATTTTTGGGTTCTTGATTTTTTAAAACTCTAATTAATTGTTTTATAATTGGATAAAAAGCTAGAACAAATAAAAATTGCCAAGGTGATTGGTAGTGAATATTTACATAAAACAAAGCAAAAATAAAAGAGAAACCAATGAGGTAGTAATAATACTTTTTAGATTTTATGATCCCTAACTTTACTGCCATTGTATTTTTGTTTGACTTGATATCAGATGCTCTATCACGCATATTATTCAAATGTAAAACTCCAACACTTAATAATCCTACAGAGAAACCAGGTAAGAAAATAGTCCAATCGATACTCTTTGTAAATAAGAAATAAGTTCCTACAACACTTAAAAAGCCAAAGAAAAGTAAAACAAATAAATCACCTAAACCACTATAACCGTAAGCATTTTTACCCATAGTATATTTAATAGCTGCGGTAATACTGGCAATACCTAGAATAAAGAATAAAATAGTGTAACCCAGATTTTCAACTCCAAAGGATACATATATCAGTACCAAGGCAAGCAACAGTGTTATTAACGCAGTAATAATAATAGTGTTTTTTAGCTGTTTTTTGGATATGGCTCCGCTTTGTAAGGCTCTTTCGGGTCCAATTCTATCTTTATTGTCAGTTCCCTTTACACCATCACCATAATCATTGGCAAAGTTTGAAAGTATTTGAAATCCAATAGTAGTAAACAAAGATAAAGCGACAATCTGCCAATTTGAGAATCCATTTGCATACGCTAAAAAACTACCGATAATTATTCCTGAGACTGAAAGAGGAAGTGTTCTTAATCGAGCAGCTTGTATATAAGTTTTGAGTTTTGGCATAATTATTTATTAATCCAATTGGGTTGTTTGATACTTTCTTCAGGTAGAAAGCGTTTAACTACGGGTTTAATATCCAAAACAGGTGTTCCATCAAGAGCATCAAGTCCCAAAACAAGTAGTTTTCTACCTTCTTTTTTTAATAATTTTACACTAGTTAATCCAATATGATTAGGTCGATTTGGATTCCGATGAGCGAATATTCCAACTTTTGGGATGTCTTTATTATTTCTAGGGTGTGCTTTTCCTTTTATAGTATTTGTTGCTTTATGAAAGTAAAATATAATTTCTAAATGAGAGAACTCTTCAATTCCAGTGAGACTTTCTTTGGGTATATCAGCTACAATTACAATTTCAGAGATTGCATCTTTAGGAATCCTTCCTTTTATCTCTTTGTATTTATTTTTTACAAAAGCAATTGGTTGAACGCTTATATTTGATGTATTATTCAATATGCTATTTTAGTTAGTAGTCTAATACGTATATCAAAATTAATATTTTTAATGAAGGTATTATAAATCTTTAGCTATTAGTTCTGCAATATCCAAAACTTCAATCTCTCCTTCTTTTTCTTGCATTTTTACACCATCAGTAAGCATAGTATTACAAAACTCACATGCCGTTGCAATAACTTGTGGTTGAAGTTGGGTTAATTCTTCGGTGCGTTTTTCAAAAATTTCTCTATCTCCTTTTTCAGCATCCTTAAACATTTGAGCGCCACCTGCACCACAACAAGTTGCTGTGCTTTTATGGTTTTTAGCTTCAACTAGGTTGACATCCAATTGTTTTAATAAAAATCTTGGAGCATCATATTCGCTATTTGCTCTACCTAAATAACAAGGATCATGAAAAGAAATTCGTTTTCCTTTAAAACTTTCACCTTCTATTTTTAGTTTCCCTTCTTGAATTAATTCATTAATAAATTGGGTATGATGTAGCACTTCATAGTTACCTCCTAATTCAGGATATTCATTTTTTATCGTATTAAAAGCATGCGGGCTGGCAGTAACTATTTTTTTAACTTCATACATATTGAAAGCTTCAATATTCATCAAAGCTTGCATTTGAAATAGCATTTCGTTTCCAGCTCTTTTTGCTGGATCACCTGAGCAAGTTTCTTCTGCTCCAAGAATCCCAAAATTTACATTTGCTTTATTTAATATTTTTACAAAAGCTTTAGTTATTTTTATGGCTCTGTCGTCATAACTACCGGCACATCCTACAAAAAATAAAATATCAGGTTTTTTGCCTTCTGCGGCTAGTTCCGCCATTGTTGGTGCATTCATTTCTTTAAGTTAAAAGTTTTTAAAGTCTAAAGTTACAAGTTGTTTGTTTAATCTGCTCATTTTTAAATTGACATATTTTCAAATCAACTCTCATCTCTCCAATTTGCTCTATCTAATTGATTATATTGCCAAGGCGCTCCGTTATTTTCTATATTAGTCATCATCATATTGAGTTCAGTAGGTGCTGCAGATTGTTCCATTACCAAATAACGACGCAAATCAATAATAATTGAAAGCGGATCAATTTGTACAGGACATTCAATTACACAAGCATTACAACCCGTACAAGCCCATAATTCTTCAGGTGTAATATAGTCATTGAGTAGTTGTTTACCATCATCTTTAAATTCGCCATTTTTATCGATGTTTTTGCCTACTTCTTCCAATCGATCACGAGTTTTCATCATGATAGCTCTCGGTGATAATTCTTTTCCCGTTTGATTAGCTGGACAAACTGAAGTGCAACGACCACACTCCGTACAAGTGTAGGCATTCATTAATTGAACCCAATTGAGATCTTGTACATCGCTTGCGCCAAATTTATCAGGGATATCCATTTCTTCACCTTCAGCTGGTGTAGCAAAAGGATCGGCATTTGGATCCATCATCATTTTCACTTCATTGGTTACAGCTTCAAGATTATCTAATTTTCCAACAGTATCTAAATTTGCAAAATAGGTATTTGGAAATGCAGATAAAATATGGAGATGTTTTGAATAATATAGATAGTTTAAAAAGATAAAGATACCGATAACATGTAGCCACCAAACAGTCCGTTCAAGAATTACCAAAGAACCAATATCCTGAGATAATAATGGAGCAATATATTGACTGATAGGATAGCTTCCTGCCTTTACATAATGATTGGCATTAAGAGATTGCAAATTAGCGTCTGCAGCATTCATAAGTAGAAATAAACTCATCAATACCATTTCAAAGTATAAAATATTTAGTGCATCATTTTTAGGCCAACGCGTCATCTCTTTATTCCAAAAACGAGGAATACGGATAATCATACGGCGTGTCCAAAAAATAATTACCGCAAGTAATACCAAGAATGCCAATAGTTCAAAAGAACCGATTAAAAAATTATAAAAACCACCTAAGAAACTAAAAATACGATGGGTTCCAAATAATCCATCTATAATGATTTCTAGAAATTCGACATTAATTAGGATAAACCCCACATAAACAATAAAGTGCAATATGGCAGGAAATGGTCGTCGAATCATTTTAGATTGTCCAAAGGCAACCAATGCCATATTTTTCCAGCGTTTTCCTTTTTGGTCAGAACGATCGAGTGGTTTTCCGAGTTTAATATTTCGGACTATTTTTCTGAAATTAATTATAAAAAAAGCAAAACCCGCAATAAGGAGTATAGCAAAGAGTACATTTGGTAGATAATGCATACTATAAAAGTTTAGTATAGAAATACA
The DNA here is from genome assembly GCA_029934835.1 of Flavobacteriaceae bacterium. Lineage (GTDB taxonomy): Bacteria > Bacteroidota > Bacteroidia > Flavobacteriales > Flavobacteriaceae > DQTL01. The sequence continues at coordinate 41,492 of JAOZLL010000005.1, read as the reverse complement.
AAGATAAGGAATACTTTGTGGATATTTATAGAATTAATTGTGTAAAAAAATTAATTATCAAAGTATAATTTTGTGCAAGTTTTCATAAAATTGTATATTTACTAAGTAACTAATTAAAGTATCATGAAAATATTTTATTTTTTCTTGATTCTACTCCTCGTAATTTCCTGTAAAGAGAGGAAGCAGGATAAGATTGTGGTACTCCCTAAAAATGAAATTACTAAAGATAGTTACTTACCTACAATTGATTCCATTATAATTGCAAGCCTTAAAGATTCCTTAGTGATTATTTTCTACAAAAAAAATAAAGTCTTTTGGACTGACAAATCTAACCGAAAAAAATTCCTTGAAATTTTAAATAATGTAGAAAAAGAAGGCCTATTTCAGAAAGATTTTGATCTTAGCAGAATTAACACTTATGAAAGTAGTATTGATAGTTTGTCAGAGGCTAGTTTAGTAGATTATGATATCTTAATAACAAGAAATTTGAGTCGTTATATTAAAAAGGTTTCAAAAGGTAGTCTTGATCCTAATAGCCTCTACGATAATTGGGATTTAAAAGAGAACAGTTACAATTTTCAAGAAATGTTGTTGAATTTTCAAAAAAAAGATTCATTTGATATTGCTGTAGAATCTGTTAAACCTAATCATATTGTATATAAACGACTAAGAGAAGCACTTAAAATCATTAACACATTTCCAAAAGATACTTTTAGAAATATCGAACTTGCTGACAAGTTAGTATTAAATGATTCTAGTGGAGTTTTACTAGAAATCAAGAAAAAATTGATGTATTGGAAAGACTTAAAACCAATGGATAGTCTAACACCAATTTTTGATACTAAAACGGAACTGGCAATTAAAAAGTTTCAAATAAGACACGGACTTGCACCTGATGGAGTAATCGGAAAAGGGACACTTATGGCACTTAACTTTTCAAAGAAACAAAGAAAAGAACAGATTATTGCAAATATGGAACGTTGGAGATGGTATCCAAGAAAATTTGAGAATGATTACCTTATTATTAATATTCCTGATTATTCATTAACTACAGTTCGAAATAATGACACTATTCGCGCCTGTAAGGTTATTGTGGGCAAACTCAAAAGAAGGACACCTGTATTATCATCTAAGCTAACTCATCTTATTTTAAATCCGACTTGGACAGTACCTCCTACCATTTTAGAGAAAGATATAATACCTGCAATTATAAAAGACAGCAGTTATCTTAGTCGTAAAAATATTATAGCTTATGATATAAATAATCAGGTAGTTAAAAGTGATAAATGGCAAGTAGAAAAAGCAAAAACCTATCGTTATGTTCAAAGCTCCGGAACATATAATTCATTAGGACTCATAAAATTTATATTTCATAATAAATTTACTATATATCTTCATGACACCAATACAAAAAGTTATTTTGACAAGTACAATCGTGCGTTAAGTTCTGGATGTGTTCGTGTGCAAAATCCTCTAGAACTAGCAGAATATCTATTAGATAACCCTAAGCATTGGAGTTTAAAAAAAATTGATCGTATTTTAAAGGAAGAAGAACTAAAAGCAATATATTTTAAAAAAGATATTTATATTCATATCTTTTATTGGACTGCTTGGAGTAAAAATGGAACTTTACAGTTTAGAGACGATCTCTATAATCTTGATGCTGAATTGTATCAAAAATTGAGAAACTAAGTTGCTTTTTTTAAGGATAATAAATAAACAAACAAGATTCGTTTTTAATTAGGTCTATAATTTTTTTAGTATCCTCTTTTGGTAGAGAAGGACAACCAAAACTTCTACCTAACCTTCCGTTTTGTTGTATAAAAGATTCTGAAACATAAGCTGCTCCATGTATAACTATTGCTCTTTTTCTAGCATTGTTATTTATTCCTTCTTCAAGACCATCTAATCGCATAGAGTAACCATGTTTTCCATAATACGTCTCTCCAGTTGCATAAAAACCTAAACTACTTTTATGTGATTCGGGTTTATTAGAAAATAATAAGGCAAATTCATTTCCAGAATTCCTACCATGAGCAACTAAAGATTGAAACAAAATACTATTTTCCTTAATGTCAATTACCCATAAACGTTTTTCAGAAGAGGATAAACTAAAATCAATAATGGTCAAAATATCTTTATTCAAAAATCTTTTTTCTTTCATGTGATGATATCCTTCAAGAGCTTTTGTAAAGCTTTCTTTACTGGGATACATAAAATCATTTGATTTTAAGTTGTTATAAACAGACTCGAAATTTATGGTCGGTTCAATATTTAAAGTAGCAGCAGCAACTTCTGTAACCTTAGGTTTAGAAGAAGTTGATACGGTTGTTTTAAAAGAGAAAAAAACAAGTAGGAAAAGGGGTAATAATTTGTAAATCATTGTAAATCATTAAGTTTAACAGTAAACTTAAGTTGGCGAAATTATAATAATTTATTTAATTACCAAATAATTGTAATAATCTCTACAAAATATTTTGTTAGATTTACACCTATATAATATCCTACTTTTGAATATATTCAATTGCATTTATGGCTGCAATTGCTCCATCACTAACAGCTGTTGCAATTTGTCTAATCTGTTTTTCTCTGATATCTCCTGCTGCAAAAACACCAGGCAGATTTGTTGTCATTTTTAAATCAGTTGGTATTTCTCCGTATTTATTGATAGTAACATGTTCCTTAAACTTCTCTGAATTAGGTTGATAGCCTATCAAAATAAAGACACCATCAATTAGCATTTCATTTTTAGTTCCGTCTTCTAAGTTTTTTATTACAACTTTTTGTAGTTTCTCTTCACCTTTAAAATTTTCGATTTTTGAGCTGAGAATAAAACGAATCTTATCATTATTTTTTGCTGTTTCTATGGCATGTTCAAAAGCTTGAAAATGATCAAATTGGTGGACAATGGTAACTGTTTTAGCATAAGTTGTCAAAGCAACTGCTTCTTCAAGCGCTGAATTTCCTCCACCTACAACAATAATATCCATACCCGTATAAAAATCACCATCACAAGTGGCACAATAAGAAATCCCTCTACCTTTAAAGGTGTCTTCACCTTCAGCATTTAGTTCCCTAGATCTTCCACCTGTAGCAACAATTACTGCTTTTGCAGTATATTTTTCTTCACCAACAAATACTGTTTTTATTTTGCCTGACAGATCTAATTTACTAATTTTAATATTTTGTTTAATCTCACATCCAAATGACAGCGCTTGCTTTTTCATGGTTGTTGCCAGTTGATAGCCTGATATATTTTCAACACCAGGATAATTGGCAACTTCATGGGTTAAAACAATTTGACCTCCAACCATACCTTCATTAAGAATAAGGGTTCTTGTTTTAGCTCTTGATAGGTATATTCCTGCGGTTAGACCAGCTGCACCGGCACCTAAAATTATAACATCAAAAATATTGTTTGATTCCATAGAAAATGGGATTTAAAAAAGGCTATTTGAATATTGATCAAATAGCCTTTATAAAAGGTTAATTAAGATAAAGATCCGTCTAAAATTTCTTTAATCTGCTCTTTAGATTGTATACTAGAAGTCGCTTTCACTACTTTTCCATTTTTGTAATACATAGTAAAGGGAAGTCCCATAAAACCCGCACATTCAGCAGCATTTCTGATAACGTGTGCTTCAGGAGAATCAAATAACATATCCATGAATTTTATGTTAGGATACTCTTCTTTCAATTCATCCATTGCATCATAAACTGGGAGACACATTGGTCCCATTCTACCACAACAGATCATTACAGTTTCATTATTCTCTACTATTTCTGCATGTTGAGCAGCAGTAACTACATGCTCTAAACTTGTCATTAATGTCATATTCTTTTTATTTTTTTGTGTTTAAAAATCTGCGCGAAATTAACAAAAACAAAAGTGTAGAAATGGCATGTTTGTTACAAAACAAAACCGAATTTTAGTAGATGTAGTTCTAGAAGTGTGTTCGTTAAAAAAAATCTTTGTAAGATTACTCTTTTTCTGGAACAACATAACCCGTCTTATCTTTTTTTCCAAATAAAGAAAGATGTACAAAACGATTAGGATGTTCTTTTACTTCGCGTAGAAGTTCTTCTAATTCTTTTGAAGCATTGGCTAGGTTAGTGTACATTTCTTTGTCATTTAGAAGCATCCCCAAGGTTCCTTCGCTTTTCTCAAGGTTACTAACAATACTGTTTAAACCTTCAATAGTCGTTTTTAATTCTTGAAGTGTTTCTGCTATTTGGGCATTTTCGAGCTCGGTGTTAAGACCATCAGCAAAGGTGGTAAACTTAGTCGTAATTTGTTCGGCATTACTCAATGTTTTCTCTAAACTGAGTTTGTTTTGAACTAATATATCATTGAAATTATCGGTAATGTTTTTAAAACCAACCATGGATTGGTCAAGTTGTACAACTGCTTTTTTAAGATAATTACGAGTAGGAGCATCTAATATATCGTTAAGTCCAACAAGTAAGGAATCAGCTGAAACAATAACACTTTCTAATTTTGATGATAATGGGTTTAACTTTTCACCAACTGATGAAAAGATATCAGACTCAATTTCGCCTTTTAGATAAGTGCCTCCTTCTGCTCTTTCCCCTTCATAAGATGGAACTATTGCTAAAGCTTTTCCACCCATTAATCCATCACTATATATTTTTGCCACTGAATTCTCAGAAAATTCAAAGTCTTCTTCCATACTAAACTCAACAATTAATTGCCCTTTTTTGTTTGGATCTGTATTAAATGTAATATTCTGTACTTTACCAACTTGATAACCATTAATGGTTACCTTACTAGCAGTATTTAATCCTTGAACATTTCTATATTCAGAGTAATAGTTCGTTATTTTTCCATCGAATAAGTTTTTACCCTTCATGAAATTATATCCCCAAATAAAGAGTGCTAATGCACCTAGAAATACAACACCTAATTTAAATTCTTTGCTTAGTTTCAAAACGTTTTATTTTAAAAGTGATAAAAACTTATTGTTAGCTTTACAAAAGCAATATTACAGTATTTTTTTTAAAAGTATTTCTATTTAGAGGTAGTTTTTAGCAAATTAGCAACTGATATTCGTTCTGCTCCTTTAAAAGCGACTATAAAAGCAGAGGTGTAGCCTTTTTCTGAAGCTTCTTTTTTGAGCCTTTTTATTTGAGAATAATCAGATGTCTTACCTAAATAGTATTTGTAATGTTTTCCAACCTTCACACGTTCAATATTTTTTAAACCTTTAAAATTATATGATTTGGTGCTGACCTTGTTAGAGCTTGAAGCAATTTGAACTTTAAATATTACACCATCAAATAATTGGCTATCAGCTAAATGAGTATTAGAATTAAGAACTACATTCTTGTCTAATTCGGCTTTATATTTTTTAATTCCATCGACAATCGATGCAGCAATTTTCTGCTGCCCAGCACTTTTACGCAAAAAATCTTCTTCATTATTATTACTTAAAAATCCAATTTCAATGAGAATGGAAGGCATATAGGTTTGATGAAGCACTACAAATCCTGCTTGTTTTACACCGCGAGTACGTCGTTTTCCAACACTAGCAAAGCTGTTTTCGACTATTTTTGCCATTCTTATACTTTGATCTAAATACTCCTCTTGTAATAATACTAAGCTAATAATTGATGCGGGAGAATGTGGGTCATAAGAGTAATGCTTTTCATAATCTTCTTCTAGAAGTATTACATCATTTTCCCGTTTGGCAACTGCCAAGTTCGTTTCATTACGATGTACACCTAAAACATATGTTTCCGTACCTGACGCCTTATAACTTGCGGCATTTGCATGAATAGAAATAAATAAATCGGCATTTGCTTTGTTGGCAATTTCACCTCTTTTTTTCAATTCTATAAATTTATCTTTTTTTCGCGTAAAAATAACTTTAGTATTAGGCATTTCTTTTTTCATTAAATCGCCTACTTTTAGAGCAACTGCCAACACAATATCCTTTTCATTCTTATCCTTGTAACGTGTAGTTCCTGTTGTTCCCGAATCTTTACCTCCATGACCAGGGTCAATAACAACAGTAAAAACACTATCTTGCGCATGTAATTTTAATGAAAAGACTAACCCAAAAAGTAGTAAGCTAAATATTGAAAGTAGTTTAAATATATGCATGTTATTTTTATGAAATTGTTGGGAGTATACCCATATATTTTATTTATTTTTGACCATTAAATTAGATTCTTACAATTATCAAGCCAACTCGTTATTGCGGTTTAATAAGAAGTAAGAATAAAAACGAAATTACTACAATTTTTTAAAGAAACAAACCCGTAGGTAAATAGTAATTCACAAGCATTTGTTAATAAAAGAACGACACATAATACTTTTTTTCTTTTTATTTTATCTCGGATTTTCGGGAGTAAAAGCACAGATATTAGATGTCAATAATTCAAAAAAATTAGGAATAGAAAAAACTAGAGATACCTCAAAAGTTCTTTCTAAAAACCTGATAAACAAGAGTAAACTTGCCCAAAAGAATACTCTTGAATCCAAAAAGGATACTATTGTTGTAGATAGTATAACAGTCAAAAAGCCAAAAGAGGCTTTGGCTGACATTATTGATCATTCATCTGATGAATTTATAGAAATTGATTTAAAAAAGAATATCTCTACATTATATAGTAATGCAAAGTTGCATTATCAAGATGTAGATTTAGAAGCTGGAATTATTATAATTGATTATAAGAAAAATTTAATTATCGCAAAAGGTATTCAAGATACCACCGAATACAAACAACTACCCTATTTCAAACAAAGACAAGAAGAAACAACACAAGATTCATTAATGGTAAATTATACCACCGAAAAAGCCTTAATTTGGGGTCTTAATTCAGAACAGGATAATGGCATTTTGGTGGGAAGTGGAGTGAGTAAAAAGATTAATGACTCAACTGTTTATGTTCGTGATATTGTCATAACAACTTCAAAAAAGAAAAAACCCGATTATGATATCCGAATTAAAGAAGCAAAAATAGTTCCCAATAAAAAAATAATTTCTAGAGTTGCACAACTCTTTATTGCAGATGTTCCAACTCCCGCAATTTTACCATTTGCTTATTTCCCATTGACTAAAAATCGAACTTCAGGAATTTTAATGCCCACTTGGGGAGAAACATCACAACAAGGTTATTTTTTACAAAATGGAGGTTATTACCTAGCAATAAGCGATTACTTTGATTTAGCATTAACTGGTGATATTTACACCAATGGAAGTTGGGGATTCAGAGCACAGAGCAACTATGCTTTACGTTATAAATTTAATGGTAATTTTAGCTATAATTATGATAATAATGTATATAGTTTACGTGGTTTCGATGACTACAGTAAATCATCTAATTATAACATTAGATGGTCACATAGTCAGGCTGCACAAGCTAATCCAAATATGCGTTTATCAGCATCTGTAAACTTAGGGAGTAGTAAATATTATCGAGAATCTTTAAATGAATATAACACAAATTCTTTTTTAAATAATCAATTAAGTTCTTCTATTTCTTTTTCTAAAAAATTCGTTGGAACACCTTTTAATTTAAGTATTTCAGCAACTCACTCTCAAAACACCAATACTGAGACAATTAATATGTCTCTTCCTTCTTTGCAACTAAGTATGGATCGTATTTATCCATTTGCGCCTAAAAGTGGGACAAAGAAAAATGCACTCCAAAAATTGGGCTTAACCTATAACTTAGCAAGTGATTATCGTATTAGCACATCTGATTCACTTTTCTTTAAGAAAGAAATGTTTGAAGAAGCCAAATCTGGAGTTAAACACAATGTTGCTTTAAGTACAAATATGAAATTGTTTAAGTATTTCACAGTAAACCCAAGTGCCAGCTATAAAGAAACTTGGTATTTTGATTACTTAACAAAACAATATAATCCAGAAGAAGCAAGTATAGTAACCGATACTTTAAATGGCTTTAAAGCATTAAGAGAGTACAACACTGGTGTTTCTTTATCTACAAATGTATATGGTACATTTAATATTAAAAAAGGTCGTTTAAAAGCCATCAGACATACTATTAGACCATCAGTTTCTTATAGTTATCGCCCTGATTTTAGTTTTTACGATGAAGAAGTCTACAATCCTGACACACAAGAAACAGAAGAATATTCACCCTATAAAAGTGGAATTTATGGTGTTCCTGGAAAAGGTATTTCTAATAGCATAGGCATCAGTGTCAATAACACTTTAGAGGCAAAAGTCATGTCAAAGGACTCTACCAAAACTGAGACTAAAAAGGTTAGTTTATTAAATAGTCTCAATTTCTCGACTAGTTATAACATGGCTGCTGATACTATGAGGTGGTCACCTGTTAGTATGAATGCTGGCACACAGCTGTTTAATAACAAAATGCGAGTGAATTTTAATGCTAGCTTAGATCCGTATGCTATAAATGCTAATGGTAGTAGAATAGATATGTTTAACATTGAAAATGGTGGTAGCCTGTTTAGATTAACACGAGCAGGTATTACAATGAATTATAGTTTATCTAATAAAACTTTTAGTGGTGGTGCGAGCAATCAAAACGAACAGGAAAATGATGCCGCCAAAGCTTCCTCAAATGAACGAAATATGATGGGAGGCAATTTAAATAATTCTGGGAAATCAAATACTTCTAAAAAAAATAATAAAAAGAAAACCAAATTATATTATACAAAAATGCCGTGGAATTTAAGCTTATCTTATTCCTTGCAATATACCAATTCACGTCGTGAAGATGAAATATCAACAAGTTCATTAATGTTTAATGGTGATATAGAACTGTCACCAAAATGGAATGTAGGTATCAACTCAGGTTATGATTTTAAAAGAAAAGGAATAACCTATACACAATTACATTTTCAGCGTGATTTAGACAGTTGGAAAATGAGTTTTAATTGGGTCCCTTTTGGTTCTCGAACTACTTATTATTTCTTTATTGGTGTGAAATCATCAGTACTAAGTGAGTTGAAATATGATAAGCGTAAATTACCAGACAAAAGACTGTTTTAGTAGCATAAAAAGTTTGAATCATCTATTTTTCAATAGGCAATTAAAAATATTTATCATGAAAAAAATAATCAAAACTACGAATGTACCAATGCCCATAGGCCCATACAATCAAGCAGTATTGGCAGGAGGTACTTTATATATTTCTGGTCAAATCCCAATGAATCCAAGCACAGGCAAATTAGTCACTACAGGAATTAAAGATGCGACGAAACAAGTTATGGAAAACTTAAAAGCGATTCTTGCTGAAGCAGATTTAAGTTTTAACAATGTAGTAAAATCATCAATTTTCATTGAAGATATGGATGACTTTACTGCTATAAATGAAGTATATGGTGCTTATTTTGAAGAAAGCATAGCACCTGCTCGAGAAACCGTACAAGTTGCCAAATTGCCATTAGGTGTAGCTGTAGAAATATCGGTTATTGCTGTTATAACTAGATAGACACTTTCAAAAGCACACAATTTTCACATAAAGATCAATAAAAACTGATTTGATATAAATCAAGTCAGTTTTATTAATTCTGTAGATCAAACCTTAGGCCGAACTCAGGTTTAAAACAATAAATGATAACTATATTCCTTTCTTGCATTAAGAAAAAATAGTTAAGTGCCTGTTTTTCAAATTGGTATTTATTTTGTACATTTAAACAAAAATTCATTAGTGAACAAACCTTCGTTAAATATTCTTATTTTAATTATTCTAATAGCTGTGTTGGTTTTCTCAATAAATTTAGTTTATTTAGATTATACAATTGGTGATATTTGTCCTAAAATTGGAATGATTCCAGCTTGTTATTTAGTACTCTTTTATTTTATTATTTTGCTTTTACTGCATATTTTTAAAACGAGTGTACTTATTTTTATAATTTTTTCAGGTTTTGCTTTAGCATTAGCAATATTTAGTTCAGTTGGTCAGTTGATTGGTGTAACACAATGTCCAAAGAGTGATTTTGGATTTCCACTTTGTTACATAGCACTCCTATTTTTTTCGAGTTTAATATTAATGAAATTTATAGAAGAAAAAAGAAAATCATAAGTATTAATATTTTGTTTTCTAGTATCTTGCATAAATTAAGTACCTGTTTATGTCGCGAAATTTACTACCAGATGTTCAAAGCTACGAATTTGAAGAAATTCCGTTTAAACAGCTCATGCAAAATAGAATACACAAAGTGTTAATTATATGTTCTAATTATGATTATTACTTATTAGAAGAAGATGGTAGGATAGATGAACAAATATTTAATGAATATACTGCCCTAAATCTACGCTATCCACCAAACTTTGTTCATGCTCGTACCGTTGAAAGTGCTTTGAATATTCTTGCAAAGAATCAAATTGATATAGTAATTATCTGGGTAAATACAGTTCAAAAATCATTTTATATTTCTAATATAATCAAAAAGAAATATGCTGATATTCCCATTGTTGCATTAAGTCATCGTTCGGAAGAAGTACGAAAATTACTCTATAAAAAACAAGCCTCAAATATTGATTTCGTTTTTCATTGGAATGATAATGTTGATATTTTTTTAGCAATTATCAAATTGGTTGAAGACCAAATGAATGCTGAAAATGATATAAACAAGATTGGTGTAAAAGCAATATTATTAGTACAAGATTCCTTGCGTTTTTATTCTAGACACTTAGCCCTAATTTATAGAATACTCTTAACCCAAACACATTCTTTTGTTTTTGAAGGATTAAATGAGCATCAAAGTATGATGCTAAAACGTGGTCGTCCCAAAGTTTTATTAGCCAAAAATTACGAAGAAGGTCTTACTTTATTTGAAAAATATAAAGATAATTTACTAGGTGTAATCTCAGATGCACGCTATTTTAGAAACGGAAAGCAAGATAATAATGCTGGATTTCATTTTATAAAGTATACCAGAAAATATGATAAACAATTTCCAATTCTAATTCAATCATCAGACCCTAATAATGAAAAGGAAACTCTAAAACTAAATGCAAAATTTTTACACAAGCACTCTGAAACACTCGGAATAGAATTAAAAAAATATATAACTAAGTATTTTTCGTTTGGAGATTTTGAATTTCAAAATCCCAAAACAACAAAAATTATCCTGAGAGCCAAAAATTTAAAGCAATTTCAAAAAGCATTAGCTAAAGTATCATTGGCAACAATTATATATCACGCAAAGTGTAATGATTTTTCTAAATGGCTACAATCACGAGCCTTATTCTCACTCGCAAAACTATTTTCTAAATTTAAGTATAAAGATTTTATTGAAGACAAACATATTCAAGAGTTCTTAATAGATTCGGTTAAAGCCTATAGAATTTATAGATCAAGAGGAATAATTGCAAAGTTTGACAGGTATCAGTATGATGAGTATCTTGTTTTTTCTAGAATAGGCGAAGGAGCCCTAGGTGGTAAAGGACGTGGATTAGCTTTTATAGACCTGTTTCTGAAAAGTCGAAATTTGTCTAATAAATATAAAGATGTAATTATATCCATTCCTCGTACAGTTGTCATAAGTACAGATGTATTTGAAGAATTTATAGAAAAACATAATTTATATTCATTTATTGCAAAAAAACATCATGATGAGGAAATTTTAAATAGATTTATTTCTAAACCATTGCCAAACTGGGCTATAAAAGATATCAAAGCATTCTTACTAACGCTTAAAACACCCGTTGCAATACGTTCCTCAAACGTACTAGAAGACTCCATATATCAGCCATTCGCAGGAGTTTATGCCACCTATATGCTACCCAATACAAATATTGAAAAGCTTTTACCAATGGTTTGTAACGCCATTAAATCTGTAATGGCCTCCTCTTTTTATAAAGCGAGCAAAGCCTATATAAAAGCAACAGCTCACTCCATAGAGGAAAGTAAAATGGCTGTAATTTTACAAGAAGTTATTGGTGTTGAATATGATGATGTCTTTTTCCCAAATATCTCAGGTGTAGCAAGATCCATAAATTTTTATCCTATCGGTAATGAAAAACCTAAGGAAGGAATTGCTAACATAGCTCTTGGTTTAGGTGAAATAGTAGTAAGTGGTGGAAGAACGCTACGATTCTCACCCTATCACGCGAGAAAAGTACTTCAATTATCATCAACAAATATTGCTTTAAAAGAAACACAAAAGTATTTTTATGGATTAGATTTAGATCCAGATCATTATCATGTCTCTATCAGTGAATCTGTAAATAAAAAGAAAATAAATTTACGACAAGCTAAGAATCATAGAGCCTTAAAATTTGTTGCATCAACCTATGACATGCATAGTAACCAAATAAGATCAGGTGTTTTTCACGATGGCCCACGTATTCTCAGTTTTGAGAGTATTCTCCAACAAGAATCATTTCCGCTATCTAAAATACTCAAAGATTTATTAAAAATTGGTCAAAAAGAAATTCATAATCCGATTGAGATGGAATTTGCCGTAAAGTTAGATGTTGCACCAGGAGAACCCAAAGTCTTTAGTTTTTTACAAATAAGACCCATAGTTGAAAACAACGATTATAAAAGTATGATCCCAAAAAAGATAAATAGGTCAGATGTAATTGTATATTCAGAATCGGTATTAGGAAATGGTAAATATGAAAGAATTTATGATTTTGTCTATGTAAAACCAGATGCTTTTAATGCCGCCAAAACACTTGAGATTGTAGATGTGGTAGAGCAATTAAATGATGATTTTGAAAAAAATGACAAAAACTATATCTTAGTTGGACCAGGTCGTTGGGGATCAAGTGATCCTTGGTTAGGTATTCCTGTCAATTGGTCGCAAATCTCAGCAGCTAAAATAATTGTAGAGTCAAGTCTAGAAAATTATCAAATTGACCCAAGTCAAGGAACACATTTTTTTCAAAATTTAACTTCTTTTAATGTGGGTTACTTAACGATTAATCCGTTTATTAATGATGGATTTTATGATGTAGATTATCTAAATAAAAAAGAGGTTGTTTATGAAGATGAATTTATTCGGCACGTCCATTTTAAAACGGCATTAACAATCATGCTAGAAGGTAAAAACAACAAAGCAGTTATCTATAAAGAAGGAGTCATTATTCCCAATTCAGATGATATTGATATAGATGAAATATAAACCATACTTTATGAATTTTTCCATAATATTGCCTAAGAAAAGTATCAAATTATGTTAAGAAATCCGTTACCAGATATCCAAAGCTATGAGTTTGGAGAAATACCATTTACAAAACTGATGCAGAATAGAATATACAATGTACTTATTGTTTGTTCAAATTATGATTATTATTTATTAGAGGAAGATGGTCGGATAGATGAACAGATATTCAATGAGTACACAGCATTAAACTTGCGTTATCCTCCAAATTTTGTGCATGCTCATTCTGCAAAAAGTGCTTTAAAAGTATTAGCCTTAGATAAAATAGATTTAGTAATCACATGGTTAGATACTGGAAAACGCTCTTTCTATATTTCAAATATTATTAAAAAAAAATACAATGATATTCCAATTGTAGCTTTGAGTCATCACTCTGAAGAATTAAGAAAACTACTCCATAAAAAACAAGCCTCAAATATTGATTTTGTTTTTCATTGGAATGGTAATGTTGATATATTTTTAGCAATTATCAAATTAGTAGAAGACCAAATAAATGCTGAAAATGATATAAATAAAATAGGCGTTAAAGCAATTTTATTAGTAGAAGATTCCTTACGGTTCTATTCTCGATACCTACCACTCATATACAAGGTATTATTAAATCAAACCCGTTCTTTTGTAAGTGAAGGATTAAACGAGCATCGTGGCATGATGTTAAAAAGAGGACGCCCGAAAGTTTTATTAGCCAGAAATTACGAAGAAGGCATTAACTTATTCCATAAATATAAAGAAAACCTTCTAGGAGTTGTTTCAGACGTAAGCTATTTTAGAGAAGGAAAAAGAGATACAAAAGCTGGTTTTCATTTATTAAAATATGTTAGAGAATATGATAAGCACTTTCCAGTGATAATACAATCATCTGAAGTTAAAAACAAAAAACAAGCTTTAGCCTTACAGGCAAAATTTTTAGACAAGCATTCAGACACTTTAGATTTAGAAATAAAAAGACATATAACTAAGTATTTTTCGTTTGGAAATTTTGAGTTTTGGGATCCAAAACTAAAAAAAATAGTAACTAAAGTACAGAACTTGAAGAGTCTTCAAAAAGCACTCGAAACAGTTTCTTTAGATGCCATCCTATACCATGCTAAACGAAATGATTTCACCAAATGGTTGCAATCACGAACATTATTCCCATTAGCAAGACTTTTTTCAAAAATTAAACTCCAAGATTTTACCAAAGAAGATCACGTACGTGAATATCTAATAAGCGCCGTCAGAGCATTTCAGATATACAGATCACGTGGCGTAATTGCAAAATTTGATAAAAACAACTACGATGATTTCTTAATTTTCTCTCGTATTGGAGAAGGTGCCTTGGGAGGAAAAGGTCGAGGTTTAGCCTTTATTGATTCCTTTTTGAAACGTCATAAACTTTCCAAAAAATATAAAGATATTACCATATCAATACCAAGAACAGTAGTCTTAAGTACAGATGTCTTTGACGAGTTCATGGAACAGCACAATCTATTTTCTTTTGTAGCAAAAAAACATGATGATGAAACTATCCTAAAAAAGTTTATTTCAAAATCATTACCTAGGTGGGTACTAAAAGATATCAAAGCTTTTTTAGCCACTTCTAACACGCCAATTGCCATTCGTTCATCAAGTGTTTTGGAAGATTCCTTATACCAACCTTTTGCAGGGATTTTTGCTACTTATATGTTGGCTAATACTGATACAGATAGGCTTCTTAAAATGGTATCAGATGCCGTAAAATCGGTAATGGCCTCTGCTTTTTATAAAAGAAGTAAAGCTTATATTAAAATAACATCACATGCAATTGAAGAAAGTAAAATGGCAATAATATTGCAAGAAGTTATTGGTAATGAATATGAAGGACTGTATTATCCTAATGTATCAGGTGTAGCAAGGTCTATTAATTTTTACCCCATAGGCAATGAAAAACCCTTAGAAGGTATTGCAAATATTGCTTTAGGATTGGGAGAAATAATCGTTGGAGGAGGAAGAACTTTGCGTTTTTCACCTTATCATCCTAAAAAAATAATCCAATTATCAACACCAGGGACAGCCCAGAGAGAAACTCAAAAATATTTTTATGGCTTAGACATGGATCCTGATGAATATCAAATTTCTACTAGTGAGTCAATAAATAAAAAGAAACTTACACTAAGAAAAGCTAAAAATCATAAATCTCTAAAGTTTGTTGCCTCTACTTATGATTTACAAAATGATATCATTAGACCAGGTATTTTACAAGATGGAATTCGTATTTTAAGTTTTGATAATATTTTAAAATACAACACTTTTCCTTTACCAGAAATCTTACAAGATTTATTACGAATAGGACAACGAGAAATGAGTAACCCTATTGAGATCGAATTTGCAGTTAATTTAGATATTCCCGTTGGAGAACCTAAAATTTTTAGTTTTTTACAAATTAGACCTATTGTAGAACAAAATGATTTTATACATGTTTTACCAGACAAAATTGATACAGCAGATACCATAATTTATTCTGAATCGGCTTTAGGAAATGGAACGTATAAAGATATTTATGATTTTGTTTATGTAAAACCAGATACATTTAATCCAGCCAAAACAAGAGAAATTGCACAAGCTGTGGAAGAGATGAATGCTAAGTTTGATGAAAAAGATACCAAATATGTTTTAGTGGGTCCTGGAAGATGGGGATCTAGTGATTCGTGGTTGGGTATTCCAGTCATTTGGTCACAAATTTCTAATGCCAAAGTAATTGTGGAGTCCGGATTAGATAATTTTAGAATCGACCCCAGTCAAGGAACACACTTTTTCCAAAACTTAACCTCTTTTAAGGTGGGCTATCTGACCATAAATCCATTTATAAATGATGGATTTTTTGACATTGATTATCTGAACTCAAAAGAAGCAGTTTATGAAAATGAATATCTGCGCCACATACGTTTTAAAAAACCTATGAATATCATTATTGAAGGTAAAAATAACAAAGCTGCAATATTCAAAGAATATTATATTTTACCCAATAAAGACGATGTAGATATTGATAATTCTAATACTGAAAACTTCATGTAGGTTTTAAGTATTATTAGTTTTTTGGAGTATATTTTTAAAAATTAATAATACTTAAAAGTTATTTCTATGTTTTTTTGTATTAAATGCAATTTTATCGTCTGATATGATGATAAATACAGATTTTTTTAATTAATTTTACACTAGAAATTAGTAATCTAATTTATACATAAAACAAATAAAAATTTAACCGTATGAACGTACAAGAAATAATGAATTCTTTAGAGGCAAAACACCCTGGAGAAAAAGAGTATTTACAAGCCGTACACGAAGTTTTAGAGTCTATAGAAGACGTGTATAATGAGAATCCACAATATGGAGCTGCCAAAATTATTGAAAGAATGGTAGAGCCAGATCGTATACTTACTTTTAGAGTATCATGGGTAGATGATAATGGTGAAGTACAAGTTAATTTAGGTCATCGAATTCAATTTAATGGCGCTATTGGACCTTACAAAGGAGGTTTACGTTTTCATCCTTCTGTAAACTTATCAATCCTAAAATTCTTAGGATTTGAACAAACATTTAAAAATGCTTTAACAACATTACCAATGGGTGGTGGAAAAGGTGGTTCTGATTTTAATCCTAAAGGAAAATCAGATGCTGAAATCATGCGTTTTAGTCAAGCATTTATGTTAGAGTTATGGTCACTTATCGGTCCTAATACTGATGTACCTGCAGGAGATATTGGTGTAGGTGGTAGAGAAATTGGTTTCCTTTATGGAATGTATAAAAAATTAGCCAAAGAACACACTGGTGTTTTAACGGGAAAAGGGAACAATTGGGGTGGCTCATTAATGCGTCCTGAAGCAACTGGTTTTGGTAATGTATATTTTGCACAAGAAATGCTTGCAACCAAAGGTGATTCTTTGAAAGGAAAAACAGTAGCCGTTTCTGGCTTTGGAAATGTCGCTTGGGGTGCTGCAAAAAAAGTAACTGAATTAGGCGCTAAAGTAGTGACTATATCAGGTCCCGATGGCTATATTTATGATGAGTCTGGTCTAGATGCTGATAAAATAGACTATATGCTAGAGTTAAGAGCTTCTAATAATGATATTGTTTCTCCTTATGCTGAAGAGTTTCCTGAAGCTAAATTCTTTGCAGGAAAAAAACCTTGGGAACAAAAAGTAGATGTCGCTTTGCCTTGTGCTACACAAAATGAAGTAAACAAAAATGATGCACAGCAATTAGTTGATAATGGCTGTATTTTGGTTGGTGAAGGTGCAAATATGCCTTGTAACGAAGAGGCTATTGGAATATTTCAAAAAAACGGATTATTATTCTCTCCAGGAAAAGCATCTAATGCAGGTGGTGTAGCTACTTCAGGATTAGAAATGAGTCAGAATTCATTACGTTATAACTGGACAAGTGAAGAAGTGGATACTAAATTACATAGAATCATGAAAGATATTCACGAAGCTTGTGTAAAATATGGAACTAGAGATGATGGATATGTAGACTATGTCAAAGGAGCTAATATTGCTGGTTTTGTCAAAGTAGCTGACGCTATGTTAGATCAAGGAGTTATCTAATTTAGAAATCTTAATAACAATAATAAAAGCCTCATTTCTACTATTAAGAAATGAGGCTTTTATCATTTTTTTAAAAACCTGAATTCAACCTAAGATTTAATTTTCAAAATACAGAAAAGTTAGTTATATGATAACCTGAGTTCGGCGTAAGCTTTAATTCACAGAAGCAAAAGAAAAGGTAAGATTTGAAGTGAAAAATTAAAAGGAATATCTAGATATTTTGATGGTTTTTTACAAAAAAGATTGCCTTTTCTTTTGTTTCCCTTTGGGCTTGATGAATTTTGCCAAATTCTTGCCAAATTTTCTTAAACTAACCAGTTAGTCTTTCTAAAATTTAGCTTCGAATATGACAAAATTCATCTAAGCTGTGAAAAAATCTTACGCCGAACTCAGGTTGATAGGTTATAAATCATTCCGTTGCCGTACCTATTGGCAAAATGGCGTGTCAAAATTTGACATGCTCATTTCATATTTTAATAAATAGTGTAAATTAGCGCTTAGGTTTAATTTACTATTTTATACTCATTTAAACATATGAAAAAAGTAGTTCTATTAATTTTATTAATTAGTATTTCTTATCACAGTAAAGCACAGTTTAATAATTATAACAATGGTGATATTGTCAATGATTTTACAGTAACTGATGTTTATGGAAATATACATAATCTATATTCATATACCGCTTCAGGAAAATATGTTTATCTAGATTTTTTCTATTCAATATGTGGTGGATGTCAAAATTTTATTCCTGTTTTTAATGAGTTTTATGATAAGTATGGCTGCAATCAGGGTGATATTGTCTGTATAGCAATAAATAGTGGTTATGATAGAGACCAAGATGTTATTGATTTTGAAAATACATATGGAGGTAGTTTTAATCATGCTCCAGCTATTAGTGGCGAAGGTGGATGTGGAACAGTTATTAATGATTTTGATCCTATGTATTATCCAGCAAAGTGTGTAATAGCTCCTGATAATACAATGTTAGATTCTGACATAAGCCCATATGACACAGTCACTTATCTAGAAGAAACATTTCCTGTAGGATTTAATCCTTCAATAATGGATTGTTCGTTAAGTGTTGATGATCTTAATTCAAATTCAGATTTTTCTATTTTCCCAAATCCTACTAATGGATTTAAATTCACAATTGATCTACAGAATCATAATGAAGCTTTTATTAAAATATTTACTATTCTAGGAAAAAACATTTTTAGTGTTAGAATTCAATCAAAACAAGTAGTTTATCCCAGTTTAAATACAGGAACTTATTTTTTATCAGTTCAAACTAATACAGGAGTTTACACCAAAAAGCTACTTGTTAAATAGTTTATAGATTTATGGTATTATCGTTTAATTGTTAGCTAAACCTATTTAGGACACCTATTATTAGTATTTCTCAATTCTGTATCTTAATAAGCCTTTTATTCTATCTTTGCCAAAATATTTATAATTATATATCAGTGAATAATAGTATAGTAGCCATAGTAGGAAGACCTAATGTAGGAAAATCAACACTTTTTAATCGAATGGTACAACGTCGTGAGGCGATTGTTGATTCGGTTAGTGGTGTAACGCGAGACAGACATTACGGAAAAAGTGATTGGAATGGAAAAGAATTTTCGTTAATTGACACAGGTGGATATGCCTTAGGATCAGATGATATTTTTGAACAAGAAATTCGTAAACAAGTAGAATTAGCGATTGATGAAGCTGATATCATTATTTTTGTAGTAGATGTAGAAACCGGAATATCACCAATGGATTCAACAGTAGCTGCACTTTTAAGAAAGGTTCAAAAGTCTGTTTTTGTGGCAGTAAACAAAGTTGATAATGCGATGCGTGAAGCAGATGCAGTAGAATTCTATAATTTAGGATTAGGTGATTATTACACGATATCCTCAATTAATGGTAGTGGAACTGGTGATTTATTAGACGCTATGGTCAAAGAAATGCCAGATGAAACAGATGAAATTATTGATGATTTACCTCGTTTTGCCGTAGTTGGAAGACCCAATGCAGGAAAATCATCTTTTATAAACGCACTAGTAGGTGAAGAGCGAAATATTGTCACCAATATAGCTGGAACTACACGTGATTCTATTGATACCAAATACAATCGTTTTGGTTTTGAATTTAATTTAGTAGATACTGCTGGTATTCGTAAAAAATCTAAAGTAAAAGAGGATCTTGAGTTCTATTCGGTTATGCGAGCTGTAAGAGCCATCGAACATTCTGATGTAATTCTTTTAGTAATTGATGCCACACGAGGTTTTGAAGGACAAGACAAAAACATCTTTTGGCTGGCCGAAAAAAATAGAAAAGGTATTGTAATCCTAATCAATAAATGGGATTTGATGGAAAAGGAAACCAACACCGTACGTGATTTTGAGATAATGGTACGAAAAGAAATTGCTCCTTTTACTGATGTACCGATTTTATTTATTTCCGCATTAACCAAACAACGTGTTTTTAAAGCGATTGAAACAGCGGTAGAAGTTTTTGAAAAACGCAAAAAACGAATTGCAACTAGTAAATTAAATGAGGCTATGTTACCCATTTTTGAACATAATCCACCTCCAGCAAATAAGGGTAAATATATTAAAGTAAAATTTTGCACCCAATTGCCAACACCAACGCCACAGTTTGCTTTTTTTGCAAATTTACCACAATATGTAAAAGATCCTTATAAACGATATATTGAAAACAAGCTTCGTGAAATCTTTGATTTTAAAGGAGTGCCGCTTGTTATTTACTTTAGGAAAAAATAGAAGCTCATCCTTCTCCACTTCGACTACACTCAGTGTACAAAAGGGAAGAAAACAAAAATCTTTATAAAAACAGCATAATATTTTTAAAGATTACGAACACAAATAAACATATCAATAAACCTGTACAACCTAAACTCAATGCACTCATCCTTATCGGAGGACATAGTAAACGAATGGGTAAAGACAAAAGTTTGATAGACTATCATGGCGAACCACAATGGCAACATACGGTTTCTTTAGTTGAAAATTTAGTGGATACAGCTTATATCTCAGTCCGAAAAAATCAAGAAGTTCCATATCCTAATTTGTTAGTAGATAAAGTTGCGGGTATTGGTCCATTTGGAGCAATTTTAACTGCTTTTGAAGCCTATCCTAACGAAGCATTTTTAGTGTTAGCAACAGACCTTCCATTTATAGATAAGAAAACAATAGAACTGCTTATTTCAGAAAGAAATCCTAATAAATTTGCCACTGCTTTACAAGGAGAAAGCAAAGATTATCCCGAACCTTTGGTTTGTATTTGGGAACCTAAAGTACTACCTGTTTTGCAAGATTTTTTTCAAAAAGAGCTCTATAAACCTATTCAGGTTTTAAAGCATATTTCGACTAATATAGTTGAAGTTTCTGATCAATTGGTTCAGAATATAAATACTTTGGAGGGATTTAATAAAGTAAGGAAAAAGTTGGGGTGAACTGCTCAGCTTACAACCTTAGTTTTTAGAATACAAGCATCTTTATTTAGATTTTTTTAGTCTCTTTGCTGCTCTTTTTTCTTTTGCAGTTTTAGCAGGCTCTTTTTTAACGTTCTTCTTTGAGTCTTTACCTTTTGCCATGATATGTTCTTTTAATTTTTGTTAGATTAAATTTTGTTTAACGTTCTGTCAAACAGCTTTTTAATGAAGTTTAGGTTTTATTATGCACTTGACTGAATGAAAAGCAATAACAAATAATACGCTCTTAGGGATGTGTTGTCAATTTTTAAAACTATATAAGCCTATCAAATTTGATAGGCTTATATAGAGTGCAAGGTTGTTAAAAGGTATAAAATATTATACTACTTTGACATTTGTTGCGTTCAAGCCTTTTGGACTTTCCTCTACATCATAGCTTACTTTATCTCCTTCAGTTATCTCATCTGTTAATCCATTTTGATGTACAAATACATCTTTACCACCATCATCAGGTGTAATAAATCCAAATCCTTTAGATCTATTAAAAAACTTTACTGTTCCGTTACTCATAATAAAAAAATTAATTTTAATAAAAGACAAAGTTACTATTATATCCTTTACCTAATTGATTCATGCATCATTATTTTTTATCTAGCATATAAAACATATTAATATCTACAACTTTTATACGCTTAGATTATCTAAAAATCCAACTAATACAGAACTTATAATAATAAAAAGCCAAACAAGATATCTTGTTTGGCTTTTTTAAAAATATAAATTGGGTTTCGTGTTTTTCTAGTTATTTAAAGCTTCTGCACCACCAACTATTTCAAGAATTTCACCTGTAATAGCTGCTTGACGGGCTTTATTGTAGATTAGGGTTAAATCGTCTTTCATTTCACCTGCGTTGTCTGTTGCTTTATGCATTGCTGTCATACGAGCTCCGTGTTCTGCAGCATACGAATCTCTAATAGCTTTAAATAATTGCATTTTTAAAGATTTAGGAATCAATGTTGCTACAATTACTTCTTTTGATGGTTCAAAAATATAATCGGTGTTTGTGGTTGTTTCAGCCGCTTTAGATTCTATCGGTAAAAAAGCTTCGTGTGTCGGAATCTGGTTCCCTGCATTTTTAAAGCGATTGTATACCAAGTCGATTTTATCAAATTTACCTTCAGCAAAAGCATCCATTATTTCTTGTGCTATTTCGGCAGCATTTTCAAAACTGAGTTCGTCAAAAATCTCATTGTGATGGGCAAAAACTTCTTTTGTTTTTATTAAGGTGTCATGTCCTTTTTTACCAATACTAAAAATAGAAACATCGGCATCCTCATAGTTTTCATCACCAATTAGGATAGCTTTCTTTACAATATTTGAATTGAATGCACCACACAAACCACGATTAGAAGTTATAGCTACTAATAAAACTTTCTTTACAGCTCTTTTTTTCGCAAAAATACTTCCAGCATCACCATCTAAGGTGGCACTTAGGTTTTGTAACAATTCAGTCAATTTGTTAGCATAAGGACGTAAATTAGTAATAGCGTCTTGTGCTTTTTTTAATTTGGCTGCCGATACCATTTTCATGGCACTGGTAATCTTCATCGTTGATCCAATGGAGACTATTCTGTTACGTATTTCTTTTAAGTTGGCCATATTGTTTAATTAAGAATGTAGAATTCAGAATTATTGAGAGTACTACATTTTGAATTTTTATATTTTATTTCAAATTTCTATTTCATTCATTCTTTTATAACAAACATAAGAGTTAAAATTGTGAATTCTACATTCTGAATTCTACATTAACTTCTTTTTGATGAATTAATAATACTTACTAAAAGTCGTATCAGTTCATCAATTTTCTTAAAGAGATTTTCATCCACTTTAATAATCTTTTTATCTAATATTTGAAACCAATATTCGGTTTCATCAGCTTCTTTTAGAGCAATTCCCAATTTATTAATAAAATCTTTCTTGCTAACTGCTCTTTGTGCTTCTCTTACATTTGCTCCGACACTTGTACCACTCCTTACTACCTGACTCGCCAAATCGTAATGATGATTCTTTTTTAATTCTTTATAAAAATCTAAAATGTCTAAAGCAAAATCAAAAGATTTCGATAAGAGTACATTTTCTGTTTTCATTGTTAGAATTATTAGCTAAGCTTTAAACTCTAGAGTAAAAATTCTGAATTCTGCATTCTGAATTCTGCATTTTTAGAACGTATCCGAAATTTCACCCGCTACTTTTGTTAAAACATCAGTGATTTCATCATTTAATTTTCCAGCCTTTAAAGCATCTAAAATATCTCTGTGTTTAGCGTTTAACATTTCTAAATAATGACTTTCGAACTCTTTTACTTTATCAACAGGTACATTACGTAGTAAGTTTTTACTTCCTGCATAAATAATTGCTGTTTGATCTTCTACTGTAAATGGTGTACTTAAATTTTGTTTTAAGATTTCCACATTACGTTTCCCTTTTTCAATTACATTTAGCGTAGCTGCATCTAGGTCAGAACCAAATTTTGCAAAAGCTTCTAATTCACGATATTGCGCTTGGTCTAATTTTAAAGTACCTGCAACTTTTTTCATTGATTTTACCTGAGCTGCACCACCAACACGAGATACTGAGATCCCTACGTTAATAGCAGGACGAACACCTGAGTTAAATAAATCTCCATCTAGGAAAATTTGACCATCTGTAATCGAAATTACATTGGTTGGAATATAGGCAGATACATCACCAGCTTGTGTTTCAATAATTGGTAATGCGGTCAATGAACCACCACCTTTTACCATCCCTTTAAGGGAATCTGGTACATCATTCATCTGCGAAGCAATGTTATCATCAGTAGTTACTTTTGCAGCACGTTCTAATAAACGCGAGTGTAAGTAAAATACATCACCTGGATAAGCCTCACGTCCTGGTGGACGTCTTAATAATAAGGAAACCTCACGATAGGCTACAGCTTGTTTTGATAAATCATCATATACTATTAGAGCTGGACGACCGGTATCGCGGAAGAATTCTCCGATTGATGCGCCCGCCATAGGTGCATACACTTGCATTGGCGCAGGGTCAGAGGCATTGGCAGCCACTACAGTGGTATAAGCCATTGCTCCTTTTTCTTCAAAGAGTTGCACTAAGGCAGCTACAGTTGAAGCTTTTTGCCCAATAGCAACATAGATACAATATACAGGTTCACCTGCATCATAAAATTCTTTTTGATTTAGGATGGTGTCAATAGCAACAGTTGATTTTCCTGTTTGACGGTCACCAATAATCAACTCACGTTGACCACGACCGATAGGAATCATAGCATCTACTGCTTTTACACCAGTTTGTAAAGGTTCGTTAACAGGTTGACGGAATAAAACACCTGGCGCTTTACGTTCTATTGGCATCTCATATAATTCACCTTTGATGGGGCCTTTACCATCAATAGGTTCTCCTAAAGTATTTACTACACGACCGATGATTCCTTCACCTACACGAATAGAGGAAATACGATTGGTACGCTTTACAATTGAGCCTTCTTTAATATCACCGGTAGGTCCTAAAAGTACTACACCAACATTATCTTCTTCTAAGTTTAATACAATGGCTTCAATTCCGTTTTCAAACTGAACTAACTCACCATATTGTACATTCGCTAGACCGTAAACACGTGCAATACCGTCACCGATTTCTAACACTGTTCCCACTTCGTCTAGAGATTCTTTTCCTTCGAATCCTGCTAATTGTTGTTTTAAAATTGCTGAAATTTCAGCTGGATTTACTGCTGCCATTCTGTTTTAAGTTAAAAGTTGAAAGTTAAAAGTTGAAAGTTGTTCACTCTGTTCTTTTTACTCTCTGTTAATAGTTTAAAAGTTGAAAGTTAATAGTTGAAAGTTAAAAGTTAATAGTTGAAAGTTAAAAGTTAAAAGTTGAAAGTAGTTACTTTCTAACTTTACGAACTTTATACTTTACACTTTATAACTCCTCTACTCACTTAATTCTCTTTTTAATTTACTTAATTTATTTTGGATGCTTGCATCTATTTGCACATCACCTACTCGTAAAACAAATCCGCCGATGATATTTTCATCTACTTTGTTTTCTAGAGATATTTTTTTGTTGCCCACTAATTCTGTTGCTTTTGCTAATACTTTTTCCCGCATTGAATCATCGATAGGGAAAGCTGTAACGACCGAAGCTTTTACAATTCCTTTTTCTTCATTAAATAGGAGGCTATATTGTTTTGAAATAGCTTGTAATAAAGGCATTCTTTTGTTAGTGGTTAATAAATCGATAAGATCATTAGATAAACCACTAATGTCTTTATTAAAGATTGCTTTTAAAGCTTTATTTTTATCAGAAATATTAAAAATCGGACTTTCTAAAAGCATTTGGAGTTCACTATTTTCAGCAATTGATTTTGAAATAAATTGCATATCTTTTTGAACGATCTCTTCTTGCTTTTTATCTAAAGCTAGATCTAAAAGTGCTTTTGCGTAACGATTAGCGGCTCTAGTACTCATCTAGTTTAGTTTTACATCTTTTAACATGGTCTCAATAAGCTTTACTTGCTTATCTTTTGATGCCAATTCTTCTTTGACTAATTTTTCTGCAATACCTATTGATAAATCAGCTACTTGCTTTTTTAAATCAGCAATGGCAGCTTGTTTTTCTGTTTCGATGCTTTCTTTTGCTTTTGCAATAAGATTATTAGCTTCTACTTGTGCTTCACCTTTAGCTTCATCGATCATTTTTTCACGCATGGTACGTGCTTCTTTCAAAAGTTCTTCTCGATCATTACGTGCTTCTTTTAAAATACGTTCGTTGTCAGCCGTAAGATTTTGCATTTCTTTACGGGCATTTTTTGCAGATTCTAAAGAATTTAATATTCCTTCTTCACGTTCTTTAATTGCATTAAGAATGGGTTTCCATGCAAAATACCTTAATAAAAAGAGTAAACCTATAAAAAGAATTGTCTGCCAAAAAAACAGTCCTAATGAAAAATCACTAATTAACTTATCCATACTATATTATATATCTAAAAATATTTAATAATAAACAACAGTTATAACCAACCGTTATAACTGTTGTTCTAATTCTTGTTAAACTGCAAATAATGCAGCAAAACCAATACCTTCAATAAGCGCAGCTGCAATTAGCATTGCTGTTTGAATCTTTCCGTAAGCTTCTGGCTGACGTGCAATAGCATCCATGGCAGAACCACCGATACGACCGATACCGATACCGGCACCTATTACTACTAAACCTGCTCCTACAATTGCTGGAATTTCCATATTAAATATAATTAAAATTAAACATTCAAATTAATGGTCATCATGCTCTTCAACGGCGAAGCCAAAATAAAGTGCAGATAACATGGTAAAAATATATGCCTGTAATAAGGCTACTAATAGTTCGATTAATGAGATAGCAAAAGCTAAGAAAAAGGTTAAGCTACTTCCTAACCAATTATGAAATACAAACATTAAACCTATTAAACTCATTAAAACGATATGTCCTGCCGAAATATTGGCATACAAACGTATCATTAAAGCAAAAGGTTTAATGATAACACCTAACAATTCAATAGGTGCTAAAATTATTTTCATGGGTACAGGAACTCCTGGCATCCAAAATATATGTTTCCAATAGTTAGCATTGGCTGTAAACTGCGTAATCAAAAAAGTGATTATTGCTAGGCCAAAAGTAATGGCAATATTTCCGGTAACGTTAATTCCAAGTGGTGTTAATCCAATTAAATTAAAGAACCACACAAAAAAGAAAACCGTTAACAGGTAACTCATATACCTAGCATGATGCTTTTCTCCAATATTTGGAATTGCAATTTCATCACGTATATATAAGATTATAGGCTCCATAAAACCAGCTGCACCTTTTGGTACACCATTGTTTTTTACATAAGATTTTGCAATACCAATAAAGAACCACAACATAAAAGCTGCTAAAATAATAATACTGAAAACGCCTTTGGTAATAGAGAAATCTAATGGCTTAGCATTGGTTGGATGATGTTGTTCATCATAATTGATTGTTCCTTCAGTATCTACTTTATAGATTTTGTTATGGTAGAGTTTATAAAAATTACCATCAACTTCGGCTAGACTTTCACCATGGTGAAATTTAGATGAAGAAAAGAGTTTTAATCCATCATCCCATAAAATTACAGGAAGCGAAAAACCATAATGTTTTCCCGTTTCTGAGTCAGAAAAGAACACAAAATCATGTGAATCTTTAAGATGATGTTGAATGTTCTCTTTAATGGTTTCTTTTAAACTTTTTTCTTCATGTTGTACCACAACTTCATGCTCTGTAGCATGCTCCGTTTCATGTTGGGCATTCAGAGAAAAGTTAAAAGCCAAGAAGCTTAAAATGTAAAGTAAAATTTTATGCATTATAAATAGATATAACTCTTAAAAATCGGTGCAAATGTAATGTTAATAATTTAGACCTAAAAATTAATCTTTAAGATATTTTTTTACAAGATAAAACAGGAGTTAAATATTCTGTTAGACAGTTAGTTATAATTCATTATTTATCTAAATTAGAGAATAATAATTACATTCTATTTAGCAACTTACTTAGTTCATAAGTTTCAAAAAGTAAACACATAAAATAAGGGATGAAAAAAATGCTAAATTCAAAAGGGTTTATAGCTCCATCAGATTTAAAAATGGGATAAAACCAAATAAAAAATACGGCAAACTTTAATAAGCTTCCGAACATAAATAGAAACCCAATATAACTTTTGAGTTTATTGATGTAAATACTGAGGCTGGCTACTATCAAAAAAGCTAGTAAAAAATTAGCCACATAGGAAACTGTTATTAAGTTTACATCAAATTGGAAATTTACTTGTTTAAATACTAGTAAATGCAGACCAAATATGACTAAAAGGCTTATTACAAGCTTTGCTATAAAAACTACTAATGTCTTTTTCACTCTTGGTTAATTCTATTAAGTTGTTTGACAATCACAAATATTGCCACAAATACTCCTAAGAGTGTTAAGACAATAGTGAAATAGTTTTTTTCACTAGGGTACTTTTCATCTAATTTTTTACCCAAATAGGCACCAAGGTAAATGGTTATTCCCATTTGAGCAGCAACACCAATTAAAGCAAGATATTTAGGAAACTGATTTTTTTCTTTCTTGTTTGGCATCATCACTATTTAATGCTTTAACACCTTTCATGCTACAAGTGGCATTAAAAGTAGCTCCTGGTTCAACGGCAAGTTTTTCGAGATATACTTCACCATCAATAACAGCTGAAGCTTTTAAGCTTAGCGTACCTGAACAAGTGAGTTTTCCAGAAATTTTACCTTCGATATCAGCGTTAGCACAATCTATTGTGCCTTTGACTATACCATCTTTTCCTATGATTAATCTACCAGATGTTTTGACATTTCCTTCAATTTTTCCATCGATTCTAAAATCACCATCAGATGAAATATCTCCTGTGATTTCTGTAGTAATACCGATTACATTTCTCTGTGGTTGACCTTGGTTTGTTTTTTTCTCTGCGAACATAATTATATTGGGGTTTGAATTAATTAAAGGGGTTTGTTGATTATTTTTTTGGTGGCCCATTCTTTTTCATAAGTTCTAATACTTTTTCTTTCTTTTCTTGATCAGTAAGCGATTTTAATTGGTTTTTTGATTGGGTTTTAATTGGCTTTTTCTCTACTTTATCTTGGTTTTTTTCTATTATTAGGGTTTGTTTCTTTACTCCGTTCATTACATCTAAAACTTCTTGTGCATGTTCACTTTCAACTGTTTTTGGATAGTTATCTACAACAAATTCCAATCCTTTTACAAAGGAAGCTTTGTTTTCAGTTCTTAACAAGGTATAGCTCTTTAACAATTCAAATTTTGCTTGTATGGGATTATCTTCATATTGTTTAATAGCTACATTACATTGTGCTAATACTTCTGCATATTTTTCATATTCATAATCACAATACACTTTTTCATAATGAGATTCAGGTGTATCTGTAAGCATATCATAATTTAGTTCATCAGGATTTTGTATAATTTTAGCAAAACGTGAATCAGGGTAATCTGTGATAATTTCGTTTTTTACTTTTTCTAAACGTGGGTCTTCTGTTATTTCATAAATTTTATACAAATGATATTTTGCTGGTAGAATAAGATTTTCTTTGGGTTTTTCTGCTAAAAATCGTTCTAGTCTTTGTATTGCTAACGGATATTCCTGGAATTTCTCTTTATAAATAAGGCCTAGTTGATATAATGCATTACTATTGTTTTCACGCATCAATTGTAATTCGGTTTCCTCTTTAGGAATCCTGTTGATATAGAAGTCAATATTATATTTTTTTGATTCATCAATTATTTCTGGAATCAATGAACTATTGTCAGCTAGGTTTTCATCATTCATTTGAATAACTGATCTTTCAGACCATCGCCAATTATCTTGTAAATCTCTATTACCCCAAATTTTTTGAAATTCTCCTTTCCCAAAACCAACAGTTTGAGTATTGTAAAAATACCATTTTCCTGCATTTGTATTTTGTTTCTTATTTCCTGCTAATGCGTTTCCAGAAGTATTGGAACGTTCTTTATTTTCTTTAATAATTGCAGCAAGTTCATCTGCTTTTTTAATTTTTGCAATGTACTCTTCAAAATAGGCAGTTCGTTCTGCAGTGTTCATTGCTACTAAACTTAGTATACTATCATTATACTTTAGAGTGTTTTCATGTACAATAACTTCATCTAAACTTTTACGTTTTCGTTTTAACCTTCTAATACGTTTTGTATTTTGATTGGTAACATTTGGCATTACACTATCATAATATGCTCCAGCTTTTACAAATTTAGCTTTGTCAAAATAATAGTCTCCAATTTTCTCATAAGAAAGTCCTTTTTGAAAATTATTAGCTAATGGTGTATGCACAGAGTATATTAAATTTTCTAGAGCTTTAGCACTATCCTTATCGTGATAGTTCATCTGAGCAGTTTGGTAATAGAGCTCGTCTAAATAAGGTCTGTTTTCTCGCTCTTTAATAAGTTTAGTAATTATTTTTTGTAGCTCAGTTATATCAGTACTATCTGTACTATTTTTGACTTGCTCTATGTACGTATGAATTATATATTTATAAGGCGATTTTTTAAAATCTAAGATTTGTTGAAAAGCCAACTGCGATGAATCCAAGTTTTGTTCTTGTCTATATAATTGTCCTAAAACAAATAAGTTTCGTACATGTTGCTCCTTATTTTCATGCGTTTCTACAGCATTATTTAAATGTTTAATCGCCTGAGGAACACTATCTAAAGCGAGATATGCCATTGCTAATGCCGTATAGGCATCTTCATTAATCTCTTTTTCATTTTTTTTTGATTTTAAAAGATCCTCTAATGCAAAAACAGCCTGTTCTTCATTTTGCAATCTTATTTGGGTTTTAGCTTTCCAAATACGAAGTTCTTTATTCAAATCTCCTTTGGGATAGTGTTTCAATACATATTCAAATGCTTCAAGTGCAGGAACAAATCTTTGTGAATAATAACGAGATTTTCCTAATAATAGGTAAGCATCATCAATTTGTTTATTACGCTCACTGCCGGCAATATACATTCCATGTTTTTGTACTGCTTTTACCGCTTTTTCTTCTGCTATATCAAAAGAACTACTTGTTTTTTCTGTACTTTTTCCAGGTAGAAGAAGAATCTCCTGTTCAATTTTTAGCGGTTCAATCGGTAAAACTTTCCAAAAATTATCTTTATATTTTGCATTGAGCTCTTGTATCCCTTTTTCAAGAGCTACATTGCCATTATATAAGACATTATATTTTGTAGAAACATTATGATATCCTCTACTGACAAAAGTATTTTTCCTAGTTGAACAAGCTCCTAAAAGAATAAGGCTTACTACTACTATACCAATTAAATTTTTCAAATAATTTTAGTTTATGTGTTAAATTATTCAACCCTAATAACTCAAATATATTGCGTAAAAGGTTGGTAAAATTACAAAATAATTATGACTAAACTTTTTTGAATCAATTATTTATCAATAAAGTATCGTTTTTATAATTATGGATCTAAATAAATAGATTAGAATTTACTAAAAAAAGAGTAAAGAATTGATTAATTAAACCTATAGATTTTTAATCGTTAACTTGAATACTACCACTATTGTTTTTGATATGCCAGTCAAATAAATCCTCACTTGATTCAAATCCAACTCCATATAATGTGTCGGTTGGAGTAATTAAAGTGAACTTTTTTTCGGTTAAGAAGTAGTGTTCTTTTTGATCCCAAAAAAGTTGTGAAGTGTAAAGAGAGTATTTTTTTTCATAATTAACAACAATGACATTTTCACGTATTTCTGCAACTTCAGTTTTAGTATAACTTATTGAGTAGTCTCCCTTAACGGTTGTTGAATCTCCGGTTTTTGTTATTTTGGTAATATGAATACCTTCTGGGAACTCAGAATAAGGATGTGCTTTTCTATTGCTAAAATCATGAACCAAAGAACTACGCATTTTGGTCGTTATTTCACCTGAATCTTTGTAGACTAAATTAATATTTTCAGCTACACCTATTGGTAAGTTTTTATCGGCTAAAAAATCTTGTACTTTTTTGATATCATTGGTACAAGAAAAAAGCAGTGCTACCACAAAAAGGGCAACACTGCTTTGTATAATATTTATAACTGTTTTTTTCAATTTGTATTAGGGAACTCTTACCGTTTCACCTATCCAACATCCAATTTTCCATGGAGATCCTGATTGAATACCTTCATTAAATACATCTTCTGTCGAAGGTGCTTTAGATGAGTAACTCTTAATGTACTTATTTGCTAATGAAGAGATACTTGGATCAATTGCTTTAGCTCTTCTTGCTTTATTTAAGGCTGCTTGATAGACCATTCTTGTTCCAAATACGCCATTTCCACATGTTTTAGCACTACTCGCATACATACTAGCTACTAAAAGATACGCTTTTCCGTGACTTGGACGTGCCTCAACAGCTTTATAAGCATAACTTCTAGCCTGACCAAAACGACCTTTGTTTTTCATCATTCTAGCAATAGTGTATAAATACTTTGCTTTTTTGTAGCTATTAGTTTCTAAATCAACTGCTTTTTTGAAATACTCTAAAGCTTTTGTTTCATCACCTTTTTTCATTAACATACCTGCATAGAATACATAAGCGTCTGAAGAGGGATCAGCATTAACATATTTTTCAACAATTTTATCATAGAATGCTCCATCAGTACATCCTTTGTTATACAATCTCGATACACTACGTTTTAACCAAACGACATTGTTAGAATTTGCTTCACAATCTTTTTTGTATAATGGAATTAATCGATCACATGTAGCATATTTTTCTAACATAGCACCTAATCCACCTTCTACTTTTCCTAAACCTTTTAGGTTTGTACTATAAGCTCCTTTTAGGTAAGTTTGCTTTTTATCTAATTCTTTACCAGATTCTTCAAGTTCACGTAGTTTATCCAATTTATGAGAAAGTCCATCCATTTTATTATTAACGACATCTTGTAAGTTGTCATTCATATCAAAGATTTCTTGAATGTTATTATCTTTATTTCGTTCTATGATACCTTCAAAATATTTAAAAATAGCTTTAATACCCATTTCTTCTGGATTAGCATCATAAGACTTTTGTAAAAGATTAAAAACTACGGGTTCTGAAGCTCCAGTTTTATCCATAAACATAGCATATTCGCTATACATTTTGCCCGCCTTTACATTTGGGTAGTATTGTAATCTCTGTTTGTATATTTTTTCTACTAAAACTTTTGCAGCATCTTGTTCAGTACCTGTTGTGTTTTTGTATAAATGTTTAGCTATAACTAATCCATTTTTATAAGTGTTCACGGATAGTGTTGGACAATTTTCAAAAGTCCACAACCAATTTTCATAAGCATTATCATATTTTTTACTTTTGAAATCTGCTCTAAATAAGTTGTATTTAATATTACACTCTTGATTGGTATCTTCTTGAGCGTTTATCATTAAACTACCTGATAATAAGAAAAATACTATCATTACTGTTGAAAGTCTCTTCATCGTTAATGTCTTCATCTTTTAGGTTTTTACAGTTAATTAATTTTACGTTTTTGGAACCATTTATCGGCCAAATTTAAGCTGAGGCGCAAGTTATAATATTTTTCTTTAATGAGTCCGTTTGAAGTGTCACCTCTGTTACCGTACTCTAAACCAATATTAATTTGTGATAATTGGTTGCCAATCGGTAAGCCTAAACCAAAAGATATGCCAAAGTCATCAATTGATGTAAATTCTCCTGAATCGCTAGATGTGTTTATACTCAAACCTGGACTTTCAAATTTAACACCTGCACGATATGTAACACGATGCCAATAGTTAGTTATAGAATTTTTCTTTGGTAACCAAAAACCACCTATGGATAATTTAGAACTTGGTTCATAAACAATTTTGTTATTACTATGGTAAACACTCTCATCAAAATTTAAGGCATCTTGTGCGGCATATTCAACACCAGCATACCAAGTATCTTGTTTCCCTAATCCTAAGCCTCCTGACCATGAAAAAGGTCGTGCGATTTTTCCAGAAACTTCAGAATTACTGATTAATGTGTCTTGTGGAATCTCTTGACCAAAACCATTATAACTAAAAGAGTACATAAGTTCATCGGTATCAGATTTCAACGTATTCTTAAACTTTGCGGTAATTCCGGCTTTTAATTCTAATCCTTCTTTTATTTCTTTTTGATATTGAACACCAAATTTCATACTACTTCCAGAAATATTAGATTCTAATTGATATCTTGTACTTAGAGCAACATCTAATCTCTGATTAATCAAATTGTTATCTATCTTACCAAAAACATACTCAGCTTCAACTCCTAATCTAAGTCCATCAATAACTTCATATCCAAAACTTCCAAAAAATCTATTGGTACCACCATTTCCATTAAAAATATTAGCTTCAATAATAGTTTCATCAACATTATATATTTCTTCCGTAATACTATAACCCACATTAGAGTTGGGTTGTAAACCTATAAACATACCTGCTTTTTCCCCTATCGGAAAACCTAATGCTATATATGTTAAATTAGTAAAAGATGCATTTTGTTCTGTGTTTCCATCATTAATTTTTAAAAAATTTGTATTACCTGCTATGCTAAAAATGGTAAATCCTAAAGAGGCATTAGCTGCGGGATTGTTGAAATTTATTTCGTGTGAATTATTTGTTGAAACACTTAATCCACCCATGCTACTTGATGCAACAGTATTTTGTTGGCTATAATCGCCAATGCCAAAATAGGAATAAGGCGAAATATTATTTATTTGACTAAAACCAACAACAACCGACATCATTGTTATTAAAAGGCTAATTCTTTTTATCATTATATATTAAATTTCAAAATTGTATAAAGTCCTTCTGCTAAAAAAAAAGGACGGACAAAGATGCTGTTTTTTAGTTGACTGGACAAAAATTCAGCATCACCTCCTGTTAAAACTACTGTTAATTTTTTATAAATCTCTTGATATTGAGTGATGACACCATCTATTTCTCTAGAAATCCCATTGACTACTCCAGAGTGAATTGAATTTACTGTTGAATCTCCTGTAATACTTATAGGTTGTTGTTTTTCTAATAATGGTAGGTTTTCGGTATAATCGTGTAATGATTTATAACGACTATTGACTCCAGGTGAAATTGCACCACCCAAATAGTTTTTTTGTTGCGTAACAAAATCATAGGTTACACAAGTTCCAGCATCAATAACTAAAACATTTTTATTTGGAAATTGTGAAACTGCAGCACCAACTAATGCAAGTCTATCAACACCTAATGTTTTAGGAGTATCATATTTGTTGTAGAAAGGCAGTTTAGACTTATGGGTTAATTCCATGCAAGGAAACAAGCCTTCCAAATCTTTTATATTTTCTTTTGATAATTTTCCAACAGAAGAAATTAAAGCATATTTAATTATATGTGTTTTAGAAATTTCATAAATCACAGAAATAAAGTTAGCTAGTTGAAATCGTTTTAAATCTATCAACTTGTCTTTTTTAAAAAGAGCTGTTTTTACACTGGTATTTCCAATATCAATGATTAAATACATTTCAGATTAATAAATTATCTTTGTCCAAAGTTTAAATGAGGGAATACGAAAGTACATATAAGTATTTTTTTACCCAACTTTTAAATAGATAATTTTAATTTGATGTATTTAATTCAATTTTTTAAATCTGTATTTGGCACAAAAAATGAAAGTGAAGATTTTATGAAAAAATATTTAATTGTTGGACTCGGAAATATTGGAGCAAAATACGATAACACACGCCATAATATTGGTTTTGAAATACTAGATGCATTGGCCAAAATAGAAGAAGTGAATTTTGAATCAAATAAGTTGGGATCCCTTTCAAAATTTAGATATAAAGGAAGAACATTCATATTACTCAAACCTTCAACTTATATGAATTTAAGTGGGAAAGCGGTACGTTATTGGCAAACAAAAGAAAATATTCCAAGTGAAAATCTATTAGTTATCTGCGATGATTTAAGTTTACCAGTAGGAGCTTTGCGATTGAAATCTAAAGGAGGTGCAGGTGGTCACAATGGTTTACAAAACATTCAAGAGTTATTGGGGACATCAGTGTATTCGCGATTACGTTTTGGTATTGGAAACGAATTTTCTAAAGGAAGACAGAGTGATTTTGTTTTAGGAAAATGGCAAGATGCTGAACGAGATAAAATAACACAGCGTATTGATAAAGCAGCCAAAGCCATTTTGTCATTTGGGACTGCGGGCTTGGGGAACACAATGAATACTTTTAATGGAAATTCTACTTTAGACACAACAGAATAGCCTCAGTTATCAGTTATCTAACTTTTTTTCACCAAATATATCTAGACTTACCAATTGAGAAATTACTCGTTCTGGTTCAATCTTAGTCATACAAGCAAAAGGAGTCTCTTTGAGCTTACAATCATTGGTGCCAAAAACAGAACATGGTCTACACGGTAATTCATCTGTTGTAATTTGTATGCTATTTTCTTTGGGTTGATACAAAGCATTAAAACCAATATCAGGATGTGTACCACCCCAAATGGAAACCACAGGAATACCCAATAATGTGGCAATATGCATATTTCCAGAATCCATGGCAATCAATACATCCAAATTTTTTAGTAATTCTAACTCTTGTGTTAGTTTAAAACTACCTGCCATGTTAGTTGCATTATCATAATTATTGGCTAAATCGTTTAGTTGAGTAACTTCACTCTTTCCTCCTCCAAACAAATAAAATTGCACTTCATGCTTTTGATTTATCTGTTGGATGAATTCATTTATTTTATCTAAGCCCCATTGTTTACTTTGATGAGCAGCAAAGGGTGCAATACCAATGTTTATTACCTTAGAATTGATATATTTTTGAGTATCAAACTTATTACTTGTATTTAAAAAGATTTTATCCAACGAGAAATCAAAACCAGCTTTCATAAAAACAGCTTGATAACGTTCTGTTGAATGAGATAAAACAGCACGAATTTTACGTTGAACAAAAGCTTTCTTCTCTGATCGACCTTTTTCAATGCGAAAAACAGGAGTTCCTTTTAATCTCAATAAACCACCAATCACCCATGTACGAATAACGGAATGTAAATCAATTATCACATCAAATTGTTGATTGCTTGTCAATTCTTTTACCAATTTTGATAAACCCAAAAACCCCTTGTGTTTCCCTTTAAGATCTACAGGATACAAAGTTAAATTGGGAATTCCATCAAAAAAGGGATGGAAAAAAGAATTTGTCAATAGGGAAATTTGTGTCTCGGGATACTTTTTGAGTAAATTTTGAATAACCGGAACGGTCAAAACTACATCACCCATAGCTGAGAATCTGATAACTAATATGTTCTTTGGAGTTTTCACCGCTAAGGCGCAGAGGCGCAAAGTTTATATAGGTTATGAATAATATAAAACTAATCTTGTTTCAGATGAAAAGATTCTTCGTTTCATTGTATTACACTTTGAATGACATAAACTAATTATCAAACTAAAAACATAACTGTCTAACATCTCATGTCTATTAGCGAAGTGGTCTAATATCTTTTCTAATCATACTTTTGATACGACTTCTCCTCTACCAAACTAGAACCAGTTAACTCATTAATTTGTTTTTTCACTTCAGAACGTTTATCATTAGTGAAATATACAGAGCGAGTTGTTTTAATGAATTCTTCTCCAAAATCTTTAGCACGTTCTAAATCACGGCAAGTATCTTCGATATCCCACAATTCTTGATTTATTTTTAAAAGCTCTTTGTAATAATCATGATCTTTCTTGATAATCTGTGCTACTGCAGCATCTAAAACATCATATTCATTTTGTAGATTTTTACGTTTTGCTGGATCTTGAATATGTTTTAATTTAATCTCAATAATCGTTAGCTTGTCAACTATTTCACCGTTTGATACTTCTATTTTCATGTGTCTATATTTTTATTTTTTAGCGGTAACACATGGTGTTCGCTATTAATGATTTCCTTGGAGGTCAAAATGGTACATGCTCGTTTCATGTTGTATTAATTTTTAACCGCCAAGACGTGGAGACGCAAAGAATAGTTAAAAAAACTAAACTATGAATATCACTTCACTAACAGCAAAAGTACTAAAAATGTTTTACTCTACACTACACTTTCTAGCTCACTTATAGTTTGTGTACTTATCAAACTTTATAAAATATTCTTTGTTATTTATTTTTTTTATAAGCAAGTCTTTTTTGTACATTTGAAACTAATATACATGATATGAAAGAATTATTAAAATTAATCACATTACTGATAATTGTTTTAAAGCCCATTTCAATTCAAGCACAAGAATACAACCCAAAACTACAATCTTTTGAAGTAGAAAATTTTAGGCATGATATAAGTTCATCTTTAGATATTAATTTTAATATCATTACTTCAAACAATCCAAAAGTTCCCTATAAATATCCATATACTATTAGAGTTTCTTTATATGAAAATGATCAAAAAATATGGGAAAATCTATCCGAAAAAACCATCGTTGAATTAGAAGCCAAGAAAGATAATTATTTTGGAAATTATATGTTTTTTGACATTCCATTTGAAGAGATTAAACTTAAATCAGGAAAACATATGCTCTTTTTAAAAGTAGCTGCTTCTTATAAAGACTATCATTTTCCAGTATTTTTTGAAAAAGAATTTTTTGTTGATGTCCCAATATTATATGATTATGATGAACAGTTTTTTATACTTACAAATTATCAAGTTTATTTAGATAAAGACAATTACAAAACTCCTGGACTATTAATTAGATCTTCATCAGAAGCTAAGTTTATTGATCAGCAAATAAATGGGTTTAGAGAGAATCCTTTTATTGGTAAATATGTATTTAATGTGCAATTAAAAGATAAATATACTGGTGAAATAATTTCTTTGTACAATCCAAATAATAGAAATGATATTTTTACTATTGAAAGTTCAAATAATTTTCATCAAATATTTATTCCATATAATGAATTGGTTTTACCAGCCAAGAAACAAGAAGTATTTGTTGAAATATTTGCTACAACAATCGATGAAAATAAGGTTTTAAGTGAAGTACAAGTTAAAGAAATTGAGTTTATACAACCTATTTTACATCGCTTTCATTTTAAGTTAGATAAAGCTTTAGTAGAAAAGAAAAAATATGATCCAACTAGTTCATTAGGTCAACTTTTTAGTAAAAAAGAATCAAATATTGGCAAAGGAAACCCTGATGTTTTTTGGGAATTAAGAACGGGAAACTTTGTTAAATTTACTTCTAAAACAGTAAATAATGCATTTTCGGCACAACCTGATGAAACAACTATTAGAGTAACTACTCAAGATTCACTAAAGTTGTTTTTTTGGGATGATGATGTTTTTAAAGATGATTTGATAGAAATGATAGAACTAATTAATCCGCCTATTAATACTCCTAAAAATACTATAAATAAACAAACAGATAACCTAGAGATAGTCAAATGTGAGTATTATAAGAATTAAACAATTTCACAAGACTTACTAAGCTTTAGTATCCATTTTTAAAATTAATGAATCTAACGGATTTAGTTTGACTTTTACAAAACCTACATTGTTTTTAACTTTTAAAATAGATCTGATTTCACCATACAATTTATCTGTAAGTTGATATTCACCATCTTTTAAATCCCAATCAGAAATTAAATTTTTTGGAATTTTTAAAGTAAACTCATGAGTTTTATTCCTATCAAAATTAGAAACAATAAGTAGTTTCTCGTCATTTGACCATCTTACAAATGAAAAAATACGATGATTGTAATTTTCGGTATGCTCTCTATTGAATCTGTGAATACCAAAATAATGCTCCATAAGCGCACTACTGTTTATTGTAAAATTTAATAAACGTTCGTAAAAATCTCTTAGTTTTTTCTCTTGTTCAGTTAATTGACCGCCATCAAATTCTTTGTTATTCATCCATCTTTGATGATTTGACACACCAATATAATCGAATATAGACGTTCGTGTAGGAGATCCAAATCCAGCTTTCTCATTTGCAGACTCTCCTACTTCTTGTCCAAAATAAATTAGTGTTGGAGAACTACTAATAGTTGCTGAAACTACCATAGCAGGTTTCCCATTCTCAGCAAATCCAGCAAAATCAGCACTGGGAAGACGTTGTTCGTCATGATTTTCTAAAAAATGGAGCATTTGATGTTCAATATCAGCCATTTCATCTTGCACGTTGGGTATATGGTCAGTCCAACCATATCCTTTAACTATATGTTTTATGGAATCATAAAAGGCTACCTTGTCATAGAGATAATCCATTTTACCCAAATAAATGTAAGGTCGATACAAATCAGGATTATAGACTTCGGCTAATAAAAATGCATCGGGGTTCTTTGTTTTAATGGAAGAATTCATGTAACTCCAGAATTCAACAGGTACCATTTCTGCCATATCATATCTAAAACCATCAACTCCTTTTGCTAACCAAAACAAGGCAATATCTTTAAATTTTATCCATGAATCGGAAATATCTTTATCCTTCCAAAAATCAGCATGTTCCGTAATTGTCTTTTTGTCAAACCCTTCAGGTAATTCATCAAAATCTTTAGATCCATCGGGTTTAATTCCATAATTGATTCGTA
Organism: Flavobacteriaceae bacterium; assembly: GCA_029934835.1. Lineage (GTDB taxonomy): Bacteria > Bacteroidota > Bacteroidia > Flavobacteriales > Flavobacteriaceae > DQTL01. Next base: position 1,162 of record JAOZLL010000005.1, on the reverse strand, counting down.
CAGTTTCATACCAATCATAAAAATCGGGTTGTGCCAAACCTGAACCATTACCTGTCCATTTTACAGGAAATTCATCGTAGGTTCCAAAATCAGAAATATTTTCGCCTCCTAATGGTAAATATCCATCTCTCCATTCTGGTATTTTAAATTTTTCACCTACCACATAATAAAAATTATTATCCTTTTTGTAAACTACATTTGTATCATCATTAACCCCAAAATCAACAATCCCATTTGGATTATTTAAACCCTTATATTTTCGAGCCACATGATTAGGAACAATATCAATTAAAACTTTTATTCCTGCTGTATGTGTTCGTTTGATAAGTTGTTCAAACTCTTCCATTCGTTTTGATGGATTGACGGCAAGATCGGGATCTACTTGATAGTAATCTTTTATAGCATAAGGTGAACCTGCTCTGCCTTTTACAACATCAGGATGATCCTTAGATATACCATATTTCGTGTAATCAGTAATCATAGCATGATGTAAAACGCCAGTATACCAAATATGAGTTACTCCTAATTTTTTAATTTCTTGTAATGCCTTTTCGGTAAAATCATTGAATTTTCCTACACCATTTTCTTCAATAGTTCCCCAAGGCTTATTTGTAGTTTTAGTATTTCCAAACAAGCGCGTAAAAACTTGGTATATGACTGTTTTTCTTTTATTCATTATTCCCTCTATTGTTTCATGTGTCTAAACTATAATTTTAATAGGTGACACATGGTGTTCGCTATTAATCATTCCCTTGGGTGTCAAAATTATATATGCTCAGTTCACGCAAAGAACGCTAAGAATGCGCAAAGAACGCAAAAAATTGGATGTTTATATTAAACTTTTTGCACAAGGTTTCATAGGTTTTGAAAACCTAGTAGGTCTATTGAATATCAAAAACTTATGAACTATAAAAATACTCATTTCTTTTTTACAAATAAAAAATGCGAGTTTACACTCGCATTTTTTATAACTATTTATTAATAAATTACTTGTACAGTTCTTTATAATATTGGGTTGCCATTCTCTTACTAGAAAATTCAGGAATTACATCATCTATACCATTAAATACAATTTTTGACCATTCTTTTGGCTTATCATAAAAGGTTGGTAATACTTTATTTTCTAAAATATCATATAAATTTGTAGCATCTAGCTTGTCCT
>JAOZLL010000179.1 GCA_029934835.1 Flavobacteriaceae bacterium | reverse complement strand
TATCTGAAGTTACAGCTAGCGATTATTCTGTACTATTTAAATCTCATTCAAATTCAAATACTACACTACAATCCAACCAAACGGGAAGTAAGTTACAAACAGGACAATGGCACCATGTGGCTGTGTCAAATTCAGGTACTACTACACGATTGTTTGTTGATGGAGTTTTACGTGATTCTTATGATGGATCCAACTTAAACTTATCTTTTCATATAACAAACCCGCTAAATATTGGAGAAAAATGGCATGGTTCCTATTCATCTCATATAAAGGCTGACTTTGACCAAATGCGTATTTCTACAAATGGTAGATACACTTCAGATTTTACACCTAATCAAAATGTTGATTTTATAGTAGATTCTGAAACAGTAGCTTATTTTAAATTTCAAAATAAACATCATAATCGTTTTAAAGATGAAGCTTTTAATTTAAGTGTTCGGGTTTCTAACACAACTGGTAATGTCACTTGGGCTTTTGCAGGTCTCGACAATACATTACCTATTGATGATCAGGAATTACTAAATGAAGTTTTACAAATTTACCCGAATCCTACTACAGAAAATATCAAAATAAACTATACTGATAATAGTACTTTTAATTTTGATGATTTTTCTTTCTACCTTTATGATATCAATGGAAAAAATATAGAGATCCAAGTAAAAGATAAAGAAATCAATCTAGTGCATATAGCTGCAGGAACTTATTTCTTAACGGTTAAAGGGGGAAAATTTACTGCAACTAAAAAAATTATCAAACAATAAATTAATCATTAATTTTAAATTTTAAACATTATGAAAAAACAATTACTTTTATTATTAAGCATTGCTTTGTTTACGCAGAGTTTTGTATTTGCGCAGCAAGATTATGCTCTTGAATTTGACGGAATTAATAGCAGAGTTCAATATCCAAATGATGCCTCGTTAGATATAATGAATGGTGCTACCGATTACACAATTGAAGTATGGGTTTATCCAACTTCAACTGATATTCATAATAATGTAATTCTAAAAAGATATTACCAGTTTGCCTTAACGATGTATCAAGATGCAAATAGACGTGTCTATTTTACTCATTATACAAATGCAGGGGTATCAACTTATGTAAACTCACTATATAATGTAATAAATATCAATGAATGGAATCATATTGCTGTAATTTGCAACTCTTCTGATGATTCATTAAAAATATACATTAATGGAGTAGATGTTACTGCTGATTCTAGTGGCACAGCAACTACACAGACAGCACTTACTTTAGAACCTTTACCAGATGATGCTCATGATACTTACCATCCAAACTTTTATGTTGGCTATAGTGGTACTAGTGCAATACCCTTGGCTGTTATTGATAAAGTCCGCATTAAAAAAACTGCTGAAACAATAGGCTCTTTACAAACAGCAATAACAGATGCTGCCTACACAACAGATGCTAACACTTCAATATTAATGAATTTTAATGAAGGTACAGGAGATGTAACAGTAAATGAAGTATCTGGAACTAACGCAGATCTTGAATGTTATGGTGGTTGTGCAGAGATCCCAGAATGGGTCACAATTGCCAGTACCTTATCTTTCTCAGACAACAACACAACAGACTTCTCTATATTTCCTAATCCTGTAAATGGTGAATTTTTCACTATTCAAGCTAGAAATAATGAAACTATTTTAGAAGTTGAGTTAGTAGATATTCTAGGAAAGTCAGTTAAAAGAATTGAGTTTAACACAGCTGTAAATTCTGAAAATATAAATATCAATAAACTAAACGCTGGTATTTATATTGTAAAAATTAAAACAGATGCTGGTATCGGTACACAAAAGATTGTTATCGAATAAGCTAAAAATATAGCATTAAAAAAGCCACAAACAATTAATAATATTTGTGGCTTTTTTTTGTTCTAAAACGAGCATATCATCTCAATAGCTAACCATCTAGATCAGCGCACATTTACCGAGAAAGCAAGTTTGCGCCTTCGTGCCTTAGCGGTGAAATTTTAAATATCTTAGTTTTCTAAAAACTCAATTACCTTTTCTAAAGCTATTTTAACATCTGCATCTTCCTCAATACTTAAACTTGCTTTTAAATCTTTAAGTGCATCTGTATACTCTGCTTTTGCCAAAAGTTTTGCAGCATGAGCTCTTACTTCAGGGTTTGTATCACGTAACAAACCAACATTCCAACGAACAGCAGGTCTTGATCGCATTAAATGAAGTGTATCCATCGCAGCAAATTGTACTGTTTCATCTTCATCAAATAATTGCCACCATGTTTTCTTTTCGAATTTTTTTCTATCAGAATCATACAAAATAGGTTTAGTATATCTATTTGGGTCAATCCATTTTGGATCATAAGAAACCAGTTCATTATTAGTAATCCATCGTGCCATACGTGGAATCATCCAACGCATACCTGGCGTAGATTCTGGATGTCCTGCAACTGCGAAAATTCGTCCTTTTCCTACTTTTTCATTATAGATAAATGTAGTACCTGGAGTAATTCCTTCAGGTGTTCCTTTATTTGGATGAATATCAGTTACGTATTTTCCTAATTCGTTAAAATCATCATTTGTATTTAGAGAAACCATAACTGG
>JAOZLL010000178.1 GCA_029934835.1 Flavobacteriaceae bacterium | reverse complement strand
ATGATTCGTGAAATCCCTAAAAATGAAGATAAAATCAAGTATTTACATCAATTAGTTAATGCTGTGGAACTTGAATTTGAACATAACTTATCCCAACAAATATATATAACAGACGAATGTTGGAATATGGTGGTCACTGCCAAAAACACAACGCTACAACTCCTGCGAAACAAAGCAGCCTCAACTGACATTAACAATTCTAAAGAATTACAAGAAGTAGTTCTAAAAGAAGGGATAAACGATGCTCATCCATCTACAGCAGCTTTAACTTTCATCAAAAAAGAAGTTGCGGAGTTATTTTAAAAGAAAACATCCCATCATAATTAAATGATGAGATGCTAACAATTTTGGGGGATTCGATCTTAATTTCTTAATTAAAATTTATAATTAAAGCTCAATGATAAATTCCTTCCTTTTGTTGAGTAACCTACTGTTTCAATAAATTCTTTATCGAAAATATTACGAACTCCAACTGCTAAAAATAATTTATCTTTTATGAGTTTCTGTGATACTGTTAGATCAAATAAATGATAAGAATCTAAAGTTTCAATGGAACTTTCCCAACCGAAATATACCAATTGTGTTCTTTCTGATGAATATTGGTGATTTATACTTAAACTAGTTTTAGATGGAAAAGAGTAACGAATCATGGAATTCCATTTATTTTTTGGAATACTATATGTTCTTACTTCTGATGCAAGTGTATGTGTATAATTAGATTTTATCAACAATGACTTAATAGGTGTATGATTAAATTCAAACTCTACTCCATTAACAAAAATATTTTTTTCTGTTTCATTATCATAATTTGAAATATATGTATCAAAATCAGTAACAAAAATAATAGCATTTTCCTCTACTCTATCAAAATATAATGCACTTATTTTCAACTTACTAGATAGGCTATACTCTAAACCTCCTTCAAGGGTTTTTGTTTTCTCTGGTGTTAGATTCTCATTGCCATAATTTGAAAAAAGTTGATAGATACTCGGCACTATATAGGCAGAACTATAAGAAGTAAGAAGTTTTAAATTATTCGACTCATTAATACTAACATTATAAGATGGATTTATATTAAAAGTTGCGTGTGTGCCGTATACGTTATGCCAATTTAATCTAACTCCTGTATTAAAATTAAAACCCTTAACAGGATTAAGGTTGATATTTACATACGGATCAATTAATGAGAAATTGCCTGTTTCTTTATCGATATCTCCATAAGGTGTTGTAATATCTGTATTGTGATTTTGAACATCAACACCTGTTATTAAATTAATTTTATCAGAAAACGTATATAAATTATAGATATCAAAAATCAAACTACTTGATTTATATAAATAATTTTCTTGTGCATCGACATAGGCATTGTACTGATCATATTCTCTTTGCGCATTTTTATAATTGGTAAACACTTTTACATTTCCTTTATTGTAAGTAAAAGTAGCTTGTAATCCCACATGAAATTCTTTGGTTTTTCCTGTATTATTTTCTACATCATTATAAGCTCCTCCATCAAAATCATGTGACGTATTAACAAAACTAGAAACAAATTGCATTTTAAATTTATCACTTATATTGTAACCAATCTTTCCTAAAAAACTATTTTTATGAAAAGGATCATCAGTAGAATTGAATTCACTTGAAAGAGCTTTTGTCTCAGAAATACCTTCAGCTTGCGTACCACTATAAGATGCAAAATAATTCAAACGTTTATAAGTACCATCTAGCATCACATTTTTAATAAGGTGATTTCCAGAAATAAAATCATCATCTGATGTTCTATTAGTCATTAGGCTTCCTCCTATTTGAACATTAATTACCTTATCAGATGATCTCTTTGTTTGAATAACAATAACAGCTGTTGCGGCTCCTGTACCATAAAGTGTGCTAGAAGCTCCTTTTAATATTTCAATAGATTCGATTTGCGAAAGTATTAATTGATTTAAATCGTAAGATAAATTAATCCCAGAAGAATCACTCATCGCTATACCATCAATGATAACCAATACCTGCGATGCCTTACCACCACGCACATAGGTGGCAATATTTTTACCAGGTGCACTATTACTCCCATTTAACTCAAATCCAGAGACCTCATTTAACACTTGTGAAACTGTTTTTTGTGGATTTTCTTGCAGTTCTTTTGCTGTAATTTGATAAACTATTTTTCCGATTTTTTTGATAGCTGTTGGATACTTAGTCGCACTAATGACAACCTCATCAATTTTTTGGATAGCTAATGAATCTTGCGCTATCAAATTTTTTGTGTTCATGATTAGCAATAGAATTGCCAGTTTGTTTAAGTTTTTCATTCTTTAAAGATTAATCTTAAGAAAGAAAGTGCCTTTACTACGTCAAATAAATATTAAATTAAAGATGACATTAGGGTGTTTTTCCTCCGAAAACGGTTACTAAATAAATTACATCTGGCAGGTCTCCTGGCTTACGTCTTGTCGATTTCCTTCCCATCACGTTAACGTAACAGTGGATTTGTAGGTTTCAACAAGCATTCTGAATAACAGAACTAAGCTTACAGTTGCGGGGACAGCTTTGGTATTACACCAAATTCCCTTTTAATCACGCGTTGAAGCGCGAACCGAAATCGGAGCAAATGTAGGAAAA
>JAOZLL010000177.1 GCA_029934835.1 Flavobacteriaceae bacterium | reverse complement strand
GTTATTACTCCAACAATCTTATAATCTTGTTTTACTAAAGCATCTAATACTCCAACTGCAAAGTCAGGAGTTCCCATAAAAACGATTCTCAGTGATTTTTTACACATTCAATTTATATTTGTTTTGCGAAGTTAGTATAATTGCCTCGCTATCCAATAGAATTCTAATAGCTTTTAAAACCTGTTTATCATCAAGGTTTAAATTTTGTACTATGTCAATAGATGATTGTGTTTTTTTACTAGTAATACTTTTAAGAATAGCAGTACAAATATCTTTTTCATCGAAGTTTGTTTTGTTCTTTTTATTTTCGCACACATCACAAATACCACAATCTTTGGTGTTCTTTTCTCCAAAATAGCTGCTCAACTGCTGGTTTCGACAAATTTTAGAATTGCCAATATAGACTATCATACTAGCATATTTGTCTTTTTTCACTTGTTGTTGTTGCTTAATATCCTTTGCAATTCTATTTATAGTATAATCATCTTCTCGTGGTTTTAAAAATCGCAATGTCGTTCTGTTTTTAATGGATTGATAGGTTATTATTCCATCATTGTGAATTTCTAATAACTGTTTTTCGAGTTGACTTAAACTAAGATTTAGCTTTTTGGACAATTTTAAAGGATTGATAATTTGCATGGAATCAAAAATACCATCATAAGTGCGTAAAATCAGTTTTAAAGTTTTCTCTTTTAACGAATTACGAATATAATAGGCAAATAACTGCTCGCTATTTGCTGTAAAAACTAGCTTAGAAAATGGGTTGTTATGAGAACTTAGTTTTATTATTTCCTCTCTTTCTAATAATTGTAAACCATTATAAGTCTTAATAATAGATAAATTGTATTGTTGACAAAAAGAGGCTAATTGAAATTCGAATTCTTTTTGAGTCAAATCTCCATAAGCAATATGAAAATATTGGTTTAAATGTTGATACAACTTTTTTATAAAGCTAACATTTGCTAGTGAATTAGTATAATAACTTTCTGATTCTTTTAAATCGGCTGGCTCTTCTATGATTACAGCATAGGCCATTTTTCCATCTCGGCCAGCTCGACCAGCTTCTTGAACATAGTTCTCAATACTATTGGGAACACTTATGTGTACCACTAATCGCACATTAGCTTTGTCGATACCCATTCCAAAAGCATTAGTGGCCACCATAATAGGTGTTTTTTCTGTAAACCAATTGGTAAACGAAGTGTCTTTTTCTGATTTAGATAAGCCAGCATGATAATACGTGCTTTTTAATCCTTTTTGATTTAGAATTTCACTAGTCCGTTTACAATTTTTTCTTGTTCCAGCATATATTATAATAGGTTCATTTATGGGTTTTATGATACGGTATAAACTCCCTACTTTATCAGCTGATTCTAAGACCTTTAAATGCAAATTATCACGTGTTAATGATTTTTGAAAGATCTCTGGCTCTTCTAATTCTAAATAAGTGGCAATATCTTTACGAACTCTTTTTGTAGCTGTTGCAGTGAGTGCAATGATATTTATTTCAAGAAATAATTCTCTTAATACAGTTAACTTTAAATAGGATGGTCTAAAATCATGTCCCCATTCTGAAATACAATGGGCTTCATCAATTGCAATAAGTTTTAAAGGAATTTGTTTTAGTTTTTCTTGAATAAATTCGCTTTGCAAACGTTCAGGTGAAAGGTATAAAAATCGGATGCCACCAAATTGTAAATTATCAAAAATTCTAATGATATCATCTTTAGTTTGAAAACCTGCTATCGCAACTGCTTTAATTCCTTTTTTTGTGAGGTTTTCTACCTGATCTTTCATCAGTGCAATGAGTGGTGACACAACCAAACATACACCTTTTTCAGTCATTAAAGTAGGTACTTGAAAACAGACTGATTTTCCTGATCCCGTAGGCAATATTGCAATAACATCCTTTTGATTGACTACTTTTTGAATGATGTCATGTTGTGGAGAGCGAAATTCAGTAAAACCCCAATATTCTTGTAGTATTTCAATTGCTGTTTTATTGATCTATTTAAATGTATTAATTATTCTTAAGATATAATCAGTTCTATCATTTATAGTTCCTTTTGGTACTTCAACAACCGTATAGTTTAGTGATTCGTAGGCACGAAGCAAGTGATTGTGTATCGCTAGTGCTTGCTCAAAGCTCTCATAACGTTCACTATCTGTTATATATATTTCCTCCCAAGGTGGCATTAAGAATACAAAATCATAACGGTTTTTGTTACTTATTTCGCTGTATTTATCTGGATAATTGAGTCCAAAATAATTCATATAGGCATGAACGTCTGGAATACCTCTATCGAAAAATACAAATTTTTCAATAAGATTTGTTGCATCATGAAATTGAGCAAGACGTCCTTTTAAAAGCATTTCACTAAATAATAATGGTTGGGTTAAAAACAATTGTTCTGTACCTTCTTCCCTAGCCTTTAAAGTAACTTCTCTAGAGATTTCATGCATACAGTATTTGTTTCGCTTTTCTAATTCATCAATTACAGTTGATTTCCCGGTTCCAGGTGCACCCGTTAATACAATTTTTAATGGTGATTTATTCATCTTTTATTCTTTAATTCTAGATATAATTTCTAAGTCCAAATATAGCGCTTCCTACTCGTACCATTGTGGTTCCTTCTTCTATAGCTATTTTATAATCACCAC
>JAOZLL010000004.1 GCA_029934835.1 Flavobacteriaceae bacterium | reverse complement strand
CTCTTTCACCTATTACTAATTTTGAAAAGAGTAAAATAGCCCATGTGTTATCCAACTCATTCGGGTTTGGGGGCAATTGTTCCACACTAATTTTTTCAAAAGCCTAAACTATGAAACGAGCATATCAAATTTTGACACATAACAGAATGATTAATAGCGAACAACATATGTTACCGCTGAAAAATAATATTTAAACATATGAATGATTGTTTTATCAATGGAATTGGTTGTGTGTCTGCTCAAGATACTTCTGATAATGAAATTTTTTTAGAGAAGGCTACAGCCTTAACCAAAAATGTCGTTACGGTAATCAAACCTGATTATAGATCTTTTATAAAACCCGCCATGATTCGTAGGATGGCAAGTGGTGTAAAAAATGGTGTTGTAGCATCAGCTATTGCACTAAAAGAAGCTAAAATTGACAATCCTGATGCTATCATAACTGGTTCTGGAATGGGCTGTTTACGAGATTCTGAACGTTTTCTAAAAACCATACTAGACAACGATGAACAATATTTAACACCAACTGCTTTTATTCAATCTACACACAATACGGTTGGCGCACAAGTTGCTCTAGGCCTGCAATGCAAGTCTTATAATGTTACCTATGTTCACAGTGCCACTTCGTTTGAAACAGCATTGATTGATGCAAAACTATTATTAGATGAAGAAGCCTCAACTATTTTAGTAGGAGGTATTGATGAAATTGGTGATCACACCACTGATTTACATAAATTAATTCATCATATTAAGGAAGAAGAAATTCTTGAAAACGGATTACTAGATTCTAAAACTAAAGGAACAATCTTTAGCGAAGGCGCTCAATTTTTTGTCTTAGAGGACAAAAAAACGGCTAATTCGTATGCAAAACTATTAGATGTTGAAATTTATGATGTTTTAGAACAACATGAAATTGAATCAAAAATAGATCAATTTTTAGCTGCTAATAAACTTAGTATTTCAGATATAGATACTGTTATTCTAGGAAATAATGGTGATGTAGAGTATGATGGCATCTACCAAAATCTACAAAATTCCATTTTTAAAAACACACCACAAGTTTACTATAAACATCTTTCTGGTGAATACAATACAGCATCTGCTTTTGGACTTTATGTAGCGAGTCAGATTCTTAAGAAACAAGAAATTCCTGAGGTTCTTAAATTGAATAATCTTAATACTTCATCTATAAAATATATTTTATTATATAACCAATATAGAGGTCAAGATCATAGTTTTACTTTGGTGCGTGCCCTATAGAATTGAAATGAATACAACTAATTAATTGTTTAATATATCTATATATTTTCAAAGTTCTATTCTAGCCACACAAAACCTAACTTTACTAAATTGGTCTTAATTTATTAAAAAAAAAAACGCACATAAGATTTCTAACTTTGAATTATAATAAAAAACATTTAGGTAACTATTTCTTTTAAATTACATAATATTTATAATAAAAAATGTACTTTTAACGAGTGTTTAAATGTGTAAAAATGACCATATCATGTAATTTCTATACAATTTATTACAGCTTATGTTCTTTTATTTATACAATGTAGAAGCTCATTTGATTACTATCCTTTCGGTATGCTCATGCCAAACCGCCATGAATCCAGTGATAAATACCGTTATGGCTTCCAAGGTCAAGAAAAAGATGATGAAATAAAAGGCGAAGGAAACTCTATAAACTATAAGTTTAGGATGCATGACCCTAGAGTGGGTAGGTTTTTTGCTGTGGATCCGCTTACTAAAGAATATCCGCATTATACACCTTATTCGTTTAGTGGTAATAAAGTTATCAACTCTGTTGAAAGAGAAGGACTGGAAGAGCAAATTGTAATTACAAGTTTCTTTCAAGATAAGATTTATGAGGTTGTATTAAAGAAAAGTCACTATACTTATACAGAATGGAAAGCAAGACAAAGAGGTTTTTGGACTGACATTGTCTTAAATCCTGAATCAGAAGATAGGTTTGTGGGATATTATAGTTACTTAAAAGATCCCTCAAACAATAGTTCACGACTGAATCTAAAAACTAATCAATGGAATGGTAACGATAAAGGAACATTATATATTGCAAATGTTCATGGAGATATGGCTTACGGTTTTGATAAAACAGATGCAGGAGTTGGAGATCATAAAATTAGTACAGAATTAACTAAGAAAACTTCCAAAGCATTAGGAAATGCAAGTAACGGATTGGTTACTTTAACAGCTGGGACAGGTGGCGCAGCATCTCCTGTGACGGTTCCTGCATTAGGTATAATTAATATATTAAAAAAAGGATTCGATTTTGAAACAATGACTATTGAATTCATGAATGGAGATAATGGAAGTGGTATCGAAGCAGGAATTGGTCTTGCTACAAAATGGGGTGTTGGTAAACTCTTTACTCAGTGGGACAAAAAACAGGCTGATTATAAGGAATATTCAGGACAGAAGGCAAATAGACGAGTGTTAGAAATGTTTTCAAAAATGTTATTAAAAAAGTTGAGGGAACACAATATAAATATACCTGATGCTAACAAACCTAAACCAGTTGAAAAGATTGATAAATCAAAAACTTAAAAAGTGTTTTTTACTTGTAAATAATCTATCAAATGATTGAGATAAAAAGTATTTACTTAATATTAATAATTGTTTTTCTAATAATTATATTCGGCTATGGTCTTTTTTCTATTAAAAAAAGTTTTAGAGATTTTATAAAAGCCCCATATTACACCCAAGTCGATGTTTTTTTTGGCTATTTAGCAATGATTTTATTACCTATTCTTTTACTAATACTATATCTAATAGGAAAATTTGAAAACTATATAATTATATAAATTCTCCGCTACCGCTAGCTTGTGTAGCTAGTGGCACATAAGAGTAAGAGAAGTATAAGCCACTTTCATTATTGGGAGTGGTTTTTTATATTTCATAAATCATTATATTTACAAAATAAACGTTCTTTAAAATATGTATTGGGCTATATCCTTTCGGACATGACTCACTAAGCAAAACCATGACAAAAGGGTTCCAACCCTTCGACTTCGCTCAGGACAGGCTTGGAACTTTCTAGTAAATAAAGGGCTTAAACAATTAATAGTAAAAAACTTTTTTTGTTAAGCTCTATTTTTTTGTTTTAAAGAATTTTGTAAATAGAAAATGCTAATATAATTTTTCCACCAACGTGAAAACTGTAAAATCAGTGATTAGTTTAATCAATCATTTTAGTAAAAATTAGACAGAGTGATTCAAACAAACATTAAAGCTTTGGTTTTTCATATAATAGCATTAAGTTTTATAGCTTATAAAAAAAAATTAAGAGAACAGCAGCATTAAAAAATTCAGATAGCCAGTATGAAATGGTGAATTTATATCACCCACTCAGTTAAATGGAACAAAAATTGTACATTTGCTATAATAGAAACACAATAATGACGGACTTAGAAGCAAGAAAATATAGTTTTATAGAAAACCTTGTAAATGTGGGTGAAAGGACTTTAGAGAAACTTGAATCTGTTTTAAAACAAGAGAAATCAGACAATCAAGAAGTATCTGAAATTCATCAAGAAATTTTACAAGAACGAATAGAATCCTATCATAATAATCCAGATGATTTATTAGATTGGGAAGACGTAAAAGACAACTGGTAATGATTTATTACGTTAAATTATTGCCCGATGCACATTCTGATTTACGAAAAGCCAAAAAATGGTATAATGAACAAAGAGAAGGATTAGGAGAGGAATTTAAAGCAGAAGTTAATAAAGAGATAGATTACATTGGTGATTATCCTAAGCATTATCAAATAAAATTTAAAGATTTACGACAGTCTTTAGTAAGTCGTTTTCCTTATGCAATTTTCTACTCAATAGATGAAAAAGGAAAAAGAATTATAATCTTTGGAGTTCTATTTACAAAAAGAAATCCTAAAATTATAAGAGGAAGAGTAAAGAAATAAATCCCCAGGCCACAAAACCCAAATTTTTTACATGTAGTCAAATAGATTTTAAGTGGATGACAAGTAAAAAAATCCCCGCTACCGCAGGATTGTATCGTGTGGTAACATAATACAAAATCTACTTTCATTATGGAGTGGTTTTTATGTTTTATAAATCATTATTTTTACCAAATAAACGTTCTTTAAAATAAGTGTAAGAGCTTATTCCCGCTACCGATAAGCTGTGCTTAGTGGGCACATAAGAGTAAAAAAAATACAAACTATTTCAGGAAAGGTTTGCAATACTAAAATAACTCTCAGAAAAGTTTTGGTTTTTAACGTTATCCTAACAGGGTTTTTTTCACCTGTTAGGAGGTTGGTTAAATAATTCCTATAGATTAGAACTGCTGAATAGATGCACTAATCTGTCAAAACTTTTTAAAAACTCTCGCAAAATCTGTAAGCTCACACAAACACCCCTCAAAACTCTTTTATTTAAATCAACACTACCATATATTCTAGTTTTTAACCTATTTTTGAGGTCACAAACAATTGTTTGCGTTCATGCTAAACTTCAAAAACATAAATATAATTTCAATTTTAGTACTAGCTGTTTTAATCTACCTAAAGATTCAAAACGATAGTTCTGTTTGGTGGATTGTTGGCTTAGTAACTTTCTGGTTAATACTTACAGGCGTAGGTTCATTTCATATAAGATGGAATTACTTTTTACCATCAAAACATAAAAATACAACTAGTAAAGAAAATGTAATCACCTTAACTTTTGATGATGGGCCAAATGCTGAGTTTACCCCAAAAGTGCTCAATTTACTTAAAAAACACAAGGCTAAAGCTACTTTCTTTTTAATAGGAAAATACATTAAAAAGAATCCTGAAATACTAAAACGAATACTTGCTGAAGGGCATGTTATTGGTAATCATTCGTATGAACACGGCAATAACAACGGATTTTTATCCACTAAAAATATTCTTGTTGATTTGAAAAAAACGAACCAACTGGTAAAAGAATTAACGGGTTTGGAATTAAAACTCTTTCGCCCTCCTTTTGGAGTAACCAATCCTAATATTGCTAAAGCTGTAAAAATACTAAATATACAAAGTATCGGATGGAGTATTCGTTCGTTAGACACTAAAGCAAAAGATCCACAAAAAGTCTTTCGGAAAATTAAAAACAACCTAAACAAAGGAGAAGTTATACTTTTGCATGATACGAGCGAATTAACACTTAAAGTTTTGGTACAGTTATTGCCACTTCTTGAGGAGAAAAACATGAAAACTTTAACCATTGATAAACTATTTAAAATCAAGGCTTATGCGTAACAAACTTATACTAACTTTTGGTATGCTATTGGGTGTCATTTTCCTCGGTACAGCGCAACAAACACTTTCACAAAAAGAAGCACTAGTAGTAAAAGAGACTGTTATTCAAAAATCAAATACAACAGAAACTATTGTCAGTAGTTTTAAACAATACAAACACCTTGATTTTTTATCAAAAGATATTATATCAGATGGTAAACTTATTTTTAAAGCTCCAAACACCATAAAATGGGAATATAAAACCCCATTTAAATACAGTGTAATTTTTAAAAATGACCAATTACTCATAAATGATAATGGCGATAAAAGTCAAATTGATTTAAGTTCTAACAAATCTTTTAAGCAACTAAACTCTTTGATTATTAAAAGTGTAAAAGGTGATATGTTTGATGAATCTCAATTCAAAATTAGCTATTTTAAAAAGAGTAATTATATTGTAAAATTTGATCCGATACACAAAGATTTAAAATCCTTTATCAATTCTTTTGAAATTACTTTTGACAAAATCACTTTTGATGTTCTTAGTGTAAAAATGGTAGAAAGCTCTGAAGATTATACACTGATTAAATTCATCGAACAAAAATTAAATAGTCCTGTCTCTGATGCGATATTTAATCACTAGCATAGCATTATTTTTGTTTAGTTCTTGTAGTTTACAAACTACAAAAGGACTATTAGAACAAAAGTCTGAAAAGGAATTTGTTATAAACCCCTATTTTGCTAATACAGCAATTGACTATATTTATAAAGCCAAAATTACTATTAATGACAATAAGTTTGGCGGTATTTTAATCGTTAAAAAAATAAAAGACAACCAACATCGTGTGGTCTTTACAACCGAATTTGGAAATAAAATATTTGATTTTGAGTTTATAGATAATGAATTTAAAGTCAACTATATCCTTGATAAAATCAACAAAAAAATCATCTTAAATGCACTAAAAAAAGATTTTCATTTGTTAGTATCTGAAAGCAACCTTATTGAAACAATGTATCTAATAGATGATGAAACGCTATACCAATCAAAACTAAATAAAAAGTATAATTACTATTTTATTTCTAATGAAAACTCATTGCTGAAAAAAATTGTAATGACTTCAAAAAATAAAGAAAAGCTATGTATTACTTTTAGTGAAATTGAAAAAAATATTGCTAAAAACATCCGTATGACACATCAAAATTTTAATATGAACATTGATTTAATTTATATAAACAATTAATAATTTAACATTAAAAATACCTAAAATGAAAAAAACACTCTTAACACTAACACTTGTATTAGTAACCGTTATAGCCCAAGGTCAAGTACGACTTGGAATGAAAGCAGGTGCTAATATTGCCAACATCTCAGAACTCAAAACTAGTGCTAAAACTAGCTTTTATGGTGGACTAGTATTAAATATTAAAACTAGTGAAAAATACACCTTGCAACCTGAATTACTTTATTCTAAACAAGGCGCTAAATTAAATGATGAACCCAATGCCTTAGAAGGGACATCTAATGATATTAAGCTAGATTATTTTTCAATAGGGATTATAAACAAGTTTAATGTAGCCAAAAAAGTAAACCTTCTTTTTGGCCCTTCCATAGATATACGTGTTTATGAAAACTTTGACATCTACAATGATTGGGATGTTTTTCCTCATCTTGACTTTGCTTTTGTAGGTGGTTTGGAAGTTAACCTAACCTCAAATCTAAGTATTGAAGCAAGATACAAACAAGGTATTATTGATATTTTAGACTTTGAGGATATATATGGTTATGAGGGCTATGACTATGATGATTCTAACAATGATTTTGAGACAAGAAATCTTAATGGTGTATTCCAATTTGGACTTACCTATACTTTCGATTTTAAATAGATGACAAAAAGAATTCTATTCCTATTAATACTGGCTCTTATTTCAAATTATTCCTTTTCACAAGTGAATTTTGGAATAAGAACTGGTTTAAATATAGCTGACTATACAAAAATGGATAGTTATGAGAAATATGGATTCTACATAGGCGTATATACTTCCATTCCTTTTACTAAAAAATACACACTACAACCAGAGATTATTTTTACAAATCAAGGAAGCCATCTAAGGTCTGTTCCTGAAGTAAGACCTAACAACATAACCAATGATTATCTGTCTATTTCGGTTATCAATAAATTCAAATTTAAAAAGAAATTATCGTTGATAATCGGTCCTTATTTTGATATTCGTGTAAATAAGAATATTAAGATTGATGAAAACATTATATTTTTGTCTTATTCAACAAATATTTTCACTCCAGTAGAGATTGGTGCAAAAATTGGACTCAGTTATAAAGTCATGGAAAATTTTATGATTGAAGCTAGATACAAAACTGGGTTTGTTGATGCAATTCAAGAATATTATTTTTATGATTCAAACACTAATAATGTAAATTTAACTCAAGTTATTCAAGTAGGAATAGCCTATAATTTCAACTAATGGTTTTAGAAAATTTTTATACCGTAACAGAACGTAAAACAGAAGAAAACAACTCACATTCTTTTGAAATAAAAGTAAACAAAGACCACGAAATTTTTAAGGGACATTTCCCTGAGAATCCTGTGATGCCAGGTGTTTGTATGATACAAATCATTAAAGACCTCACAGAAGAAACAACTGGAAAAAAACTATTTATGGATAAATGCTCTAATGTGAAGTTTACGGCATTGATTAATCCAGAAATAAATGCTGAACTAAATCTAAACATAGTTATAAGTGAAGATGAAGACGGTATTAAAGTTAAAAATATCAGTAAATTTGAAGATACTATTGCTTTAAAACTTTCAGCACATTACAAAATTCTCTAAAATTTGAAAGCATTTCTACTTTATATCACTATTGGTTTTACACTGCTAAAATTAGATGTGGCTTCTGTTCGTATAGCCTACAGAGATGCTGTATCATCTAAGACTAAAGCCTTTTTATTATACGATGAATTAACACCTATTACAAAAAAGGATAACGCAAGTCTAGTTGCTTATAAAGGTGCAGTAACAGTATTAACATCTAAGTATATAAAAGGAGCAAAAGACAAAAAAGAAAGACTTGTAAAAGGTGTCTCCTTAATAGAATATGCCCTAGACAAAGAACCCAATACTATTGAAATTCGGTTTATTAGGATGACTTTACAACAGAATATTCCTAAGTTTTTAAAATATAATACAGCTATAGAAACCGATAAAGCTTTTATCCTATCAAACTTTCAAAAAACAAAATCTAAGGTACTTAAACAACACATCAAGGATTATATTTTACAATCTAAATTTTTTACGACAGCAGAAAAAAACGTAATTTCACAGCCTTAAACTAGGCAGACGTGAGTATTCAACCTTTAGATGGAATTTCTACAAAAATTTCAGCACTAAAATGCTGTGTGTTAATTCCTACTTATAATAATGCAAAAACTATAGAACGAGTTATTGATGGTGTACTAGCCTACACCAATAACATTATTATTATCAATGATGGCTGTACGGATACTACTCCCGAAATATTAAAAAAATATTCTCAACTATCTCAAATTCACTTTAAAAAAAACAAAGGAAAAGGAGCTGGTTTACGTGCAGGATTTAAAAAAGCATTAGGAGAAGGTTATGAATTTGCCATTACCATAGATTCTGACGGACAGCATTATCCCGATGAAATTCCAATTTTTATTGACGAATTAGAAAAAGATAAAAATATACTTCTAATTGGTTCTAGAAACATGACTCACGATTCTGTTCCTAAAAAAAGTAGTTTTGGGAATAAATTTTCAAACTTTTGGTTTTGGGCTGAAACAGGTATTAGCTTAACTGATACTCAGTCTGGTTATCGATTATATCCCTTAAAAGTAATAGAAAATACTAGCTTTTACACTACAAAATTTGAATTTGAAATTGAAGTTATAGTTAAAGCTGCATGGCGCGGCGTGAATGTAAGAAATATTCCCATAAAAGTATTGTATGATCCTGATGAAAGGGTATCACACTTTAGACCAATAAAAGATTTTGCACGTATTAGTGTATTGAATACTTGGTTGGTTTTAGTAGCTATTTTATACATTCATCCTAGGAATTTTCTTAGAAAATTCAATCAAAAAGGCTTTAAACGATTTTTTGTAGAAGATATACTTCACAGTGGTGACTCACCAACCAAAAAAGCCTTATCAATAGCTTTTGGACTCTTTGTTGGGCTAACTCCTTTTTGGGGATTTCATACCTTGATTATTATTTCGTTAGCTGTTGCATTAAATCTAAATAAGGTAATCGCTTTTGCTTTTTCGAATATTAGTATTCCACCCATGATTCCATTTATTGTTTATGGAAGTATCAAAATTGGTGATTTTATCTTAGGAACAGAATCTAATTTTAATACAGAAAATTTAACTGAAAATCTTAAATCACTTACACACATAAAAGAGTATTTAGTCGGTAGTTTTGCTTTAGCAATACTAACCGCTACACTTATAGGAAGTATTGGATTTGTAGTATTAAAAGTCTTTAATAAAAAAGTTTAATTATAAAGAAAACTTAGTGAACCTAGTGAAATACTTTGTGTACCTAGTGGTAAAAATTATTGAGAACCGCAGTAATACTCGGAAGCATAGGATTTGTATTGATAAAATTAAGTAAGAGAAAAATTTAATTACAAACATCAGGAAACTTTATACAACCCAACTCTCAAAGTTTCAATTGGAATAAACGATGGCAACTTTGAGAGTTTAAGTATGACACACTAAATGAACCTATTTTACAAAATATACACCTATTTCAAGGATCATAAAGTACAACTGGTCTTAGCTGTTTTGGTAGTACTAATGAGTTTGTTGTACTTTGCTACAAAACTAAAATTTGAAGAAGATGTTTCTAAATTAGTTCCACAATCTGAAGAGACTAAAACACTCAACAAAGTTTTAAATTCTGTTGACTTCTCAGATAAGATTATCATAAACATTGCATCAAAAACAGTTGATAATCCTAATTTAATTACGCAATATGCCGATGAAATAATTGACAGTATTCAATTGCATTGTGTAGATTATATTACAAGTATTCAAGGTGAAGTGTCCAATGATGATATGCTTTCTACCATGGATTTTGTCTACAACAATCTGCCTTATTTTTTAGATGAAAAAGATTATGAATTAATTGCGAATAAACTGCAAAACGACAGTATTGCTGAAACTGTAAAAAACAACTACAAAACCCTTATTTCACCCAGCGGTTGGATTGCAAAAAAAAGTATTCGAAAAGATCCATTTGGTCTCTCATTTATCGCTCTAAAAAAACTAGAAGCCTTAAAAATAAATGATAATTTTGATATTTTTAATGGTTTTATAACAACAAAAAATAGGAAAAATCTACTCTTGTTTATCAAACCCAAATATCCCTCAAGTGAGACAGATACCAATACAGATTTTTCAAATAAGTTGTATCAAATCTCAGAGGAACTAAATAATAAATATCAAAAAAATATTACAAGTGAAATATATGGTGGAACCGTCATAGCAGTTGCCAATGCAACTCAAATAAAAAATGATATTAAGTACACGGTTTCTATTGCTATGTCTATTTTATTGTTGATTCTCATGTTTTTCTATAAGAAAATCAATATTCCATTCTTACTCTTTATTCCTACTGTTATTGGTGCTTTAATAGCAATCGTTTCCTTGTATTTTATTCGAGAACGCATCTCGGCAATCTCCTTAGGAATCGGTTCTGTTTTGTTGGGTATTACCTTAGATTATTCCCTACATATATTAACGCATTTCAGAAAAAATCCTGATGCCAAACAATTGTATAAAGACATTAGTAAGCCCATTTTAATGAGTAGTATCACCACTGCTGTTGCTTTTTTATGCTTACTCTTATTAAAATCACAAGCACTACAAGATTTAGGAATCTTTGCAGCGATTAGTGTAATTGCGGCATCGGTTTTTGCCTTGATTATTATCCCTGTTTTTTATAAACCAAAACCGATTACTACAAAGAGTTCAACAAATATTATCGAACGAATAGCCTCTGTTAGATACGATAAAAGTAAATTTTTCATCTACGGAACACTGCTACTCTTTATTTTAAGTTTATTCTTTTTTAACAAAGTCACTTTCAATAATGATTTGAATAAGATGAACTACCAAACTGATGCTACTCTATTGGCAGAACATCATTTAGATTCTATTTTAAATATTTCATCAAAATCAGTTTATATTGTTGCTCATGGTGATAATTTGGAAGAAGTTTTAGAAACGAATACTAAGATTACGCAATTACTTAACAAACTACAATCTAATGATGAAATCATTCAATACAGTTCCATCGGTTCTTTGGTTTTATCTCAAAAAGCACAACAACAAAAGTTAGCAAAATGGAATTCTTTTTGGGATGAATCACGCAAACAAAATACCAAAGATCAACTTATTGAAAGTGGTCTAAAAATCGGATTTAAACCAAATACGTATAATGAATTTTATAAGCTCATAAATAATGACTTTGGGACTATTGGACTAGATGACTACGCAACTGTAAAATCACTTTTAACGGATGAATATATCGGTGATAAACCTGACTTAAAATCGGCTGTATCTTTAGTTAAAATTAAGATGAGTCAAAAGGAAAAACTAAGCCAATTGGTAAAAGAAATGCCCAATGCCTTACTAATTGATAGAAAAGCAATAAGCGAAACCTTTATTAGTGGTTTAAAAGATAATTTCTCCTCCTTAATTAATTACTCATTTATCGCTGTTTTTTTAATACTCTTACTATTCTTTAGAGATATTGAACTCACTCTTTTAACGGCGGCACCTATTGCACTTACATGGTTTTTAACCTTAGGTATGATGGGATTATTTAGTATTCAATTTACCATATTTAATGTTATTATCTCAACCTTTATCTTTGGTTTAGGTGTTGATTACAGTATCTTTATCACCAATGCTTTGGTAAAGGATTACACCAATGGAACAAAGGAAATTTCCACCTATAAAGTATCCATAATCCTATCTGTAATTACAACTATTTTAGGAGTTGGCGTTTTGATTTTTGCCAAACATCCTGCTTTAAAATCTATTGCTTCAGTGAGTCTAATTGGAATCTTAATAACCGTATTGGTTTCCTTTACTATCCAACCACTTTTATTCCGATATTTTGTAGTAAAAAGAGCCGACAAAGGTTTTGCACCATTAAAACTACGAACAACAATCCATTCCTTTTTTCTGTTAGCTTTCTATGGATTAGGAGGTATGCTATTATCAGTTATTAGTATTGTAATAATGCCATTGATTCCTATTTCTAAAAAGATAAAATTTAGATGGCTTCATAAGACAATGGCAAAATTAGTTACAGCTACTTTATATGCCAATCCTTTTGTAAAAAAAGAAGTCATAAACGAACATAACGAGGATTTTAGTAAACCGGCTATAATTATTGCCAATCATTCTTCCTCTTTAGATACCTTAACTTTTGGCTTAATTACTTATAAACTCATTTACTTGGTCAATGATTGGGTTTATAAATCTCCAATATTTGGGGTTTTAGCTAAAGTTGCTGGATTTTATCCCGTTTCAAATGGTGTTGATGATAGCACCAATCATTTAAAAGAGAAAATAAAACAAGGCTATTCTCTAATGGTTTTTCCAGAAGGAAAACGTTCTTTCAACAATAAAGTAGGACGATTTCACAAAGGTGCTTTCTTTTTACAAGAACAATTAAAATTAGATATCCTACCTGTATATTTTCATGGAAATGCCGAAGTAATGCCCAAAAATGATTTCATTATTCATGATGGAAGCCTTATTTCAAAAATTGGGAAAAGAATACCTTATACCGACGATCATCTAACCACAAAACAACGAACAAGAAAAATAAGTGATTTTTATAAATTGGAGCTATTAAAATTTCGCACCGAAATAGAAACAGCCGATTATTTCAAAAAAGCCTTAGTATCCAATTATCACTATAAAAATAAGGACATTTACCACTTTATTAAAAATGATTTCGCCATAAATAAAGCTGTATATCTTGATTTAAACAATCATATTGATATGAAATCCAGTATTTTACATCTTGCTGACAATTATGGGCAAATTGATATTTTATTAATATCAAAATCAATAGAACGTAAAGTAACATCCTTTATCCCAAATGAAGAAAAACGGGAAGTTGCTAAAAATTGTTTTACAACACGATCTAGAAAAGTTACTTATATCGATTCATTATCCGCTAATGATATAGAAAAAAAACAGTTTAATACACTACTCATTTCAGCTAAAAATTACAACGAATATATCGATTTGATAAATTTTACTAATTTTGAAACTATTGTACTAGTCAAAGAAATTTATCCTGTAGAAAATAGCCTAAAACTCGGATACAAATTGCATTTCAAAAATGAAAATATAATCGTATTAAAACAAAGCTAAGTGAAAAAAAAATATGATGTAGTGATAATCGGAAGTGGATTAGGTGGATTAGTTTCTGCAAACATTTTGGCACGTGAAGGCTACAAAGTTTGTGTGTTAGAAAAAAATAACCAATTTGGCGGGAACTTGCAAACTTTCGTCAGAGACAAACAGATTTTTGATACTGGCGTTCATTATGTTGGTGGTTTAGCCGAAGGAGAAAATCTGAACCTATATTTTACCTATTTAGGTATTATGGATGATTTAAAACTCCATAAAATGGATGAGGAAAAATTTGACATCATCACTTTTGGAGATGATGAAAAACAATACTACCACGCACAAGGTTATGATAATTTTGCTAAATCACTTATAAAACAGTTTCCTGATGAATCTAAAGCAATAAATGCTTATTGTCAAAAAATTCAAGATGTATCCAATAGTTTTCCATTATATAATTTAAAAATTGGTGAATTATATGACCAAGAAATTCTAGCTGAAAAAATAGTAGATTATTTAGATTCAATTACAGAAAATGAGAAGCTCAAAGCTGTTTTAGCAGGATCAAATACTTTATACGCTGGTGAAAAAAATACACCATTATATGTTCATGCTCTTTCTATTAATTCTTATATACAAAGTTCATGGCGATTTATAAATGGTGGCGGTCAAATTGCTAAATTATTAGTAAAAAAACTAAAAGAATTTGGAGGAGAAGCTTACCGTTACAAAGAAGTAGTAGCATTTGGTTTTGAAAATGAAAAACTAGTATCGGTTAGTACTAAAGATGGTACTGAAGTTTTTGCTGATATTTTTATCTCAAACATTGAACCCAAACTAACTATAAAAATGTTAGATGGAAAAGGCTTAAGAAAATCCTATAGAAATAGAGTTGAACGTATTGATAGTATAATTGGTGGTTTTAATGTTTACCTGACTTTCAAGCCCAATACCGTTAAATATTTAAATTATAATTACTATTACTATAAAAATTCAAAACAAGTTTGGACTGCACAAGATTACTCACAGGAATCTTGGCCAGAATCTTTTCTAATTAGTATGAGTGTTAAAAAAAACCAATTGGAATATACCGATAGTTTAACCGCAATAACCTACATGAAATTTAATGATGTAAAACAGTGGGAAAACACCTTTAATACTTTGGTTGAAGAGGAAAACAGAGGAGAAGCCTATAAAAACTTTAAAGAGAAAAAAGCAGCAATTTTTATTGATGAAATTGAAAAAGTGATGCCAGGAATCAAAGAGAATATTCTTTCAATTCATACCTCTACTCCACTGACTAACCGTGATTATATTGGTAGTAATGAAGGTTCTATGTATGGCTATGTCAAAGATGCAGACAACCCTATGAAATCATTTTTATCTCCAAACACCAAACTTAAGAACCTATTTTTTACGGGGCAAAGTCTTAATATGCACGGGATTCTTGGTGTGACTATTAGTGCTGTTTTAACTTGTTCTCAAATTGTCGGTAAAGAAAATCTGCTCGCTTCTATTAAAAAGTCACTTGCTGATGAATAGATTACAATTCTATATATTCTCATTAATATTCGCTTTATTTTTCACCTCTTGCGGTGTCAATAAATCCTTGAGAGATAGGCCTAATTTAGATGGTTATATACTATCAACAGATAAAAAAATTAAACTTAACGATTCCTTGTTTTTTAAAGGAGATAACTCATTACGCAAAAACCAATATGGACAATGGGAACTTGTAGCAAAAGGAAATCCGTATGAATTAGGGAATTCCATAGGTTCTTTATCAGAATCTTTATTAAAAAAACAAGAAGAGATCTTTTTTGATAAAGTAGAACAACTCGTACCCTCAAAATTCAAACAATATTTGCTTCGGAAAGTTTTAGGCATATACAATCGTAAGATGTATTTGCACATAAACAATGAATACAAATCCGAAATATTTGGTTTATCAAAATATGCCAATGATAAGTACGATTATATTGTAGACAAATACAACAGAAGCCTTTTGTTACATGGAGCCCACGATATTGGACATGCACTACAAGATTTAGCGTTAGTAGGTTGTTCCTCCTTTGCTGTTTGGGGCGACAATACACCTGATGGAAATTTATTACTCGCTAGAAACTTTGATTTTTATGCAGGTGATGCCTTTTCAAAAGAGAAAATAATCTATTTTATTCAACCAGAAAATGGGTATAAGTACGTGTCCATTTCTTGGGCAGGAATGATTGGGACCATGTCAGGAATGAACGAGAAAGGTTTAACCATCACAATTAACGCAGGAAAATCTGATATTCCTTTTGCTGCCAAAACTCCGATTTCTTTATTGACAAGAGAAATTCTACAATATGCCTCAACTATTGATGAAGCAATAGAAATTGCAAAGAAAAAAGAGGTTTTTGTATCTGAATCTATCATGGTTGGAAGTGCCATTGACAATAAAGCAGTACTGATAGAAACAGCACCCAACAATTTTGGAGTCTATAAGGTAGCCAATACGTCTAAACTAATTTGTTCTAATCATTTTCAAAGTGATGCCTATAAAAACGATAAGAAAAACAGTACTCATATTGTTGAAAGTCATTCGAAATATAGGTATGATAGAATGAGTGAATTACTAAATGAATCTGAAAAAATCACCCCAGAAATTGCTGTTAGTATTTTGCGTAATAAAGAAGGTTTACAAGATAAAAAAATTGGATATGGTAATGAAAAAGCTTTAAATCAACTCTTGGCACATCACGGTGTTGTCTTTCAACCGAGCAAAAAAATAATCTGGATTTCGGCCAATCCCTATCAATTGGGTGCATTTGTCAATTTTCAGTTGGATAGTGTTTTTGCCAATACTTCAAAAAAAACTCAATCTTTATCTCTTAATGAAAATCTCATTGAAAAAGATTCCTTTATATATTCACCTAAATTCAAAGATTATGAGAAATATAGAATCCTTGAACGCAAAATTGAAAAAGCGATTACAGACGAAACAAGCATATCAATTAGTGAATTAGACCACTACAAATCATTAAATCCGTACCTTTGGAAGGTTTATTTTATAACAGGAAAATATCTTTATCAAAACAAACAGTATAAAGTTGCTTTAAAAGAGTTTGAACAAGCACTTTTACTAGAAATTACTACAGTTCCTGACAAACTCAGTATTGAAAAATATATTAAAAAAACGAAACGGAAATTATGATTCCTGAAATTGAACTAAAATCAACAGGTGAAATAAAACTATTTCAAGAAGAAAAGCTACGAGAACTAATGGCTTATGTTGCCAAAAATTCTCCCTTCTATCAAAATAGATTTCAAGAAAAGAACATCCAATATCAAGATATAAAAACACTTGAGGATCTCACCAAAATTCCAGTTACGACAAAAAATGATTTACAAAAACACAATGATGATTTTATCAGTGTAGATCGCTCAAAAATCATTGACTATGTAACAACCTCAGGAACTACGGGAACACCTGTTTTCTTTGGATTAACTGACAAAGACTTAGATAGATTAGCCTATAACGAAGCCATATCATTTGCCTGTTCAAATGTAACACCTGATGACACCATACAACTCATGACCACCATTGACAGACGTTTTATGGCAGGTCTAGCGTACTTTTTGGGAGCCCGAAAATTAAGTGCCGGAATTATAAGAGTTGGTGCCGGAATTCCTGAATTACAATGGGATTCTATTCTTAAATTTAAACCAACATACATAATTGCTGTTCCATCATTTTTATTAAAATTAATAGAATATGCAGAGAGAAATGATATTGATGTAAATAAATCAAGCATTAAAGGAGCAATTTGTATTGGAGAATCTTTAAAAACTCAAGATTTTTCTTTAAATAAATTATCAAAAAAGATAAAAGACAAGTGGTATATTAACTTGTTCTCTACCTATGCATCAACAGAAATGGGAACCGCATTTGCTGAATGTGAATACCAACAAGGTGGACATCATCATCCTGAGTTAATTATTGTAGAAATACTTGATGAAAACAACCAACCTGTTAAAAATGGTGAAACGGGCGAATTGGTGATCACAACACTTGGTGTGGAAGCCATGCCACTACTTCGTTTTAAAACGGGTGATGTGGTTCAAGCACATCATGAAGCCTGTAAATGTGGAAGGAACACACTGCGTTTAGGACCTGTTGTCGGTCGAAAAGAACAAATGATTAAATACAAAGGAACTACCATTTATCCACCAGCAATGTATGATTTACTCGGTGATTTCCCTGAGATAAAAAGCTATGTTATTGAAATTAATAATAATGAAATTGGAACAGATAACATCACCATCAAAATAGCAGTTAAAGAACAATCAAAAGAATTTGTAAATCAATTAAAAGATCATTTTAGAGCTAAAATAAGAGTTTCACCTGATATTAAATTTGTCAGTTTTGATGAAATAAATGCACTAAAATTTCCAAAGTTGAGTAGAAAACCCATGTTGTTTATTGATAAAAGAAAAGCCAACGTTTAAGCGTAAAGCCTAAAACAAAAAATATGAACGAAGAATTAAAACTGATAGCACCTTATTCACAAGAACAAGTTAAAGAAGCCTTGGTTGGGTTAGAAACCAACGATGAGTTTATAAAAGGCGTACAGTTTATGTATCCTAAATGGACAAAAGCAGAAATTGTTTCTAAATTACAAGCTTGTACTACTTGTGGTGATTTTCAAGTTCAATTCATTGAAATGATTATTAAAAACAGTATCAAAGACACTATGAATTCTTTTGAAATTAGTGGTTTAGATAGTGTTGATAGTACCAACAGTTTGTTTATTTCTAACCATAGAGACATCTTTTTAGATTCTGCCTTGCTTCAAAATCATTTATGGGATATTGGGAAACCCTTTACAGAAATATCCTTGGGTGATAATCTTATGGTAAACGAAACCATGAAAGCCGTTGCTAAACTCAACAATATGTTTACGGTTTTTCGTACAGGAGAAAAATCAAAAATTCTTAGAAATTCAATAAACCTTTCTAAATATTTACGACATGCTATTACACAAAAAAAAGTATCTGCTTGGATAGCACAAGGAAACGGTAGAACAAAAAACGGCGATGATAAAACAGCGCCTGGTCTAATAAAAATGCTCCTTTTAAGTGGTACTGGTTATGATATAAAAAAAGACGTTGAAGAGTTAAACATAGTTGTTTCTTGTATCTCTTATGAATACGAACCTTGTGCTTTTGAAAAAGCCAATGAGTTAAGTAGTCTTGAAAAATATGGTAGTTATCAAAAGGAAAAATTTGAAAACATACACAGTATCACAAGTGGTATCAATAATTATAAAGGTAATGTTACCTTAATTTTTCAAAAATTAGATGTTAATAAAATAGATTTTGCTAATAATCGTAAAAAAGATGTCATTGCAATTGCTAAAGAAATTGATCGCTTGATTATTAAAAACTATAAATTGAATAAAACTAATTTTATGGCATACGATTTGTTATATGATGCTAAAAAACATACCAAACATTACAATCAAAAAGATATTGAAAAGTTTGAAGAATATCTTGCGGTAACAGAAAATGAAGATATTTATCACAAAGTATTAAAAATGTACGCACAACCCATTAATAATAAAGAAATTCTTCTTGAAAATGCCTTTAATCAGTAAATTTGTTCAAATATTAAATTCATATAAACCTTTAACTCATTCAAAATGAAAAAAACAATTTTAGTATTCGCACTATTAGTAGCAACACTTTCGTATGGACAAAAAATGAAAGTAAGTGATGGAAACATTAAAAACCTAAAAGGAATCACAACATTCAATTTAGAATTTGATTATTCTAATTTACAAATTCCAAAAGCTAAATCTGAAGAAGCCTATTTAGAAGAAAAAGTAGCCTTAAGAGAGGAGAAAGAAAAAGGATCTGGAGAAAAGTTCAGAAAAAGTTGGTTTGCGGATAGAGAAGAACGTTTTGAACCAAAATTTATTGAATCATTTAATAAAAGGGGCACACCACAAGTCAATAAAAATAATGATGCAAAACACATAATGAAAATTCATACGACAAAATTATATCCAGGATATAATGTTGGAATTGTAAGACACAATGCAGAAATTAACGTAGAAGTTACCGTTCTGGAAAGAGCATCTGGGAAAGTATTACTAAAAGGAACCTATAAAGATGTTCAAGGTGCCTCATTTGGTGGCATGGACTTCGATTCAGGATATAGAATTTCAGAATGTTATGCAAAATTAGCAAAAAATATTGCTAGTTATATTATCAAGAAAGCTAAGTAAATCCTTTGATATATTCATATAAAAACCGCCCTAATCGGCGGTTTTTTTTTGTTACATAATCAAATCTTTTGCCGCTGCTGCAGCTCCTACAATTCCAGCTTCGTTTTCTAATTTGGCAGCAACTAGCAGCGTATCAATCTTTATCTGATCTTTAAATTTATCCAACTTTTTACTCGCACCACCACCAATAATAAAAAGGTCAGGTGATAAGAGCAATTGGATATGAGAAAAATACTTATGCAAACGTTTTCCCCACTGGCTTCGACTTAATTTCTCCTTTTTACGTACTCCATCTGAGGCATATTTTTCAAATATTTCTCCATTTTTATACAAAACATGACCAAACTCTGTATTGGGCAACAATCTACCATCTAAAAAAACAGCCGAGCCAATACCTGTTCCTAAAGTTATCATAACCACAGTACCTTTAACATCTTTTCCTGCTCCAAAATTAATCTCCGCCAAACCGGCAGCATCAGCATCATTGACAATTGAATAGGTATTTCCTGTTTTATTCTGAAACAATTCATCTACCTGAACACCTTTCCAAGCCTTGTCCAAATTGCCACCCGAAAGACATTTCCCTTTATGTAAAGGTGTTGGAAAACCACAACCTACTTTTCCTTTCCAGTTAAAATGAGTAACCAATTCTTTAATCACTTCGGCTACAGCTTCAGGTGTAGCAGGATTTGGAGTTGGTATTCGATGTCGTTCACTGGTATATTCTCCAGTTTGTACATCTACTAAAGCTCCTTTTATTCCTGAGCCTCCTATGTCTATTCCTAGTATTTCCATAAAGTATTTTAAATTGATATTGGGGCTAAGATAATGAAATTAGTGTTTATGAAATCAATGGAATATTTTTTATAAATGAGTTTAGGGATTAACTTCGTTGATCCCTAAAAGGCAATCCAATACAAGTAAACCCACCACGCTTTAGCGTAGTTATGGGTTTTTTGATTTCTTAGCCTTACAAAAGCAAAGCTTTTGACGTGTTAGAAATAAAAAAACCCACAGCTTCTAGCTGCGGGTTTACTCGCGGAGAAAGAGGGATTCGAACCCCCGGAGGTGTGACCCTCGCTAGTTTTCAAGACTAGTGCATTCGACCACTCTGCCATTTCTCCAGTATGTGTCTTTCATTTAAGGTTGGCAAATATACAACCAATATTTAAAATTCCGAATGTTTTTTGATTTTTTTGATAACGGATTAATCGACCTCCTCAAAATCGATATAATCATCATCTGAATGAGATGTCTTTCTTTTAGTTTGTGGTGTTTTATCAATAGTAGTTTCCCCAACTTTACCCTGTGGTTGTTGGGCTTCCTGTTGTGCCCTAAATCGGTCTTCCATTTTACTCATAGTTCGTTTTACAAATAAGGGTAACACATAGCGACCTATTATCTTTAAACTATAATAGATTATAAAAAAAATGGCTAAAGTTTTAACCAATCCAGTAAATGAAGCTTCGTGCATAAAATCTTTTTAAAATACAAAAATACAAAATGTCGTATTTCTTTACGTCAATAAGACGTTAAAATGATACAATAGTAACAACTAACAAGTATAAACCTACCTATCCCTGCAACAATTGTAACAGGTATTTAGAATAATTCTAAATAAATTTGCACTCTAATCAAAAGATTCAAACGATGAAAATATTAGTACTTGGTGGTGGTTTTGCAGGACTTGAAGCTGCTATTAAGCTCCGTAAATATGGCTATGAAGTTACCTTAATCTCAGAAAGAGATTATATGTTTATCTATCCTGTTTCAATATGGATTCCTGTAGGTAAACGCAGCTTTAAAGATACCCAGCTGAGTCTTCATGACATGCAAAAAAAGCATGGATTTAATTTATTGATTGAAACAATTACTAAAATTGATATAGACAATCAAAAGATTAGTACAGATAAAAATACACATGACTTTGACTACTTATTTATTGGCTTAGGTATGGGAAAAATGCAGATGAAAGGTGCGGAACATACGCACTCAATCTGTGGAAAACCTAACGAATCGATTATTATTAAAGAGCAATTAGAAAATCTTGTTGCAAAAGGAAGTGGACACATCACAGTAGGTTTTGGTGGAAATCCGAAAGATCCTACTGCAACAGCCGTACGTGGCGGACCTGCTTTTGAATTACTCTTTAACATTAGTTTATTCTTAAAAGAAAAAGGTTTACGTGATAAATTTACCCTTACTTTTTTTGCACCAATGGATGAACCTGGCAAACGAATGGGAAAACGTGCATACAGCAAAATGGATAAATATTTTGAACATTACCACGCAGAAACTCATTTTGGTAAAAAAATTAAAGAATTTAAAGATGATGCCATTATTTTTGCTGATGATAGCCAACTTAAATCTGATTTAACCTTATTTATATCTGGTGGTGAAGGTTTAGATCTTATCAAGGATACTTCTTTACCTTTAAACGAAGCTGGATTCATTGAAATAAATGAACTCTGCCGTGTAGAAGGTTCTAAAAATGTGTATGCCATTGGTGATGGCGCTGCCATTATCGATCATCCTTGGGCTGCAAAACAAGGACATGTTGCCGAAGTCATGGCAGATGTAAGTACCTATAATTTCAACAACAAAATAAAACATAAAGGAAAACGTAAAAGTTATTGGGAAAAATTACACATTGTTTGTGTAATGGATAGTGGTGATGCCGCAGCTTTTGTAGTAAGAACTTCCAAAAAAGAAATTATGATTCCTTTACCAATCATAGGACACTGGCTTAAAAAAGGATGGGGTTGGTATTACAAACAAACTAAAATGAAACGCATGTTCCGTATTCCAGGAATGTAATTTATAAAAAAATATTAGACTTATAGACTCAAGAATCAAAACTTAAGAGTCAAGAGTCAAGAAGCAAGACTAAAGTTTAAATAAAAGAAGTAAAAAAACTAAAACAATGAAAATAGCCATAGCAACAAACGATAGAAAAAATATTGCAAAACGTACTGGTAGAGCAGCAGAATTTGCCATTTATACTATTGAGAATGGAGAAATCCAATCTACAGACTATCAAAAAAACACTCATACACATCATGATGATCATGATAGAAATGAAGGAAATCATAGACAAGAACATGGTGGTGGACATGGTCACGGCCATGGAAATAGTCACGGTGAACATCACCATCACCATGATAATCACGATCATAATCATGAGCATGGAGAACACACACATGATGAGATTATAACTCAGTTAAAAGGTGTCGATATACTTTTTGTTAGAGCAATAGGAAAATATATGAAAAAGGATTTACAAAATGGAAACATCCCTTATCAATTGGTAAAGGTTGATGACATCACGGAAATCATATCTAATTACTTAAAAAGTTTAGTCTAAAATTTAGACTAAACTTTTTTATTTAATTCTGAATTCTTAATTCCCTTCGTGAATAATAATTTCTGAAGTAACAGGCATTACCTTTTTATACACTGCGCTTACACCGCAATAGCGATCTTCAGAAAGATTTATAGCTTTTTCTAATTTTTTCATGGGTAAATCATTCCCCCAAAATTCATAAGTCACATGCATTGACATATATTGTTTTGGATGCTCTTCGGTTAATTCTCCACTAACTTTAACCTTAAAATCATCCATCTTTACACGCATCTTTTCAAGAATTGAGGCTACATCCATTGCTGTGCAACCCGCTAGAGATAATAACATAAAAGGTTTTGGACGTGGACCACGATCTTCACCTCCAACTTTTGCTTCTGCATCAATAGTGATTTTATGTCCGTTCATATCACCTTCAAAACCTAATTTGTCTAACCAATTTATTTGTACTTCGTTACTTGCCATTATTTTTGTTTTTATGGTGACAAAAGTAAGAATATTATTCAGCTTTGAAAACTTGAGGTTTTACAAATGTAATATAAGTTACAAATAGGATTTTCAGCGTTATTTAATTTTTAAAAAATCCTGTATATTTGTCCGTTTTCCTGTTATAGGATTTCATTTACAACTAATTAGATAAAAAATGAAGCAATTTTCACTATGGTTACTTGCCATTATTATTACGGTAGCTGCGGTTTTATATCAAAGAGCAACAGGCCCAACTTACCCATTCAAAGGATCTCTTACTACAAATAATCTAGAGTATAAATACAAATTGATTCGCACACACGAAACAACAGCTGAAGCAATTGTTACTCTTCCTAAAGTTGAATCATCAGATTTTTCAGCCAATTTACATTACAAAAGATATCAAACTCAAGATTCGTTGACTGTTATCCCTTTTTCAAGAGTTATTCTTGAACCAGAAGTAGGTTTTCTTGTAGATTTATTTCCTAGTCTAAAACGAAAAAGCGATGAGGCTTTTGGTGCTAATCTGCCTGTGCAAGCAGCTGCAGGAAAAATGGAATACTTTTTAACAGGAAGTATAAATGGGGAATCCTTTAGAATTCCTGAAGAAGGTCAAGATAATGTTCTATTAAGATATAAAAATTCTGTACCAAGCAACGTACTTGTTCCACATATTTTCTTGATGTTTTTTGCTATACTCTTTGGAATGCGTGCTGCAATTAGTGCTTTATTTGATGTACCAACAATGCGAAAATGGGTAATTGTTTCCTTTATTGGAATGTCCATAGGAGGAATGGTTCTTGGACCAATTGTTCAAAAATATGCCTTTGGAGAATATTGGACTGGTTTCCCTTACGGTGGAGATTTTACCGATAATAAAATGTTGATTATGTGGTTGGCTTGGGTTATTGCACTTGCTGTTATTGGTTTTAAACCTAAAAAGAAAGAAAAAATTAGCCGCATAGTTGTTTTAATAGCTGCTATGGTAATGACTGTTGTTTACCTAATTCCACATAGTATGGGCGGTTCTACTTTAGATTATGATAAAGTGGATCAGGGTATTGACCCAACCGAAGCAATTAAAACAGGCGCTGAATAATTCTGAATACAGCTCTTTTACATATCATTATAGTTCACCTTCCTGTGTTGGGAAGTCCGTTAGTATTAATTATGGGTTGGAAAGCCATTCGATCTAAAAATACAACAGACTATAAGAGTTTTTATTGGGGTAGTTTATTATTAGCAATTCTAGCTAGTATTGCCTATTTTACAGGCCCTGCTACTGCAGATTGGGTAAAAGAACAAACAGCTAATTATTCTAAAGAGCTTGTTGAGAACCATGCTTTATGGGGACGATTTGGATTTACAATAAGTATCTTAAGCGGTGTTTTAGGTATTATGGCAATTACCAATTATGCACAAGAGGAAAAACCACATAAATCTATTCCTTGGATCATATTCTTTATTATCTTGATAAATATTTTGATTTTTGCCTATACTGCTCACCTTGGTGGTTTAATTCGAAGACCTGATTTAGTTTAAATAAAGTGTTTTTGAAACACTAAAAAGTACTATATTCGTTATTTATATTATATAAAGATATAATCGCCATGAAGTATTTCATCTTATTCTTTGTCACTTTCTTTAGTCTTTCAACCTACTCACAATATACCGAAGTGATAAACTCCAAACGTCCTGGTTTATCTGAAAGTCCTTATGGAGTTGGGACAAAAGTTTATCAAATAGAAAGTGGTTTCTTTTATAATTATAATGATCGTCCCAATCTTTTTACAAGACAAAAATCAATGGGAATTGATTTATTTTTACGAAGTGGCTTGATTTGGGAAAGATTTGAAGTAAATGCTAATTTCAAATATCAAAAAGATGAAGTATTAGACAATATAGTTCTTGGCACAACCTATCCAACTAGCGGAATAAGTCAGTTTACTGTTGGAGCGAAATACTTATTTTATATGCCCAAATATAAAAATCCGGCTGATGAAATTAGAAGTTGGAAAAAAAAGTATGCTTTTGACAAAAGACGCTTAATACCTTCTGTAGGTTTATATGCAGGATTAAATACCAATTTTTTAGGTAAGGAATACAAAGCACCATCACTAAGCCCTAAAGCTGTTATTTTATTACAAAATGATTTTTCAGAATATCTTATCTGGGTTAATAATATTGTTGGTGATTATTTAACTTTAAGTGAGCAACGAACTATTGGATACGTTTCAACACTCTCCTACTCTATTACAGATCGTTTCTCTATTTTTGGCGAGACACAAGGAATGTTTACACGCTACACAAAAGAATTTGAATATGGTGGCGGTTTTGCTTATTTACCAACAAAAGATTTACAAATTGGTGTTTTTGTTCATTCAGAATTTCAGTTTGACTACCTCAATCTCTATGGTGGATTAGGACTTTCATGGCGAATAGATAATCACAAAGACAAATTCATCTACAAAAAAGGAAAAAGAGCTGAAGGTAGTGGAAAAGCTCAAGCTAAAGGTAACTTTTTTAGTCGCATATTTAAAAAGAAAAGC
Organism: Flavobacteriaceae bacterium; assembly: GCA_029934835.1. Taxonomy (GTDB): domain Bacteria; phylum Bacteroidota; class Bacteroidia; order Flavobacteriales; family Flavobacteriaceae; genus DQTL01. Next base: position 34,083 of record JAOZLL010000004.1, on the reverse strand, counting down.
AGACGTTCTAAACCACCTAAGATTAAAAAAAGTCGTAAGAAAAGAAGTAGTAGTAAAAGTAGCGAAAAACGTGAAAAAAGAAGCAATAGAGGTAGTAGAAGAGACCGCAAATAATTCTTGGTATAATATGTTGGTTTTTCTTTAATAACAGATAATAATTTAATATGCAACTATTTTACATTGCAGAACTACATAAAACAAGTACAACGTTTACTTTTGATAAATTAGAGAGTAGGCATATTATAAAAGTTTTACGAAAAAAAGAAGGTGATATTATACACATCACCAATGGTAAAAACTATTCTTTTAGAGGTGAAATTAGTAGTGCCAATGACAAAAAATGTCAAGTACTTATTACTGAGATTAAAAAAGAAAAATATTCTCGAAACTACAAAATAAAAATAGCCATTGCACCCACCAAAAGTAATGACCGGTTTGAATGGTTTCTTGAAAAAGCTACAGAAATTAGCATTGATGAAATCCAACCTATTATTTGTAAACATTCCGAAAGAAAAGTTCTTAAAACAGAACGCTTACAAAAAGTGCTGATTACTGCCATGAAGCAATCCTTGCAATACCAGCTTCCCATATTACATGAAGCCATAACTTTTAAAGACTTTATAAACCAAGATGTTAAAGGGCAAAAGTTTATTGCTCACTGTGAAAAAACGAGTAAAAATAATTTGAAATTACTTGTTCAAGCAAATTCAGATGTTACTATTTTAATAGGTCCTGAAGGCGACTTTTCACCTGATGAAATTCAGCTTGCCTTGCAAAATGATTTTATTCCCGTATCTTTGGGAGCAACACGTCTTAGGACAGAAACAGCTGGCATTGTTGCTACACATACAGTAAGACTAATTAATGAGTAAGTTCCTGTTTTCAAAATTTGACTATAATAACCACAAGGCTCACTAAGGATTTCACAAAGGACACTAAAAATGCAAACATCATAAAAATGACAGAAAACGAGATAGCAACATTAGTTTTTAATGCAGCACTTAAAGTCCATAAAGAACTTGGACCTGGTCTTTTAGAAAGTGCCTATGAAGAATGTTTGTATTATGAAATCAAAAAAAGCGGTTTAAAAGTTGAAAAACAGAAAGCTTTACCTCTGATATATGAAGAGGTGAAAATGGATATTGGATATAGAATTGACCTTATTATTGAAAATAAATTTATTATTGAAATAAAATCAGTAGAGTCTTTAAATGATGTGCATCTTGCACAAATTTTAACCTATTTAAAATTATCAAACTGTAAATTAGGTATGCTAATTAATTTTAATGTATCGCTTATTAAAAACGGTATTAAAAGAGTAATAAACGGCAAATTATAAAATGTTTTTCTTTGTGAACCTTGTGAAAATCATTGTGTCCCTGTGGTAAAAAACAATATATGAAAATAACCTCTAATCTTAATTCAATATTGATTACGAAACATAAATTATATTATATTTTTTCTATATTGATTCTAAACTCATTTTCTCTATTTTCTCAACAAATAGCGACACTAGAATATAATGGTGGTGGTGATTGGTATGCCAATCCTACCGCAGTTCCTAATTTAATTTCCTTTTGCAACAAAAATATTAACACTAAAATTAAAGAAACGTCCACTTCAGTAAAACCAAATTCTATTGATATATTCACCTTTCCTATCTTATTTATTACCGGACATGGGAATATATTATTTAATGATGATGAAATAGAAAATCTACAGAACTACCTAACTTCTGGCGGTTTTATTCATATATCTGATAATTATGGAATGGATAAATATATACGAGCAGCATTTAAAAATATTTTTCCTGAACTAGAATTCATGGAAGTACCTTATAATCACCCAATATATCACCAAACCTATCATTTTGAACAAGGTGTTCCTAAGATACACGAGCATGATGGCAAATCTGCACAAGGATTCGGCTTATTTTACAAAGGAAAATTAGTTTGTTTTTATGATTATGAGAGTGATTTAAGTGATGGTTGGGAATCACAAGCTGTTCATAACGATCCTCCAGAGGTAAGACTAAAAGCATTACAAATGGGTGCTAACATCATCCAATTTGCTTTTACAAATTAATTAAACCAATAAACCTTGAACGAACTAGATCAAATAAAAATCAATTTCAATCCTGACGAACTATTTACACTAAATGTAGTTTTAGCAATAATTATGTTTGGAGTTGCATTAGATATTTCTACTGGCGACTTTAAAAGATTGTTGACGCAACCTAAAATTGTTTTAGTTGGTATTTTATCACAGTTTATCTTAATGCCAGCCTTGACTTTTCTCATCGTTATTATTGTCAAACCACCACCAAGTGTCGCCTTGGGTTTAATTTTAGTAGGAGCTTGTCCTGGTGGAAATGTCTCTAATTACATGAGTAAATTAGCAAAAGCTAATCCTGCACTATCAGTAAGTTTAACCGCTTTTGCAACATTATTATCCGTGTTTATGACTCCTTTTAATTTTGAGTTTTGGGGTAGTATGTATGCGCCAACAAACAGACTACTAAAAGAAGTTCATTTAGATCCATTTGCTTTATTTAAACTGGTTAGCATGATTCTAGGTGTTCCTTTAATTGCAGGAATGTTAGTACGTTACTATACTCCTTTTTGGGCTACAAAAATTAGTAAAATATTAAAACCTCTTTCGTTTTTATTCTTTATACTTTTACTTGGGATTGCTTTTCATAATAATTGGGATATTTTCACCAAACACGTACATCATGTCCTGTTTTTAGTAATAGCCCATAATATTTTAGCCTATATACTAGGATTTCAAACAGCTAATTTGTTTAAACTAAAACTACACGATAAAAAAACCTTAGCAATAGAAACCGGAATTCAAAATTCTGGTTTGGGATTATTACTTATTTTTGGCTTCTTTGAAGGATTAGGTGGGATGACCTTGTTAGCGGCATTTTGGGGCGTATGGGATATTTTTTCAGGATTGGTTTTAGCTTGGTATTGGGGTAGAAAAAGTCTAGTAAGAAATGAAGAACACACATTAAAAGAAGGATTTTATTCTATTTTTAATAAAAATAAAAACAAGATTTGAAAAAATATTATTGGTATAGAATAGTGCGGTTTTACGTGAAGTTAGGCTTGCGCTCTTACTTTAAAAAAACAACAGTAATAGGAAAAGAAAACATTCCTAAGAAAGGGGCTGTATTGTTTATAGGAAACCATCGTAATGGATTACTAGATCCTATTATGATTGCGACAACAAATTCAAGAATACATCTTTTTTTAACACGTGCAAGTGCCTTTAAAAATCCAATTGTAGACTATCTATTACGGAGTATTAATATGATACCTATCTATCGAATTAGAGATGGGAAAAACACTATTGCCAAAAATCAAGAAATTTTTGATGCGTGTCACCGAGAATTTCAGATGGATGGAACTGTGTTAATGTTTCCCGAAGGAAATCATGGCGCACCTCGTAGGATTCGTAATTTAACCAAAGGTTTTGCCCGAATCACTTTTGGCTATTTTGACAAATACCCTGATAAAGATGTTTTAATTGTACCAGTAGGTCTCAATTACTCTAACGTTCAAGCAAAGGCAAGTTGTATAGCCGTTTATTATGGAAAACCTTTCTCTGCACGTGATTATTATGAGCCTAAAGACGAAAATGTGGCGATTGAGAAATTTAGAGATAGAGTCAATGATGAATTAAAAGAATTAACAACACATATTGAGGACTTAGCCAATCATGATGAAATAGAGCAAAGCTTAATTGATAAAGGTATTGATTTCCTAGATCCTTATGAAGCAAACAAATTACTTGACAAAACAAGTAATTGGGACGTTAAAGAATCAACTAAAACTCAAAAGAGACATCCTGTTTTAAACCTTATTCTACATGGATTATTTACAATTAACACATTGCTTCCAATTGTTCTATGGAATAATGTAAAATCAAATATTAAAGATAAGGTTTTAGTGCCAACAATTCGGTTTGGATTGAGCTTGGGCTTAATTCCAATATATTATTTACTTCAAAGCTTTATAGTGGGTTATTTCTTTAATTATAAATGGGCTATTGCGTATTTTATTGGAAGTATTCTACTACTTCATCTTTACAAAAACTCCACTCAAATTGATAATTTTACGACAAATCCTTCATGATTGCGCACATTAAAAACAGTATTATCCTCAAAGAGTAGATATTGCCCTTTAATCCCTTTTAGTTTTCCCTTGTAATTTGGTGTTTTTTCTAAATTCAAACTCTTAACTTTTATTGGATATTGTATAACAGGAAAATGTATAGCTATTTCACTGTTGTTTGGTATAAAATATTCTTTAACCTCATCGGGTAAATGTTTAGCTAACTTATCACGCCATTCTACTAAGTTCTCATCCTCAACCGAATTGGTTAACATTTTTCTCCAATTGGTTTTATCAGCCACAAACTCTTTTAAAGCTACCTCAGCAATACCAGCTAAATAGCGATTGGGAACTTCAAGAATTTCTATAGCTTCGTGTGCACCTTGATCTATCCAACGGGTTGGAATCTGGCTTTTACGGGTTACACCTACTTTTACATTACTCGAATTCGCTAGATAAACTACATGTGGTTTTAATTGCACTTGTTTTTCATACTCCAAATCACGATCGACAATGCCTAAATGTGCTTTACTTAGTTCAGGTCGCATAATCCAATCGCCAGCTTGAGGTAAGGCATAAAAACAATCATAGCAGTAGCCTTGACGAAATAATTTCTTGTCTTTTCCACATCCCTTACATTGATAGTGTTCAAAATTTATTTCTATTTCTTTATCAATTAATTGATTTACATTGATAACATCTGAACCCATATCTAGATAATATTGAATGGGATCGGTATGTTCGGTTTGCATTTTATGGAGAACAGATTTGTAGGTCATAGATTTAAATTTCAAATCCCAAAATACAAAAAATGAATGAAATTCAACTTTTCAACTTTGTCAAAGTTTTAAAACTTTGACAAAGTTTCTTAAAATAGATTTGGGTCATGTAAGAAAAATAAGGAGCATTTATTAAAAGTTATGAGCTTCACTTGAATTATATTATTTTTGTAAAATACAAACTTAAGTTACAACAACATATATATGTCAATGTCTTTTAAAGAAACTGCACATATATTTTCGTTGATAAAATTCCTCTTCAATATCTGTTATCTACGTCTATTCTTGTTTTAGATTTTCTTAACAAGAATTCTTAAATCTCCAATTTTTTTTACATGGACTATAAATACTTAGCCCATATTATTCACGAGTTAAGAATTTATAACAAAAAAAACGCCTCCAAAAAGGAAGCGTTTGTGTTTTTTATGAAAAGTTAACTAAAACTTATTCTTTCTTTGCTTCATGTTCAGCAATAAACTTTTTAGCCTTATCACCTTTTAATTCTTCGACAACAACTTCTTTAGTTCCGTCTTCACTAATAGTAGAAGTTTTTATTTTTACATGCATTTCACCTTCTATCTCTTGTACCTTAACTTCTTTTTGAACTTGAATTTCTTTGGTGTTTGCAACTAATTCCTGTTTAACAACTATCTCTTTAACTACATCATTGGTGTCTTGTACCGTAGTTGTTTGAGAATCAATAGCTATACTTGGCGCAATCACTAAAGCTACAACAGACATTAATTTTAATAAAATATTTAATGATGGTCCCGAAGTATCTTTAAATGGATCACCTACGGTATCACCTACAACAGCTGCTTTATGAACTTCTGATCCTTTTCCATACTCTACACCATCAATTATTACACCATCTTCTACCATTTTCTTTGCATTATCCCATGCTCCACCAGCATTAGATTGGAAAATTGCCATAAGTACACCTGTAACGGTTACACCTGCTAACAAACCACCTAACATTTCAGCACCTCCTAAGAAACCAACTACCACAGGACTCGCAATTGCTAATACTCCTGGTAATACCATTTCTCTAATAGAAGCTTCTGTTGAAATAGCTACACATTTTTGGTATTCTGCTTTTCCATCTGCTAAATCAAAAATCGCTCTGTCTTCAGCTGATGCTTTAGACATATCAGAGTCATATTTATTCATCACATCTAATGCATTTCTCAATTCTGGAATATCATTAAACTGACGACGAACTTCTTGAATCATTGCCATTGCTGCTTTACCAACAGCTTTCATAGAAAGTGCTGAGAACACAAATGGTAACATTCCACCAACAAATAATCCAGCCATAACATAAGACTTAGAAATATCTATAGTTTCAATACCAGCTTGTAACATAAAGGCAGAAAATAAAGCTAAAGCAGTCAATGCTGCAGAGGCAATAGCAAAACCTTTACCGATTGCTGCAGTTGTATTTCCTACGGCATCTAATTTATCAGTACGTTCCCTAACTTCTTTTGGTAATTCAGCCATTTCTGCAATACCACCTGCATTATCAGATATTGGACCATAAGCATCAACTGCTAATTGAATACCTGTGTTAGCTAACATTCCTACTGCTGCAATAGCAATACCATATAAACCTGCAAAGTGGAAAGATAAAATTATCGCTGTGGCAATTAATAAAATTGGAATAGCCGTACTCATCATTCCTACGCCTAAACCAGCAATAATATTAGTTGCTGCACCTGTTGCAGATTGTTCTACAATACTAGTAACTGGCTTTGTTCCTGTTCCTGTATAATATTCTGTAATTTTTCCTACACCTAAACCAGCAATTAGACCTACAATGGTTGCAATAAATACACCCATAGACGTAAAGTCTTTTCCATTTAAAGACCATGCTTCTGGTAAGAATTGTTGAATTAGGAAATAAGAAACCACAATCATAATACCAGCTGATAAGAATTCTCCGATATTTAATGCAGTTTGAGGGTTTCCTCCTTCTTTTGTTTTTACAAAGAAGGTTCCTATAATTGAAACAATAATACCAACAGCAGCTAAAGCTAAAGGTAACATTACTGCTCCTAATTTATATTCTGAAAAAGCAGGAATACTAAAATAAGCTGCTCCTAAAACCATCGAGGCGATAATTGATCCTACAAATGATTCAAATAAATCGGCTCCCATACCAGCTACATCACCAACATTATCACCCACATTATCTGCAATAGTAGCAGGATTTAACGGATGATCTTCTGGAATACCAGCTTCTACTTTTCCTACAAGGTCAGCTCCTACATCAGCAGCTTTGGTATAAATACCACCACCAACACGAGCAAATAATGCTATAGATGATGCTCCTAAAGAAAATCCAGATAAGATATTTAATACTTTCGTTAAACCATCTGCACTACTAATATCATATATATTACTGTAGACTAAGAATAATACACTAAGTCCAAAAACTCCTAAAGATACCACTCCTAATCCCATTACAGCTCCACCTGAAAAGGCAACTTCTAATGCTTTATTTAATGATGTTCTTGCTGCATTGGTTGTACGAACGTTTGCTTTAGTCGCAACTCGCATACCAATAAATCCAGCTAAAGCTGACATTAATGCTCCTACAACAAATGAAACCGCCACCAACCAAGTAGAGTTAGCCTCGCTATTACCTTTAAAAACTAAAAGTACGGCTACAGCAACTACAAAAATTGCTAAAACTTTGTATTCTGCTTTTAAAAATGCCATTGCACCTTCTGCAATATTTTTAGCAATAACTGTCATTTTTTCTGTTCCTTCTTCCTGCTTGGTAACCCATGCAGATTTAATGAACATAAAAATAAATCCAATAATGGCTAATACAGGTAAAATAAATAGAATGTTCTCCATAACTTCAAATAAATTATTTTTTATATTGTTTTCGTTATATTTTTTGCGAAATTAGTGAATTTCTGATAGATAACAAGTTAACAAAGTATTTTTTCAAGTAATTATATATTGCTTTTTCTATGTGATAAATACATAAGATAATCTATCCATTATCACAAGCAATCTACTATTATAAGCTAAATTTCTTGAAGTTAGAAAATTATATTTGAGGTTTATAGTCTTAATTAAGTATATTTAGAAAAGGCAAACTCAACTTATATTGAGTTTTAAAATGGGACAAAATAGGATGATTAGGATATCTCTCTTTCTATAATCCATTCAAAGATCACTAACATATATGTAAAAACACAGTTGTTATTTTGAAATAGAATTATTAGCAATTTCGATAATGGGCTTTTTTATTCGTTTGTCACGTAAGAGATCTCTCCTTGATAAAATATCAGATCCTGAAATAATATATGATTCTTTATCTAAAACATTTGTTCCGTCCTTAATATAGAGATTGATTGTAATATTACTCTCTTTTTCAGTTTTAAATCTTAATTTAGATAAGACTTTAGTCTCACTAGGTAAAATAGAAAAGCTAGCAATTTGTTTACTACTGGAAAGATTTCCATTTGTTGATTTTTTTTCTGAACTAATTTCAAAAATCAAATTATCCTTTGCTAAAGTTGAATAGTTTTCAGCAATGGCATAAATACTAATACTCGTTGTAGTTCTTATAATATTAATTTTTGCTTCTACCTTCTCACTATTTTGCGCAAAAGAATTTAGGAATATAAATAATAATAATGACAGGAATTGTATACTAGTATAAATTTTTTTCATGATAAATTTGTATTAAAAGAATTCTAATGTTAAGATGTTATCTTGTTACTAATAGCATAATATGAATTCTAGAAAATCTATATTTAAAATTATAGATTTATTATCAGAGATAAAATAAGATGTAGTTTTTTAGCGTATTGATTTCCGATACTATATAAAAGAAAGGAAAATCTAATTTTAGTCGACTTTCCCTTCAATTAATTCTAAATATTAAGGTCCAACTTGAACTACAAGAGCAGTGTTACCTGCACCTGTTTGTGAAGTTGTATTACTATGTCCAATTCCAAATTGTAATGTAGCACTTAAATTACTATCACCCATTTGCATTGTATCTGAAAAATTTGAAGCACCAATTTGAAGTACTCCACTACCATTACCGATACCAATCTGACTAGTATAAGCCTCATTTTCAACACCAAACTGAGCTGTACCACTTCCATTCCCTAAACCATCTTGAGAAGTTTCTGAAATATTCAAATCACCTTCTTGATATTGGTATGATTCATTAAATGCACCTTTTTGAATTGCAAAAGCATGGTTTTCATTTCCAATTTGAGATTGGGATGCTAAATTTCCATAAGCATAAAATAAACCTTGATCAATTATAGCAACATTATCATCACCTACTTGACTTTGAGAAGCAACGTTATAACCACCTAAAGACAAATCATTTTGCCAAATAGTAGCTGAATTTGAATTCCCTGTTTGAACTTGAGTTGCTGTATTATAAAACTCACCTTGAGTTACATAAGCAGCATTCATTTGTCCAAATTGACTTTGATCAGAAATATTTCCTTCACCAACCTGAATTGCAGAAGCATAACTACCCATAGCTCCATTACTCATGGTACTTTGATACTGAGTAGCAGAATTCCACAAACCTACTTGATATACTTCTGCTGTATTGTTATCATAATACTGCGATTGTGTAGATGAATTAAAAACTCCATACTGCTCAGCAGAAGCAACATTATCTTCAGCCCAACCAACACCTTGTGTTTGAGATGCCATATTTCCCCAACCATCTTGAAAAATATCAGCAGAATTACCATTACCAAATGACCCAATACTTGCCTCATTGAAGGAACCGAATTGGTTTACTGTAGCTGAATTTCCTACACCTCCCAAAACATGCATTTGACCATCTTGAATGATTTCAGAATCATTTGACAAACCTGTTTGTCCAACAGTGGCAGAATTTCCAACACCATCTGAAGATACTGAACTTGTGTTGAACTGTCCAAACACAAAACTTGTTACACTAAATAATAGTGCGAATAAACTTAATTTTTTCATTTTAAAATAATTTAGATTAATAATGGGGCAAATATCCTACACCTTAAAAAATACTACAATGACCAACGTCAAGTCAATTTGTGATTGTTGTCCTAATCAGTTACAAAATCACGATATAGTACTATATATCAATATGTTATATCATTATTATATGTAACATTTGTTACTTTTGTGTTTTTTTATTAGATTTGTAGTCTCCCTAAAGAACTAATTTTTTACTAACGGATTAGCTTCAATGGAAATAATAAGTACGAATAAAATTATTTTTGACAAGTCTTTAAAAGAATCAATTTCTTTTAAAGGTCTTGCAAAAAAAATGATAATAACTAATGTTATTACAAGGTGTCTCAGGTTATCTTATTATAATCTATCTCAAAGAGACATAGGATTTGTCTTGCTAAAATTCTTTGAAAATATTTTTAAATATAAAGTGTTTTCCCCTTTAACTTTTATGACAAAAACAAATAGATCAGTAAAAAAAGAAATATCACAAATCTTATTATCAAATAGCTTATTGGTAATGAATACCACTACTAAATTATGAAAAAACAATTATTATTAATTGAGGATGATAAAATTGTCCGTGAAAATACTGCAGAAATCCTTCAGTTTGCCAACTATGACGTTATCACAGCATCAAATGGTAAAATAGGAGTTGAAAAAGCTCAAGAACACTTGCCTGATCTGATTGTTTGTGATATTATGATGCCAAAATTAGATGGCTATGCTGTTTATAAAATCTTGTCTAAAGATACTAATTGTGAAAAAATCCCATTTATATTCTTAACAGCAAAAACTAATCATATAGATAGAAGAAAAGCTATGGAGCTTGGCGCAGATGATTATCTAACCAAACCTTTTGCAGAATCTGAACTCTTAGGTGCAATTGAGATCAGGCTTAAAAAAAGAACTTTAAACAATCCTCTACCAAACCACACTATTCCTAATAATAAATCTCTTTTGAAGTTCAAAAACCTTGAAAAATTAATTGAATCAATGTGTAATAGACCAATTTCATCCTATGAGAAAGGAGATACTTTATACTGCGCAGGAAATAAAAGTAATCATGTTTTCCTAGTAAAATCAGGAACCGTTAAGACCTTCAGGAATACAGAAAGTGGTAAAGAGTTAATTACTGGCCTATATAAAAAAAGACAATTTATTGGCTATACTTCATCTATGGGAGATTTTCCCTATAAAGAAAATGCAGAAGCACTTGAAGAGTTAAAGCTTATAAAAATTGATAAAATAGAAGTAAGAGAAATTCTTAATTCTAATCCTCATATTGCTTTAGACCTTCTAAAGATGATTTCTGACAACATAGATTCAATAAAAAATAAGATGTTACAAATGGCATATAGTTCTGTTCGTTCTCGTGTTGCCAAAATACTTCTGATGGTTATAGAAGATAATCCTTTAAACAAAATTCTTATATCTCGCACTGATTTAGCAAGCTTAACGGGCATTGCAAAAGAAACTTTAATTAGAACCTTAGCAGATTTCAGGGAAGATGGATTAGTAGAAACTAATAGAACTTATATAAATATTATCGATCTAGAAAAACTTAAAAAAATCAGATAAAATACATCTTGCCTAATAATTATTTTAGATCATTTTCATACAATCCCATCAAAACTTTTTCAGGTGTCATGGGTGCATCAAATTTAATTTTGTAACTCGGATTAAAAGCTAGCATTGCATTTTGAATTGCAAAATAAGCACCGATTCCATACATCAATGGTGGTTCTCCGACTGCTTTTGACTTTAATATTGCCATCTCATTTCCATCTGTTTCAAGTGGTATTACATTAATCTCTTTGGGTACTGAAAATATATCGGGAACTTTATATCCTGATAATGAATTCGACAATAACCTACCTTTTTCGTCATAAGATATTTCCTCCATCGTCATCCAACCCATACCTTGCACCAATGCACCTTCTACTTGTCCCATATCAATACCTTTATTCATGGATTTTCCAAAATCGTGGACAATTTGTACAGCATCAAACTCATATGTTCCTCTGATACAATCGACTGTTACAGTGGTTAAAGCCGTTCCATAGACATGATAAGCAAACGGATGTCCTTTTTCTTTAGTTTTATCAAAATGAATTTCAGGTGTTGCATAATGTGCATGTTCTGAAAGACTAATTCTTTTAAGGAAAGTTGTCAAAATTAATTCCTCCCAACTCAATTTAGATTTAGTTCCATTGACAAAAATGAAATTATCTTGATAGGAGATTTTATCCAATTTATTTACAGCTAATTTCTCTGCTATAACTTCTGACATTCTTTCTTTAAGATTGTCACAGGCATTTAGTAATGCTTTTCCATTTAAATCTGCTGTTGCACTTGCTGCAGTAGGAGACATGTTGGCAATTCTCGTAGTATTGGTAGTTTCTATTTTAACTTTATCTGGTGTTAATCCGAATGACATTGCCGCAATTTGAAGCATTTTAGTGTTGACACTTTGCCCCATTTCTACTGCTCCTGTACTTATTCCTACGCTTCCATCTTGGTAAATATGCACCAAAGCTCTGGCGTGATTCATCGGTGTATTAGTAAACGAAATCCCGAAGGTAATCGGCATTAAGGATAATCCTTTTTTTACCGAATGATTTTTAGTATTAAATTCTTGTATTTCTTTCTCTTTTTTAGATATATCAAATTGAGATTTTACTTCATTCCAAGTTTTTCCTATTTCTACTTGTTTGGCAATTTGCCCATACGGAAATTCGTCATTTTCTTGTAACAAGTTAGCTTCTTGAATTTTACGAACAGGAATATTTAGTTCTTTTGCTGCTTTTACAATAGCAGACTCAATTACAAACATACCTTGTGGTCCGCCAAAACCTCTAAAAGCTGTGTTTGGTGGCAAATTTGTTTTACAGGAATGTACAGTGAGTTTTGCATTTTTTACAAAATAGCTATTGGTGGCATGAAACAAAGTTCGCTCTGCAATAGCTGGCGATAAATCACAAGCAGCTCCCGAATTTTGATAATAATCTACTTCGTACGCTAGGATTTTCAAGTCTTTATTTAAACCAATTTTAAAGGTTGATTCATATGGATGACGTTTTCCTGTCATTCGCATATCATCATGACGTTCTAAAATCAATTTAACCCCTTTTTTTAAATGATATACGGCCAAGGCTGTCATCACTGCCCAAGGTGTAGCTTGATCCTCTTTTCCACCAAAAGCTCCTCCTAAACGAATAACTTCAACTTCGATTCTGTGCATCGGCAAATTCAAGACCTTAGCTGCGATTGATTGTACAGAAGTAGGTCCTTGTGTAGATGAAATAATCTTAATATTTCCATCCTCTAAAGGGAAAGCATACGACGCTTGCGTTTCTAAATATAAATGTTCTTGTCCGTTAGTGAAGGTTTCTCCTTCAAAAACGTACTCACTTTCTTGGAAACCTTTTTCGACAACATCCAATTCAAATTTTCTGGGAGCATTGATAAATAAACCTTTATTAAAAGCTTCTTTTGCTGTTGTGACTACAGGTGATTCATCAATTTCTATCTTAATTATTTTTTTTGCCTTTTTAGCAATAGCCAATGTTTTGGCAACAATTAAAGCAATAGGTTGACCCATAAAATGCACCTCTTGCTCTGCAAATAAAGGTTCATCAGGAATAATACCACCAATCTGGTTTTCGCCAGGAATAGCTGCATAAGTGAATATTCTTTCTACACCATCCAATTTTTCTGCTTCAGAATAATCGATACTTTTAATTTTTCCATGTGCTGAAGGTGAATCAAAAACCAATGCGTGTAATGTTCCTTCTTTTACATTAATATCATCCACGAAAAGTGATTCACCACGTACATGTCCGTACGAATCTTTGTTGGTCATACTGCTCATGCTACAAAATCTTTAAGTTGGAATAGATTGGGATACAATTTAATGAAATGGGCAAAAAATAATTGTCTCGCTAACAATCTTTTGTACTGGTCTGTTCCTCTGACATCACTGATTGGTGAAATCTCAGATTGCAGAACTTCTTGTGCTTCTAAAATATATTCTTTTTTCAATTCTTTTCCCATCAAATAACTTGCTGTTTTGGATAAATATCTTGGAATAGCTGCTACGCCTCCAACAGAGATATAAGCATTTACAACGATATTACCTTGTACATTAATACTTATGGCGGCATTGACAGTCGCAATATCTAAATGGGTTCGTTTACTGACTTTTTCAAAATTGAAATAAGTTGATTTATCTGGTAAATTGAATGTTATACTTTGGATAAACTCATTGTCTTTTAAGTCAATTTTTTTATAATCTAAAAAGAAATCTTTTAGGGCAATTTCTCTTGTTTCGGCTATGGAATTTTGAACCATTAACTTCGCATTTAAAGCCAAAAAGAATATTGCCATATCACCAATTGGTGAGGCATTTACAAAATTACCACCTAAACTTGCCATATTTCTGATTTGTTCAGAGGATAGTAATTTTAAATCTGATTTTAGATTTGGATAATAGCTGTTGAGTTGTTTATTTTCCATTAAATCGGTAACACTTGCTCCAACACCAATGGTACATTTTGTGTCAGAAAATTCAATATTATTGGAAACAAAATTTATTGCCTGTTGAATATCTTGATCTAACAAAGCATCTGCATGACGCACATATAAGTCGGTTCCACCTGAAACTAAAACGCCTTCTGAATTATTTTTATCGGATTTTAAAGCCTTGAGTTTCAATGGTATTTCTTTGAAATAATTAGGAATAAATTTATTTTCCACCAACCATTCTAACTCGTTATTATGATCTTTTTCTTGTAATTTGCTTGTTACTTCGTCTGCTGCTTTTTCAATAGATTTATAACCTGTACAGCGACAGATATTTCCACTGAGTGCGTTAATTCCATCAGCTTTTGTAGGATGTGTATGTTTTAATGCCAATCCTGATAAGGAATTAACAAAACCTGGTGTGCAAAATCCACATTGTGTTGCAAAATTGTCTTTGATAGCTTGTTGTGCAAGGTTTAATTCGTTCTTAAGATTAACACCTTCGACAGTAACTATGTGTTTTCCGTGTACATTTGCCATCGGTGTTAAACACGAAGTAATACTTTTATAATCAACTGAATTATCCTTTTGTAAAGTTCCCGAAAGAACGGTACAAGCACCGCAATCACCTTCTTTACAGCCTGACTTAGTACCTTTTAAACCTTGATTTTCACGAATAAAATAAAGTAAAGTCATCCCAGATTTGACTTCGGTTTTTATTATTTTGTTGTTTAGAATAAATTCTATCATTATTTGATGTTATTTATTTTTACTGAGCGTAAATTTAAGGAATAAAAAAATCCTACAATAGATATGTAGGATTTTTTGTCTTCTGTCATAACAATTGAAATGCTGTCATCTCGACCAGAGTGGAGAGATCTGTATATTATTTATGTTGTATTTTTTATAGATTTCTCGACTTCGTTGCACTTCGCTCGAAATGACATAAGTTAAAAAGCTAAATTCACACCCAATAAAAAGTTAGTTCCTGCTTGAGGAAAATAATAAGGAGTTGTTCCCCACATGTAGCCATTTGAAGCATATTTTTTATTGAATATATTATTTAACATTCCTGTAAAGGTAACTTGTTTAACTCCAAACAAATTATCTTTTTGCCATTGTAAATGCAAATCTGTCGTGAAATAAGAATCTAAAACTGAAGATTCTAACTCTATATTACTCATAAATTGAGAACTAACATATTTTGATAATAAAGCTATTTGTAAATTATCTACAGGCATATAAACCAAATTACTACCTGCAATAAAATCAGGAGAATAAGAAATTGTTGTATTACTATAGGTATCCGTATCTTCAATGTAATAATCAATGTTCTCATTTCTACTAACCGATATATTAGGTTGCCAATGCAAACCTTTAACTAGAGATAGATTCGCTTCAACTTCAAGACCTAAGCGATAACTTTCACCCGAATTTGCACGAATAAAATCACCAACATCAGATAAGGCTCCAGTTAAAACCAACTGATCTTTATATTTCATAAAATAAGCATTGGTTTGTAGTTTTACTTTATCTGAATTGTAACGCCATCCTAATTCGAAATCATCTAATTTTTCAGCTTTTGGTGTTTCTGTTGCATATTCAAAATCATCACGAATAGGTTCTTTATTTCCTCTAGCATAAGATGCGTACAAGTTATTCTTATCGTTTATAGTATAAGTAATTCCCATCTTTGGATTAAAAAATAGCCAATTTGTATCGATGTCATCTACTAAAAAATCAGTTGTTTTGTAGAATACATTTCGCATTTGCATATCGGCAAAAAGTTGCCATTTATCTGATATTTTGTAATTTACTTTTACAAACGTATTGAAATCTGTTTTGAGTCCATTGTTTTCGTAATAACGATGATTTTTTTCAGTATCAGATGCATATCTTGCCCAAATTACTTCACCAAAATGATCTCCATCATACTGATTTAAAGCACCACCGATTATTAATTTAAATTTATCTAAGCTGGAATATCTAAGTGAATACGTCATCCCATAAAAATCATTATCCAACCATTTTTGTCTGATTAAATCAGTACTATTAATTATCGTACCGTCTACATCTAAAGAATTCATGCCATAATCAGAAAAATCTTGATCTTGTTTATAGCTTTCATAAAAACCAAATCCTTTGGTATAATGTAATGCCATTGTTGCATTTAAATTGGCATTAAAACTATGATTGAGGTGTAATTGATAATGAGTTTGTGTATAATCATCCACTTGATTGTCGTAATAATCAACCACATTCCATGCGTCATCATAAATAGCTCCAGCATAATTAAATGTTGGATTTTCATTAAAAGTAGCTTCGTCAACTCCGTACCAAGATTGATAGGTAATTTCGTGTCCACCAAACGCCATGGCTTTTAGCATGGTTTTATTGTTTTGATAGGTTCCTGACAAGAAAAATGATTTTAAATCGGATGAAGCTCTATCAATATAGCCATCAGATTGAATAGTTGATAAACGCCCTGAAAACGTAAAATGTTCTCCTAAAGTTCCTGAATGAAACTGTAAATTGTGTTTGTGTGTATTAAAAGAACCAAACGAATTATGAATTTGAATATCTGCTTTTTCGGTAATTCCGTTAGTTGCTAAATTTAAACTTGCTCCAAAAGCTCCGGCACCATTTGTTGATGTTCCTACGCCACGTTGCAGCTGCATACTTTGTGTAGAACTAGCAAAATCAGGTAGGTTTACCCAATAGGTAGCTTGAGATTCACTGTCATTTAGAGGAATTCCATTTATCGTTACATTCACACGAGTTGCATCACTACCACGTATTCGAATTCCTGTATATCCTACACCAGCACCGGCATCAGAAGTAGTCACAACATTTGGCAAAAAATTTAATAAAACAGGAATATCCTGTCCTAAGTTACGTTTTTCAATTTCGGATTTTGAAATATCCGTTTTGGTAAAAGGATCATTTTTTTGAGCACGTGTGGCTTGAATAATGACTTCTTTTAATTGATTAATACTGTCTTTTTCTGTTTGTGAGAAAGCATTAACGGCTAAAATACTTATTAATAAAAAAATTACTTTTTTCATCCTTACTTAAATTTTGGATACTATAGTAGTATCGATTAAACATAGATAAAAAAAGGTGTGTGGATTAGGATTGAAAAATTCCTTTACAGCATTATCTGTTCAGGTTCAATGGGTTTAATCTCAGATCGCTTTTGGCGAACACCCCTTTTTTAGAGACTGCAAAGATAAGTCTTTTTTACCACAAAGGCACAAAGGTGCAAAAAAACAATAACGTTGGATGAAAAAAAATATCTTTATTCAAACTTAGGCTTCTGCCGATTGGTTTTGGTTTGAGCTCGATTCTTTTTCTTTTGAAGGCGTTTTAAGTTGGCTGATTTTGGTCGTTTGGTGGGTTTGCGTTTTTTAGATGGAGTTAGTACTCTTTGAATAAGTTCTATAAAACGTTTTGTAACTTGTTCCTTATTCTTTAATTGGCTTCTAGTAGCATCAGATGTTAAAGAAAGTATTCCTTCTTTTGAAATTTTATTCTCTAATTTAATTGATAGTATTTCAATCTCTTCCTCTGATAAAGACGTTGAATTAAACACATCAAAACGCAAGACTACTTTCGTGGAAACTTTATTGACATGCTGTCCTCCTGCTCCACTACTTCGAGTGAATTTGAAATTGAGTTCTTTTATGAGATATTCGGTATTCATTATAGCAAAGGTAAATATTTCACGCAAAGGTCACATAAGATTATCACAAAGAACACCAAGGTTCTTATGTGAATACTGAAAATGTATTAAATTCTTTACTTTTACAAACTATGCAAAGACTATTTAAAATAGGAGATTCTGTTTCAGTTCTTGATGAGAATATCAAAGGAGTCGTCGTTGCAATAACCGAAAAATCAGTATTGATACAAGATGAAAATGGATTTGAAATAGAATACAGCAATTCTGAACTAGTAAGATATAATAGTATTCTTGCTAAAGATCTTACTACGATTAGCAAACATCCTATTAAAAAGAAAAAGCCAACGAATAAGAAAAAAATAAAAAGTGCTATTGTAATTGATTTACACCATAATCAAGCTACAACGATAAAACACAGAATTCTTGAAGGACAGCTTCGAAAATTTAAGATGCATTTAAACAAAGCTATAAGAAATCGTACTGAGATGATCACTTTTATTGTTGGTGTTGGAGAAGGAATTCTTAGGAAAAATATAGAATCAATACTTAAGAAAAACCATATAAAATATAGTGATGCTCCTTACAGTAAATATGGAAATGGTGCCGTAGAAGCACATCTTACTGGAATTCATAAAATCATAAAATAAAAAAATCCAAAGCAAAAAACTATTTTTTGTTCTCTACTTTGGATTTTTTTATATTTAATTTTAATAAGATTATTCTATTACTTCCTTAATTTCTGGTGCATGTTTTTTAATCACAGCTGCAACAGCATTTAATGTCATAAAACTTTTAGAACAAGTTGAACAATAGCCTAAAAATTGAACTTTTGCTATACCATTATCAATTGATAGTAACACAATATCACCTCCATCATTTTGCAAATAGGGACGAATTTCATTTAAAGCTTCTTCAACTTTATTTTTTGTTGACATTTGTTTTCCTATTAATTGGCTGCACAACCACTTGTATTAGTAATACGAACCACTTCTGTTGGAGGAAGATCTTTATTACGTTTTACCAATTCTGTCAACATTTTTTTAGTTATTTCAGTAAAGGCTTCTTCTAAAGGAGTGTTTTCTTGTAAAGCTACAGGACGACCCACATCACCAGCCTCTCTAATACTTTGCACCAATGGTATTTCACCTAAAAATTCTGTATTGATATCTTTAGCTAAGTTTTTAGCACCATCTTTTCCGAATATATAATATTTATTATCTGGTAGCTCTTCAGGTGTGAAATAACTCATATTTTCAACGATACCAAACACAGGTACATTAATATTTTCTTGTGCAAACATCGCAACACCTTTTTTAGCATCTGCTAAGGCTATTGGTTGTGGTGTACTGACCACTACTGCTCCAGTTAATGGAACTGCTTGTACTATTGTTAAATGAATGTCACCTGTTCCTGGAGGTAGGTCAACTAATAAGAAATCTAATTCTCCCCAATCTGCATCAAATAACAATTGATTTAATGCTTTATTCGCCATCGCACCACGCCAAATAACGGCATCATTTGGATCTACAAAAAATCCGATAGATAACATTTTAACACCATAGTTTTCAACTGGCTTAATTTTAGCTGTACCATTAACCATAGTTGAACTTGGTCGTTCATTTTCTACATCAAACATAATAGGCATAGAAGGCCCATACACATCGGCATCTAAAACACCAACACTAAAGCCCATTTTAGATAAAGTTACTGCAATATTGGCGGTAATAGTTGATTTCCCTACACCACCTTTTCCTGATGCAATTGCTATAATATTTTTAACATTTGGCAAAGGCTTTTCTGGTTCAATCTTAACGGATTGAGTGGCAATAGCGCCAACAACTTGCACTTGTACCTCAACATCAGAATACACTGCCTTTATTGCTTTAGCGACATCTACCTCTACTCTTTTTTTAGCTTGTAATGTTGGATTCCCAATATTAACTTCAACCAAAACTCTATTCTCAACAATCTGAACATTTTTGACAGAATTGCTTTCCACTAAACTTTTTCCTTCTCCTGGGGCAGTTATTGTTTCTAATACCTTAAGTATATCTTGTTTATTCATTTTTAGATAAATTTTTATTCAATTGATTTAGAATGATTCTAAACAACAAAAGTAAACATATTTAGGATTATAGCATATCAAAAGGCTAATTATTTAAGCGACACCTCATGTGATAAAGGTTACTTTAAAAAACTCTAATTCTATGAAAAGTACTATTGATTATCTGACGCATACCATTCTGCGTGCGAAGTACCTGTCTCTTGCAGTTTTAGTGAGTGCAGTTTAATCTCTGAAGGTAAATTTTTAGCAATAATCGCTGCAAAATCGATGAGCATCATTTCGCTAGTCGGTTGATAATCTACTAACAACACACTATGATCTCTTTTTTCTAATTCTTTTGCCAATTCAACATGAGGTGTATTTTTATTAAAAACCGTAGCGTGATCAAATTTATCAACAATTTCTCTTTTTACAATTGCTTTTAAATCACCAAAATCAATGACCATTCCCAATTTTACATGGTTTTTATCATCAATTGGTTTACCGATAACAGTAACTGCTAGTTTATAACTATGTCCATGCACATTACGACATTTACCATCATAGCCATAAAGTGCGTGACCTGTTTCAAAAAAGAATTGTTTGGTGATTCTAATCATAATTTTAAAGCTTATTAAACTAATTTGTGCAAAATTACTGAAATAAGTCCAATCTACTTTTTATAAAACATTAAATTGTTTAATTTTGTAGGAAACTAAAAACGAATTTAATCCTATGTCATTATTAGATCTTTTTACCAGTGGAGAACACAAAAAAGCAAAAACCTATTTTGCTGCTTTAGTGAAAATTGCTTTTGCAGATGGAGCTATGGATAAACGAGAGTTAAAATATCTTGAAAAGATGGCAATAAATTTAGATATCAGTGATACTGAGTTTACAAAAATTCTTGAATACCCAGAAAAATACCCTATTGATCCACCATTAGATTATAATGATCGTATAGAGCAATTATTTAATTTAACTCGAATGATTTTTTCGGATAATGAGGTTAAACTTAACGAAGCTAAATTAGTACAGCAGATCGCTATAGGTCTAGGATTTCCTGTTGATAATGCTGAAAAGCTTACTGATGAAGCCATTCATTTGATTATGAATAATAATGATTTAGAAGCTTTCACCAAAGCAATTAAACAAGTTAATCAGTTTTAGTAATTATTTTCTTTTCTAAAAATATCTTTTTATCATCCTTAGATGATGTGTGTATTTTTTAAGATCATTATTGTAAATACCTTCTTGATCTAAGCTATCAATTCTGACTTTTCCTTGTGCGGCATGAATTATTTTTTCATTTTCTAGAATAATCCCAACATGAGTAATTCGTCCCTCACTACTTTCAAAAAAAGCTAAATCTCCTGCAAGTGCTTGAGATAAAAAGGCAACTAACTCTCCTTCTTTGGCTTGTAAAGATGCATCACGTTGAATAGTGTAACCATTAATATGATATACTATTTGTGAAAAACCTGAACAATCTAGACCTAATAGTGTTTTTCCACCCCATAAATAAGGTGTGTTCAAATAAGACTTTGCAGTTTCAACAAGAGCAGTTCTCTTTTTCTTTCCATTAATTACATCTCCTAAAAAAGGGATTTTTTGGTCATCAAAAACAAAGAAACCATCTGAATAGAACGGAAGGTTAGATCCTTTTGCCATCAGAACATTTACCTCATTAATTTGAACAGAAACCAATTCATCTAAAACTTTTACTTTAGTACTTTTTACAATTTTCTCATAGTTTTTTTGTGAAGTAGGAAGGATTTGTATTGTTTCTATCCATCCTTTATAACCATCTTGTTCTAATTGAATGTAACTCCATTCATCCTTCGTCCTTAATACTTTCATATATTCCCCAAAAAGTACTTGAGAAATCATTTCACTCCGATGAGCAGGTTCAGCACGTAAGGGTACAATATTCAAAAAAGACATAGCATATGTTATATCATGTTGTGTTTCAACGGATGATTTAGTATCTGTCATATTTTTATTTTGTATAGTCTTACAAGAACCAGTTAATACTAACACTAAAAACAGGTAAAAAACACTACGTAAAAGATTAATATTTTTCATTCGGAGATTAAATAGAATTACAATCTTTCTATAACCATCGCACCAGCACCACCACCACCATTACAGATACCTGCGGCACCTATCTTAGCATTGTTTTGTTCTAGTACATTATAAAGTGTAATCATAATACGAGTTCCACTCGTGCCTAAAGGATGTCCTAATGAAACCGCTCCACCATTGACATTAACTTTAGTAGGATCTAGTTTCATCAAATCCATATTTACTAAACCTACTACTGAAAAGGCTTCATTTAATTCAAAATATGCTACATCATCCATGTTAATTCCTGCTTTATCTAATGCTTTTGGAATTGCTTTTGCAGGAGAGGTCGTAAACCATTTAGGATCTTGCGCAGCATCAGCATAGCCTGTTATTTTGGCTAAAGGCTTAATGCCTAATTCATTTGCTTTTTCTAAACTCATCATTACTACAGCAGCTGCACCATCATTTATGGTTGAAGCATTTGCTGCTGTAACTGTTCCATCCTTTGTAAACACAGGTCGTAATGTTGGAATTTTTTCCATTTTCACATTAGTAAACTCTTCGTCTGTATCAATTATAATAGGCTCTCCTCTTCGTTGAGGGACTTCTACTGGGACTACTTCATTGTCAAATTTACCTTCAGACCAAGCTTTTGCAGAACGATTATAAGATTCTATGGCAAATGCATCTTGACGTTCCCTTGATATTTTATATTCATCAGCACACAAATCAGCGAATGTTCCCATGTGAGCATTTGCGTAGACATCGGTTAATCCATCTTTTACCAATCCATCTATCATTTTAACATCACCTAATTTGGTGCTTTTTCTTGCATTAAGATAATGGGGCACACTTGACATATTTTCCATTCCACCAGCAACAATTACAGAAGCATCACCACATTTTATAGCTTGTGCTGCTTGCATCATCGCTTTTAATCCAGATGCACAAACTTTATTTACTGTAGTACAAGGAACTGTATCAGGAATTCCTGCAAAGATAGCAGCTTGTCTTGCTGGAGCTTGACCAAGGTTAGCTTGTAAAACATTACCCATCAAAACTTCATCAACTAATTCTGGTTTTAAATTTATTTTTTCTAAAGCTGCCTTTATAGCTACTGCTCCTAATTTCGGGGCACTAACACTTGATAAACCACCTAAGAAACTACCAATTGGAGTACGCACCATGGATACTATTACAACTTCTGACATAATTTTATGATTTTAATATTTATGCGAATTTAATGAATTTAGAGGAATATGATTATGACTTCTGTAAAGAAATATTTATGATAGACATCAGGCTTATCCCTTATTGATAATCAACTCAATATAAGATAAGACCTTTGTCTAATTGCTGTCTTATTAATTAGATCAACTATAAATTTTCTATAAGAAGTGCCTAAAGATTACTTATCAATACCGTGCATCATTCGTTTTATAGGTTTATTGAGAGCGAGAATACCCAAACCAGCTATAAAAGGTATAATGGTAAATATCAAAAAGAAAGATGACCATCCATCGGTTTCTTGAATTGACTCAGAATATTGCGCAAAAATAGAGGATATTTTTCCTGCCATTCCAGTAAATACATACCAAATACCAAATAGGAAAGCCAACATTCTTGCAGGAGCCAATTTACTCACGTAAGATAATCCAACTGGCGATATTGATAATTCGCCCATCGTATGTAATAAATAGGCTAGTATTAACCACATCATACTGATTGAAGCCGTTTCTGCTCCATTCGGAATACTACTTGCGCCTAATGCCAAAGCACCAAATCCCAAGGCTAATAAAGTTAAACCAATGAAGAATTTTTGAGCAGCTGATAAAGTAACTTTTTTCCAAAGTATAGAATACAAAGGTGCCAACATCACAATAAAGAATGGATTTAATATTTGAAACCAAGAAGTATCAACTAGTACCGAACCAGTAAACATTTGACCAATACTTGTATCTGCAAAACTTCCTAATACTTCTGAAAAGTTTGCTGTAGTAATTCCTAGTAATTTATTTAAAACTCTTATGATTACTAAATACCAAATTATTATAAAACTAATAGATGTAAAAATAATAGTTAGCGGATTTGTCTTCCAAATAGCTTTAAATAGTTTATAGATAAATCCTGTGAGTATAATCATTGGTGTAAATGATAAGATTGTATCAATAATCTTGTAAATTATACTCCAATTTCCTTCAAGCATTCTATTCGTAAAATCTTTCGCAAAAACATTTAGAGTAGTTCCAGCTTGTTCAAAACTTGCCCAGAAAAAAATTACAAAAAATGCTATGATAAAAATTACTTTTAAACGATCTCTCTCTACAATTTCAAATCTATTTAACCTAGATAAGCCTACTATTATAAAGATTAGCAAAGACAGTGTGAAAAATATTTGAGACAAATCTATAGACATACTACCTATAGAAAATAAATTTTCAGTTAGGAAATGTGTTCCCCTAGTAATAGCAGAAAACACACCATCAACAATCCATGTTACTGCAAAGAAACCTCCAAAACCAATCAACCTCATATCTTTTTGAGTGAAAGGAACATTTTTGGCTTTGTCTTCTTCTGACATTTCTATTGTTGAATTTTTTCTAACTTCAGTTGCCTCTTTTCCAAAAACATTACGAGCAAAATAGAATTGTAAAAGTCCGAAGAACATAAAAATACCTGCTAATCCAAAACCATACGTCCAGCTAAAAGTTTCACCAATCCATCCTACTAACAGCGTTCCAATAAAAGCTCCAGAATTCACTCCCATATAGAAAATGGTATAACCTCCATCTTTTTTATCACTTCCTTCTGGATACAATTTTCCTACAATAGAAGACATATTGGGTTTAAACAAACCTGTTCCTAAAACGATTAGAAACAATCCTATATAAAATACAAATTTGAAATCCATTCCTATTTGTAAATCAGAAATTGCCATTGAGGCATGTCCTAAAGTTATAATAGAAGCTCCTACAATTACCGTTTTTACGTGTCCCCATTTATTATCTGCCAACCAACCACCGAGTAAAGGTAATAAATACACGAGCATTACATACCAACCATAAAGGTAATAAGCTTCGCCTTTTTCCCAACCCCAACCTTTATCATCAACTTTTGCAATCAAAAATAAGATTAACAAGGCACGCATTCCATAATAGGAGAATCGTTCCCACATTTCTGTAAAGAATAAGACAAATAAGCCTATTGGGTGTCCTAATATTTGTTGTTGACTATTTTCGTTTGCGTAATCTGACATTTATATGAGTTAAAAGTTATAAAGTTTGCAAAGTACAAAAAACGCTTCTGCGAGTTTAGAAGCATTTTAGGAAATCAATTAAAAAATTAAGCGTTTTGTTTTTTAATTTTATTGGCTATTACCACATTATAAATCAATAAGCCTACAACTGTAATCATTCCAATACCTGCAATGACGTACCAAATATTACCGGGATGATAGTTATCCCACATAAAAGTTGTCATTTGCTCTTGTGACATTTGTAGCTTTTCAGCAGCAGCATTATAAAAATCATTTTTCGTAAACTCAGTTGTTATCTCGGGTAATTCCATACTCCTGTTGGCTAATTCTTGTCTGATTATTACTACTTTATCAGACATATTTTCATATAAATCACCTGTAATCCATTTCGTTAAAAGATTTGCTAAGGCAATAGGTAAAAAGTAGGTTCCCATATATAAGGCTTCTTTTCCTTTAGGAGAGATTTTAGCTATATAATCAGAAAATTTAGGATTGGAAGTCATTTCACCAATGGCAAAAATTAAAATACCTAAAACAGTATATAAACTATTGTTAGTATAGAATGAAACACCTATACCAATCATAGCGATAATAATACCAGTCATCATAGCACTAATAGGTCTCCATTTTAAGATAATCATAGAGATAGTCATCTGGAAGATAATAATAAAGAAAGCATCGAGATTTACAATCATTTCTGGATTGATACTACCGTCTTTATTTTTCAAGAAATCGGCAATTGGAGGCAATATTTTATGAAAAGCCTCGTAAAAAGGTGTTGTATTAATCCACTCCTCAATAAAAACAGGTAACGTATAAAACAGTTGGTTGAACATCAACCAAAAACCGACCATTATTAATAATAAGAAGGTTAATTTCATATCAGACAATGCTTCCCAAATATGTTTTAACGAAGTAGTGATGGTTTTACCTAAAGAATCTGTGTTTTTTTCTCTATGTGGTTCTTTAAAGAAAAAGATTACAATAATTAAATTAACAATAATTGCACTTGTAGCCATTAAAAAAACTATTTTCCAACCGTACTCATCACGTAATTTCGCTGAAAACAATGGACCGAAGAACCCACCGATATTGACCATCATATAAAACACCCCAAACCCAAAGGACGAGTTTGATTTATCTGTAGATTTTGTTACAATAGCTGAGGCAACTGGTTTAAACATGGCTGCACCTAAAGCCACTACAAGGAACATGAGAAATACAGCACTATAAGAGGTTACTTCTCCCATAAAATAGTAACCTACTCCTAACAGTAAATAGGCAATTATCAAGGATAATTTATAACCGATCTTATCTGAAATAGCTCCAGTAATAATAGGTAAGAAATAGAGAATTGCAGTCACATACGACATAATTTCTCCACGTTCTACATGTGTAAAACCCAAGGCGCCTTCATCCGTAGATCCTGTAAGATATAAAGCTAATACAGCAAATAGACCATACCAAGCCCAACGCTCGAATAACTCCATAGCACTTGCCAACCAAAATGGTTTAGGGAAAGATCTTAGTAATCCAATAAATCCTAATTCTTTATTTTCTGTACTCATAAGATAATTGTTTTAATAGATAAACCCTGCTAAGTTCTTAACAGGGTTTATATTGGTTATTTATTTTGTTTGTTCATTAAATCTTAGTGAATTCCTTTCATAAATTTATTAAGCATTGGCGACAACACTAATAGTGACACACCTGAGCCGATCATCATCCACATAATAAATGGATATAACTCAAAGTCGTATTTATGTAGGATGCTCTCCATCATACCTGCTAGGTAATTACCGGCTGCAAAACTTGCCATCCATAATCCCATAACTACAGATACCAATTTTTTTGGTGCTAGCTTAGTAATCATAGAAAGACCAATTGGTGATAACATTAGTTCTCCTAAAGTTAACACGACATAAACTACTACTAACCACCAAGGTGAAACTAAGTTTCCTCCATCTGCAGCATGACTTGCTTGTGTCATTATCCAGAAAGCAACTGCTCCTAAGAATAATCCTATTGCAAATTTTATCGGTGTTCTTGGGTTAAATTTCATCGCATCTAATTTTAACCATAGGATTGAGAAAATAGGTGCAAAAATTAGAATTGCAATTGGGTTAATATTTTGGAACCAAGTTGCGGGCATATCCCATCCAAAAATCAATCTGTCTGTATTTTCTTTCGCGAAAAGATTCATCGTACCACCTGCTTGTTCAAATCCTGCCCAAAAGGCAATATTAAAAAAAGCTAAAATTAAAATAACAATCATTCGAGTCCATTCTTCAGCACCATTGGTTCCTTGAAAAATTATATACATCAATCCTAAAAATCCTACTGCAAAACCTACATAGGTTATAATATCAGCAACATTATCAGGTAATAATCCCCAAACAAAAACGATTGCTAAAGTAGCAACTACTAAAGCGACGGCATAAACAATTATGTCACACCAATCTTTTCTATCTAAAACTAATTTACCTTCTGGAGTATTTGGTGGCAATCCTTTGTCCTCTAATGTAGCTTCTCTTGCTTTCATCCATAAAACACCTAAAATCATACCTATACCTGCAGATAAATAACCCCAACCCCAAGAAACATTTTCTCCTAATGCTCCAGCAATAAAAGGTCCTAAGATTGCTCCTAAATTAATACCCATATAGAATATATTAAAGGCCGAATCTTTTCTTGGGTCATTATCATCATAAAAATCTCCAACTATGGTAGAAATATTTGGTTTAAAAAATCCATTACCAATAATAAGAACTCCTAATCCAAAATTAAATACAAATAAACGTGTTACAGGATCTAACGAATGTGCCATAAATGCACTTGCAGCTAATAAAAACTGACCTACTGCCATTACCAAACCTCCTATATAAACTGTTTTCCGTTTTCCAAGAAATTTATCAGCAACCCAACCTCCAAGTATAGGAGTTAAGTATACTAATCCTGTGAAAATGGCGTAAAGCGTTAAGGATTCTTGTCTATTCAACCCAAAACCTCCATTTGCTAACTCAGCAGTAAGATAAAGCGTTAGTAAGGCACGCATTCCGTAATAACTGAACCGTTCCCACATTTCAGTGGCAAATAGTGTATAAAGTGCTTTTGGGTGTGCTTGTTTGTTACTCATAATTTTTTGTCTTAGTTAAAAATTAAATCGGATAAAAGTAAGTAAATTTTTGGAAAGGTTAGATAATTACACTTGATTCGATGAAAAAGTTATTAGAAAGTCTTGATAAGTTATATAAAAAGACCCAAGACTATTTAGTTGAAAAATTAAAAAACCGCATCTAATACAATTATCCACGTTATAAATTTTTCAAAATGAAATCAGTCATTTTTTTATATAAGTGTAAACGAGTGTTTTTACCTCGATAAATTCCGTGTGTTCTGTCAGGATAGAGTTCACTATCAAATGGAACATCGGCTGTTATCAGCGCATTAATCATTTGCATGGAATTTTGAACATGTACGTTGTCATCTCCTGAACCGTGTACTAATAGATACTTCCCTTTTAATTGATCCGCAAAAAACAAGGGTGAGTTTTGGTCATATCCTTTAGGATTTTCTTGTGGTGTTTGCATATAGCGTTCGGTATAAACCGTGTCATAAAGACGCCAATTGGTAACGGGCGCAACTGCAATTGCCATTTTAAAAACATCACCTCCTTTTAATAAGGCATTCGAACTCGTAAATCCACCATAAGACCATCCCCAAATTCCGATTCTGTCTGCATCAATGTAAGCTCGATTTCCTAATTCTATTGCTGCTTCTATTTGATCTATAGTTTCATATTTCCCAAGTTCTTTGTAGGTTACTTTGGTAAATGCAGCTCCTTTTCCTCCAGTACCTCGTCCATCTACACTCACGACGATATAACCTTTAGCTGCTAACATATAATACCAATAATCGTCATAGCCATTCCATGAATTTTGTACCGTCTGTACGCCTGGCCCTGAATATTGATACATCAAAACAGGATATTTTATATTCTGATCAAAATCTAGTGGTTTTATCATCCACATATTAAAAGTGCCATCTTTGGTTGTTATCGTAGAAAACTCTTTTTGACTTACCTTGTATGCTGCAAGCTTTTGCTGCACATCTTTGTTGTCTTTCACCTTCTTTAAAAGTTTTCCATCTGATGTGTGTAAGGTATAGATTGAAGGCGTACTTACATCCGAAAAATTATTGATAAAATATTTTCTATTTTTACTAAACGAAGCTCTATTCATGCCATGATCTGGGCTTAATCTCTTTTTGTTTTTTCCATTAAAACTGATGGAATAGACCGTTTTATTGATACTTCCGTCTTCAACCGATTGATAAAATAGTTGCTTGTTTTTTTCATCTGCTCCATAAAACTTGATAACATCCCAATTGCCTTTTGTAATCTGATTTATCAATTTTCCATCAACTTGATAATGGTATAAATGATCAAAACCATCTCTTTCACTACTCCATATAAAACTATTATCATCTAAAAAAGTTAACACATCTCGAACATTAACATAAGTATCTGATTTTTCATCAAATACAAGTTTTGCTCTTTGAGTTCGATTATCAACAAGATGTAATTTTAAACTATTTTGCCTTCTATTTGTCGTTTGTACAGCAAGTAAATTGGCATCTTTTGTCCATTTTAATCTTGGGATATATTCGTAGTCACCCAATTCAATTTTTGTAGCTGATTTTGCTCCCATAGGATACAAATACAAACTAACATCAGAATTTTTTTCTCCTGCTTTGGGGTATTTAAACGTATGTGGATACGGATATAAATCATCACCATAACGCATCATGGTAAATTCAGGGACTTCTGATTCATCAAAACGTAAGAATGCTAAACTGGTACCATCAGCATTCCATTGAAAAGCTCGTACAAAACCAAATTCTTCTTCATAAACCCAATCAGTGATTCCATTGATAATATGATTTATTTTCCCATCAAAAGTAATTTGATCTAATCTGTTTTCCTTTAAATTGAAAATATAAATATTATTTTTAAATACATAAGCAATCTTATTACTGTCTGGTGAAAAAGTAACCTGTTGAATTTTTTCATCAGCAACCTTTTGTAGTTTTTTGGTTTTTAAATCATATACATAAAACAACGCATTTTCTGAGTGACGATAAATGGGTTCTGATTCAGCACTTAACAATAACTTCGTTTCATCTGCATTAAAGGCATAGGATTCAAAATAAGCCAAATCAGCTAGATTTTTACTATCGACAATAGTGCTGACTTTTTCTAAAGTTTGATAACTATACTTAACCACTGCCGTACTACGAGTTTCACGATTAAAATCTAATAAAGTATAAAAATCTCCTTTCATAGAATTTAGAGCATTCATTCTTTCTGTTCGAAAGGTTCCATCTTGCCAAATATCCTCAAGTGTTATGTTTTTTAAAGTGTTTGAATCTTGTGCAACGACAGTTTGTTGTGTAGAACATCCAACGAATAAATAAGTAATCAATAAAAGTGTAAAATAGCGCATCATAATAAGTATTAATTTCATTACAATAATACGATTTTCTTGCCTTTTTCACAATAATCTGCTCTTAATGAAATGCTAATTCTTAAATATTATATAATTTTGCTTAAATTGATTTTGTAGCTTAGCAACAATTCAATTAAATAAGCGTTATTTGAACAAAGAAATCTACATGAAACAACTCATAACTTTACTATTTTTTATCGGATTAATCCTTATCTCCTCATGTAGAAAAGATTTTAGCACCAATCTCAGTGATGGACAACTCGAATTTTCAAAAGACACGGTTTATTTAGATACTGTTTTTACGACCACGAGTTCAAGTACCTATCGTTTAAAAGTTTATAACCGTAGTGATAACGCCATCACTATTCCAACAATTAAATTGGGTCGTGGTGATGATTCGGGTTACCGTTTAAATGTAGATGGAATCCCTGGGAAATACTTTGAAAATATTGATATTCTAGCTAAAGATAGCATTTATGTTTTTATAGAAACCACCATTGATTACGCAGATGTAGTAGACCCACTTTATGTGGATGAATTACTTTTTGATGAAGGAGCAAACCAACAAGATGTCAAACTAGTTACACTTGTACAAGATGCTCATTTTTTATATCCGAATAGAGAAAACGGAGTCATAGAAACCCTAGAGATTAACGGTGAAGTAACTGAGATTCCTGGTCGGTATTTATTAGATAGTGAACTAACCTTTTCCAACGAAAAACCTTATGTTATTTATGGTTATATGATGGTTGGAGATACTAATAACAACGCAAAAACACTAACAATAGAAGCTGGAACTAAGGTTCATTTTCATGCTAACTCTGGATTGATAGTCAATGAGAATTCTAGCTTACACATTCAAGGAGACTTAAATATTGAAGGACAACTCGACACAGAAGTCGTTTTTGAAGGTGATCGTCTAGAACCCGAATATGCTGATGTACCTGGTCAATGGGGTTTGGTCTGGTTACGTAATGGAAGTGTGGATAATCTAATAAATTATTTAACAATTAAGAACAGTAGCGTAGGTTTACTCGTTGATGGATATACAGATAATATTCAACCTGTTTTAGAACTGAAAAACTCCCAGATTTACAATGCAGCACAATTTGGAATATTAACACGGCAAACAAACATCCTAGGAGAAAACTTAGTCATGAACAATGCGGGTTTTTCATCTTTAGCCATCACACAAGGTGGTGTTTATGATTTTACACATTGCACATTTGCTAACTACTGGAATGGACTTCGAAGTTACCCAACGGTATTGGTAAATAATTTCTACGCCCTTGACGAAACGACCTTAGTAGCTGTAGATTTAGTAGCAGCGAATTTCACCAATTGTATTATTGCTGGTAGAAATAATATTGAATTAAATCTAGAAAAAATAGATGGCGCCACTTTTAACTATCAATTCACTCATAACTTGATACAATTTGATGATATTCAAAATAGTTATGTTGACAATCCTTTATATGATTTTACAGATACCAATTATTATGTAAATAACATACTAAATGGAGATCCAAATTTTAAAGACACCTATCAAAACGAACTAATTATTGGAGAAGAATCTGATGGAAATGGACAAGCTTCATTAAATGGTACGACACAAGTTCCCATTGATATTCTTGGAGTTACCCGATCTAATCCAGCAGATATTGGAGCTTATGTACATATTATATTTGATTAAAAAGGAATAATTTCTCTTGCAAAGTCGTAAAGTCACAAAGAAAACTTTATTTTTGTGATATGCGAAAAAACATAATCATTACGGGTGTCAGTCGAGGAATAGGATTAGAATTAGTTAAAATTCTATCTACCAAACATAATATTCTTGCCATCTCAAGGAATGTTAAGCCTGTTCAAAAAATAAAAAATGTCAAAGCATTAGCGCTTGATTTAACACAAGCTAATTATCTAAAAAAAGCTTTGGCGTATGTTGAAAATAATTGGAAAAAAGTTGATATTATTATCCATAATGCAGGAAAACTAGTTAACAAACCATTTAAAGAAACTACTATACAAGATTTCTTTGATGTGTATCAAGTAAATGTTTTTGCCGTTGCAGAATTGACCAGAATCATGTTGCCTTATTTAAAAAAAGGAAGTCATGTGCTAAATATCAGCAGTATGGGCGGTATTCAAGGGAGCTCAAAATTTGCTGGTCTTTCAGCCTACAGCTCTTCTAAAGGTGCTGTGATTACGCTAACCGAATTATTAGCCGAAGAGTACAAAGATGAAGGTATCGCTTTTAACGCTTTGGCTCTTGGTGCTGTACAAACTGAAATGTTAGACGAAGCTTTTCCTGGTTACAAAGCTCCAACTTCAGCAAACGATATGGCGTCTTATATTGCAGATTTTGCACTATTTGGAAATAAATACTTTAACGGAAAAATTTTACCTGTTGCTAGTTCTACACCTTAATGAGTTCAAAGTTGAAAGTTGAAAGTTGAAAGTCAAAAATGAATAAAGATAAATACCGGCAAATATTAAAAGAGCATATTCCAGAGGCAGCTCATACTAGCTTATTCAATTTATTGGATAAACATCCTATTCACATAAAAATAACTCGAGAACGACTTACCAAACAAGGCGATTTTAGGGTTTTAAGAAATGGAGAAGCACAAATTAGCGTGAATCATAATCTGAATAAATATAGTTTTTTATTGACTTTAGTTCATGAAATAGCGCATTGGTTGACACATAAAAAGTATAAAAGGGTGAAACCACATGGTGCCGAGTGGAAAAATGAATTCAAATATTTAATGCTTCCTTTTTTAAATAATGATATTTTCCCCAATGATACACTTCCCTATTTAGCGCAATACCTTAAAAATCCAAAAGCAGCTACGGGTTCTGATGTGCAATTATCCATAGCCTTAAAAAAATATGATACTCCATCAGACAATGTTAGCTTATTTGAATTAGAGACAGGAAATAAATTTATTTTACGAAATAAAACCTTTATCTTAGGTGAAAAAAGACGTACACGATATGAATGTATGGATAAAAAAAACAAAAAAAAATATTTAATTCATCAAAATGCGGATGTGAAAAAGATAGGCAATAGGCAATAGGCAATAGGCAATAGGCAATAGGCAATAGGCAATAGGC